>DASYID010000180.1:0-13816 GCA_036252775.1 Solirubrobacteraceae bacterium
CGGAGCGGGTGCCACGGTGGTGCTGTTCACGCTCCTGCTGCCGCACGCGCCCGATCGGGTCGCGATGCCCATGCTCGCCGCCGTGGTGGTCGCCTACGCCGTGGTGGCGCTGATGCTGGTGCGCCGCGAACGGCTTCCCGACCTGGTCTTTCAGGCCCTGCCGCCACTGGGGACGGTGTTGGTCAGCGTGGTGGTCCTGGGCGCTGGTGCGGCGTCGGTCTCCGCCTACGCGATGATGTACTTCTGGGTCGTCCTGTCGGCGTTCTACTTCTTCGGTCGCCGCCTGGCGGCGGCGAACATGGTCTGTGTCGCCCTGGCCTATGCGGGGGTGCTGATCATCAAGGACGAGGCCACGACGCCACAGATCAAGTGGGTCATGGCGGTGGCGGCGCTGTCGGTGTCAGGCGCCCTGATCTTCAAGCTCCGTGGCCGGGTCGACGCGCTGATCACCCACCTGCGCCGTCATGCCGTGCGGGCCGAGCGGGTAGCGGATCTGCAGGCCCAGGCCATCCAGGGTGCCAACGCCAGCGAGCTGATGAACGTCGCCGTGAAGATGGTGGCCGAGACGCTGGAGGCCGAGCACGTCGGGGTGCTCGAGCTGCTCGAGCAGGAGGAAGTGCTCCTGCTGCGCTGGGGCACCGGCTGGAACGACGGCTGCGTTGGGCGAGCCACGATCCCGCTGGGCGCGCCCAGTCAGCCGACCCACGCTCTGAGCAGCGGTCAGCCCATGATCAGCGCTGATGTCGGCGCTGAGCCCGGCTTCCAGCGCAGCCCGCTGGCGGCGGAGCATGGATGCCACAGCGCTCTGGCGGTGCCGATCGTGACGCGCAGAGGCAACTTCGGCGTGCTCGGCGCGCTGAGCCCCCGCACGGGCGCCTTTGGGCCTGAGGAAGCGACCTTCTTGCGTTCGGTGGCCGGCAAGCTCGGCAGCGCCCTGGACCGCCAGGACCATGATGAGCAGCTGCACCAGCGGGCCTACTCCGACGCGCTCACCGGACAGCCCAACCGCACCCAGTTCCTCGAGCGCCTGGAAACGGCGCTGGGTAGGGCGCGGGCCGGCGGGTCGCAGCTGGCCGTGTTCTTCCTGGACCTGGACAACTTCAAGGTGGTCAACGACAGCCTCGGACATGACGCCGGCGACGAGCTGCTGCGCGCCATCGCTCCCCGATTGCGCCGCGCGCTGGTGCTCACCGACCTCGTCGCCCGCTTCGGTGGCGACGAATTCGTCGTGATGTGCGAGGGCGTGGCCTCCCAGCGCGAGACTGAGGCCGTGGCCGAGGCGATGCTGACCTCCCTGGCCGAGCCGTTTCACCTCGCGGGCGTGCCTCATCGCGTTTCGGCCAGCGTCGGTGTCGCATCCTCCGACGGTCAGGCCACTGCGCAGGAGCTGATGCGCAATGCCGACACCGCGATGTACACGGCCAAGGCACGGGGACGGGGCCATTACGAGCTGTTCGACGATCGTATGCGCCAGAAGATGGTCAAGCGTCTCTCCCTGGAGAACGCGTTGGCCGGCGCGCTCGAGCGCGACGAGTTCAGCCTGGCCTACCAGCCGATCGTCTCGCTTCTGACCCGCCGCGTAGAGGGCGTCGAGGCGCTGCTGCGCTGGAAGCGGGCCGACGGCTCCTGGGTATCGCCCGCCGAGTTCATCCCGATCGCCGAGGAGACGGGATTGATCGTCCCCATCGGGCGCTGGGTGCTCGAGCAGGCCGTGGCCGATCTCGCTGGTTGGCGCGGGCGCTTCGGCGGGGATCTGTGCCTCAACGTCAACCTGTCTCCCAAGCAGGTGAGTGAGCCGCAGCTCGGGGATGAGATCGCCACCACGCTGCGAGTCCACGGGGTACCGCCCCAGGCCCTGGCGCTCGAGATAACCGAGGGAGTTCTGCTCGAGGATTCAGAGCGCACCCTGTCTCAGCTCGCGCGGCTGCGGGAGCTGGGCACGGGGCTGGTGCTCGACGATTTCGGCACCGGCTATTCGTCCTTGAGCTATCTGCGTCGCCTGCCGCTGCAGGCGCTGAAGATCGACCGCTCGTTCGTGGCCGCCCTGCTCGAGGGCAGCGAGGAGTCAGCGATCGTACGGGCGGTGGCCCAGATGGGCGCCGCGCTGGGCCTCTCGGTCGTGGCCGAGGGCGTGGAGACCGAGGAGCAGCTGGAGCGCGTGAGCGAGCTCGGGTGCACCTCCGCCCAGGGCTACCTACTGGCCCGCCCGATGCCGGCGGCGGAGATGGAGCAGTTCCTGGAGCGCAGTCTCCAGGACGCCCCGATCATCGTGGCCGCCTGAGCTGGGCGCCGATCCCCGGCGTTCAGGCATCGGCGGGGGACGGCTGACTCTCGGCTGGGGACGGCTGACTCTGGGCTGGGGACGGCTCGTCCTCGGGGGCGGCCGCCTGGTCCTGGGGGGCGCGCGGCGGCGAATCCGCTGCCTCCATCGCCTCGCGAGCCTCCTCCAGGGACCCGTAGACATCCAGGCGCACGGCCCGGTGTGAGCGAGTGCTCCACACCTGCACGAGCTCGAACTCGATCCGTTCGCCGCCACCCTTGGGCCGTCCAGACAGTCGGACCGGGACCACCACTCGGCCCGCCAGGCCGATGAAGTCATGCGGTTCGGTGCGAAAGTCGTCGAAGTTCTCGGCGAACGTCTGAAAGACCTCTCGCACGCCGGCGTGCCCATGGAAGACGCGCGACTTGCGGGTGAAGCGGTCCCACATGTGCCATTCGATCTCTGGGTCCAGTCCCTCCAGGGCACTGACCAGGTCACCGCGATTGAAGGCGCTGTAGGCCGCCTGGGCGATCTCTATGTTCCGCCGGTCCTCCTCGGCCATCTCTATGTTCCGCCGGTCCTCCTCGGCCATCGTCCCGGTCTCGATGCTACCCGCCCGGCGGGTCTCCATCAGCGCGGGGGGTCGACCTCGCGCAACGTCCCGGCCTCGGGGTCGAAGATGAGCCCTCGGATGTGTTCGCGGGCCGGGAGCTCGGGACTCGATCGCAGCCGGCTCAGGCCCTGGCGCAGGGCCTGCTCGACGTCATCGAACGCGCCCAGGCGCCAGGTGGGCAGGGCGCCGTCGGCAGCCAGCGCCCGGGCGAACTCGTCCTCGGAGGCACCGTGCAAGCCACAGCCCTCGTGCATGACCACGACGACCTCCTCGGTTCCCAGCAGGCGCTGGGACGCGCTCAACGAGCGGACGGCGTCGTCGGTGACCAGACCCCCCGCGTTGCGAATGATGTGGGCGTCTCCGCGGGCCAGGCCGAGCATGGTGTACAGGTCGATGCGGGTGTCCATGCAGGCCAGCACCGCCACCCTCAGGCGCGGCCTGGGGCTCTGGCCCGGCGTGGCCAGCTCCTCGGGGCGCCCGGCCCGAAGCATTCGGTCGCCGTCAGGCATGGGCCACACTGGGAGCGAAGAATCTCTGCGCCCGTTCGGCGACCAGGTCGGGTCGCTCCTCGGGCAGGAAGTGCCCGGCTCCGGGCACCCACTCGACCTCCAGGCCAGGGGCGTTGTCGATGGGACCGTCGAGCTTGGCTCCGGCGCCGATCGGGTCGCGCGTACCGATGAGCAGCCGAGTAGGTGGGCGCAGGTGCGAGCGCGAGTAGCGCCCGGTGAGGATGGCCGGCAGCTCGCGGGTGACAAAGCTGCGGTAATAGCCGACGGTGGCCCGCGCGCCGTTCGGTGTCCGCAGGATCTGGTCATAGCTCCTGAGCTCATGCTCGCTGTAGTGACCCACGGCTCGCCCGCGCCGGAGCACCTGGCGGGTGGCCCCCGCACGCATCAGACGCGCGCCCAGCACCGGGGCGCTGAGCGGGAGCTGATAGGCGAAGCTGGCCATGCGCCGGGGGTTGAGGCGTTCCTCCCGCGAGGGCCACAGGTGGGGGACCGAGAGGACCATCAGGCGCTCGATGCGGTCGGGGTGGCGCAGCGCGGCCAGCAGGCCACAGAAGGCGCCCCAGTCGTGACCGAGCCACGAGGCGCGTTCTATCCCCAGCTCATCGAGCACGGCCATCATGTCGGCCGCCAGCGTCTCTTTCTCATAGCCCTGCGCGGGCTGCTCGGACCACCCCAGGCCTCGAAGATCGGGGCAGATCAGGCGGTGGGTGCGGGCCAGATCGGGGATCATCAGTCGCCACATCCACCAGTGCTGCGGCCAGCCGTGCACGAGCAGGAGCGGCGGGGCCTCGGGGGAGCCCGCCTCGGCGACGTGCAGGCGAACGCCGTTGGCGATCACGAAGCGGTGGCTCACGCCGGTGACCTCGGGCAGGGGCGGAGTCACGGCCGGAATGCTGGTGAGGGGTAGCCTCACGGCCGTGAGGCTAGCGAGCGGGGGCTCATGGCCGTGACGCTACCGAGGTCAGGCCAGCACGGCGTCACGGGCGCCGTCCAGGCTGTCCACCACTCGCAGCTGCTCGAGCAGGCCGCCCATGGCCATCAGGTCCATCACCGGGCCGGGTGCCACGACGACGGCCATCGGGCGCCCCTGACGTCGTAGGCGAGCGTGGGCCTTGAGGATCGTTCCCAGACCGGTCGAGTCCATGAACGTGACATCACGTAGGTCGACGATGACCTCGCGGGTGGTGTCGCCCACCGCCTCGGAGAACACCGCGCTGAGCTGGCGCGCTTCGACGATGTCGACCTCGCCCGACAGGGTGATGACCCGGGTGCGAGGATCGACCACGACCGGGACCTACCCAGGGTCCGCAGTTTCCATCCGCGAGAATGAGCCTCGGCCCCGACCGTCCCGTAGATGCAGATTGATCAGCCGTTTGCCATAGGACCCGACGCTTTGCCTGGAGGCAGGATGACCCCCAAGATCGAGAAGTCAGACGAGCAGTGGCGCCAAGAGCTGACGCCGGCGCAGTACGACATCCTCAGGCGCGCGGGAACCGAGCCCCCGTTCACCGGGGAGTACGTCTACAACAAACAGTCGGGCATGTACCGCTGCGGGGCCTGCGGGGTCGAGCTGTTCGGGTCTGAGACCAAGTTCGATTCGGGTACCGGCTGGCCGAGCTTCACCGAGCCGGCGGTCGCCGAGCACATCGAGCTGGTCAAGGACCGCAGCCACTTCATGGTGCGCACTGAGGTCCGCTGTCGCCACTGTGGCTCGCACCTGGGTCACGTCTTCAACGATGGGCCGGGTGAGACCGGGGAGCGCTACTGCATCAACTCCGCCGCCCTGGCCTTCGAGCCGCGAGAGGGCGGGTGAGTTCGGGCTAGAGGTCGACCACCGTCAGCCCGGGCATCCGTCGGCACAGGGCCTCGGCCAGCACTCGGCGATGGCAGTGGGCCGGGTCAGCCTCCAGGCACAGCAAAGCGGTCCGTGGCTCTCCTCCCAGCTCGGTGGCCAGGGAGTCCAGCGACTGGGCCGAGGCCCTCTCGACGTGCTCGGCAAAGGCGTGGCGGGCCTGGGTCAGACGGCCGGACCGATAAAGCGGCCTGATCTCGGGCGGCGTGCCGAGCTCGCGGCGATGCTCGTAGGCGATGCCATGCGTGGCCAACCGCTCGGCCAGCCTGGACTTGGACATGCCCGGTCGCCGCGACTGGGGACGGAAGCGCACGTCGATGACGCGCTGAACGCCGGCCGCCTCGAGCTCGGCGATCAGCGCCTGGGGGATCAGGCGCTCGTAGCCGATCGTCCACAGCGTGGCCGTCAGGAGACCTCGACGATCCGCAGGTCGCGCTGGCCGCGCGGCAGCGAGATGGTCACGCGGTCGCCCGGCCCGCGTCCACTCAGGGCACGCGCCACCGGCGACTCCACCGACAGCCGGCCCTCGACCGGGGCGGCCTCATGGGAGCTGACGATCTGCCATGTCTGGCGCTGTCCCTGCTCATCCTCCACCACCACCGTGGAGCCGAAGCCGACGGCACCGGTCGCCTCCGGGATCTCGGTCACGTCGGCCGCGGCGATCTTCTCGCGCAGGCGCAAGATGCGGGTCTCCAGGTGGGCCTGATCGTTCTTGGCGTCGTGGTATTCGGAGTTCTCCTTGAGATCCCCCCACTCGCGCGCGGTGCGGATGCGGTCGGCGATCTCGCGGCGCCCTCGCCCCTCCAGATCGGCGAGCTCGGCGTTGAGATCGGCCAGTCCCTGGGGGGTGATGACGTTTGAATCACTCATGCGCGGGTCCTCTCGGTGCGTGAGATCCCCACCCTAGCCCGTGCGGCCCAGCTGAGAGGGATCGGCTCGCGGCTAGCATTCTCAGGGTGCCTTCCCCCAACGCCTGGGAGCAGTCCGCCCGCAGTCGGTGCGGTGAGGCGGGCTACCGCATGGGCCCCGCGCGCGAGGCGATCATCGACCTCTTGGCGGGCCAGGGCTGCGCGCTCAGCGCCGGCGAGGTGCAGGAGGCGATGCGCGGGGCGCCCCGGCCGGTGGGGCGGGCCAGCGCCTTTCGCATTCTCGATCAGCTCGAGGAGCTCGGCCTCGTACGCCGGCTGGATCTCGGCGACGGAATGGCCCGCTACGAGACCATCGATCCCAGCGGCGATCACCATCACCACCTGGTGTGCGACCGCTGTGGACGCGTGGTCCCGTTTGAGGATGCCGAGCTCGAGCGCTCGATCAGACGCGTGAGCTCGAGGATGGAGCGCTTCGCCGTCCAGACTCACGACGTCACGCTGCGGGGCGCCTGCGGGGCCTGTTGCCCGCCCCCCGACCCAGCGCCTAGATGAGACCAGCTCTCATCTAGGTCTATAGTGCGCGGGGTGCGACGCGCGCGACCGGCCATCCTGATCGCGGCGCTGGCGGCTCTCGCCCTGATCTCCGGTTGTGGCGTTGGAGCTCGCTCGGGCGACGGCCGTCTGCGCGTACTCGCCGCCGAGAGCACCTGGGGCAGCCTGGCCCGCTACCTGGCCGGGAATCGTCTGGCCGTCTCGAGCATCGTGGACGACCCGGGGACCGACCCGCACAGCTACGAGCCGCGCCCCTCCGACGCACGGGCCGTGGCCGGGGCGGCGATGGTGATCGTCAACGGAGTCGGGTATGACCCATGGGCCTCGCGCCTGCTCGAGGCGGCCGCCAGTCGGCGTCAGCGCGTACTCGACGTGGGGGCGGTGCTCGGCCTGGCCGCACCCACCAACCCCCACCGCTGGTACGCGCCCGCTGACGTCGATCGCGTGGTCGACGCGATCACCGCGGCCTATCGGGTGCTCGACCCTGGCCACGCCGCTTACTTCGATCGTCGGCATGAGCTGCTCCGGGCCGGACCGCTGGCCGACTTTCACCGCGCCGTCCAGAGGCTGCGGTCGCGCGCGTCGGGTGCACCGGTGGGCGCCTCGGAGAGCATCTTCGAGCCGCTCGCCCAGGCTCTGGGGCTGCGCTTGCGCACCCCGTCGGGATTCCTGCGGGCGATAGCCGAGGGCACCGAACCCAGCGCGGCGGACAAGCAGGCCGTAGATCGCCAGATCGCCGCCCACCAGATTCGCGCCTGGGTCTACAACCGTCAGAACTCGACGCCGGACGTGACGCGGCTGACCGAGGCGGCCCGGCGGGCGGGCATCCCGGTGGTCGCGGTGACCGAGACGCTGTCGCCCCGCCATGCGAGTTTCACCGCCTGGCAGATGGCGCAGCTGGGCGAGCTCGCCCAGGCCCTAACGAGACGCCGGTCGTGAGCGCGCCTGGGCCCCCAGAGCGCTCCAGCGAACCGGCCACGCCGGCGGTCGAGGCGAGCGGGGCGACGGTCTCGCTCGGGGGCATGATCGTGTGGAGCGGCGTTGACCTGTCGATCGCGCGGGGCGAGTTCGTGGCCCTGCTGGGGCCCAACGGGGCGGGTAAGACCACGCTGGTGCAGGCCATGCTGGGGGAGATACCCCTACAGCGGGGCACACTCGAGGTGCTCGGGCGGGCACCGGGCGGCTCGCGCGGGAACATCGGATACCTACCCCAGCGCCACGACTCCGACGGGCACGCTCGCCTCCGCGGAATTGATCTCGTGCGCCTCGGCCTTGAGGGCGCGCGCTGGGGAGTGCCGCTGCCGGTACCCCGGCGGCTCTGGGGTGACCGACGGCGGGCGGCTGAGGCGCGCGTGGCCGAGGTCATCGAGCTGGTCGGGGCCGGGGACCTGGTGGCGCGGCCGCTGTCTGAGCTCAGTGGGGGGGAGCGCCAGCGGGTGCTGATCGCCCAGGCCCTGGCCCCTGAGCCGAGCCTGCTGGTGCTCGACGAGCCGCTGGACAGCCTGGATCTCCCGAGCCAGGCGCTGATCGCAGCGCTGGTTCAGAGGATCTGTCGCGAGGCCGGCGTGACCGTGGTGCTCGTCGCCCATGACGTCAACCCGCTGCTGGGCTACCTGGACCGGGTCGTCTACCTCGCTGGGGGTAGCGCGCTGAGCGGTCGGCCTGAGCAGGTGATCACCGGTCCGGACCTGAGCCGGCTCTACGGCGTGCCGATCGAGGTGCTGCGGGCCTCCGACGGGCGCCTGGTCGTCGTCGGCGCCCCCGACGCCCCCTCGGTTCACTCGCCGCGTCACGGGCACGCGCACCCGTGAGCCCGGGGCAGGGGCTGGGATCGGCGGGACCTCAGGTGATCCTGGACCCGTTCCAGTTCGCGTTCATGATTCACGCGCTGGAGGCCGCCACGGCGGTCTCGATCTTGGCTGGGGTGGTCGGCTGGTTGACCGTGTTGCGGCGTGAGATCTTCGCCGGCCACACCCTGTCGGTGATGGCGTTCCCGGGCGCGGCCGGCGCGACTCTGGCCGGAGTGCCGGTGGCGTGGGGCTACCTGGCCGCCTGTACGGCGGCGGCGCTCGTGCTGGGACCCGGCACGCACGCGGCGCGACGCGGCTTTCGAGACCAGACGGCGCTGGTCGGCACGGTTCAGGCGGTCGGGCTGTCGCTGGGTCTGGTGGCCCTGAGTGTCAATGGCTCCGTCCAGCAGGACCTCGAGCCGCTGCTCTTCGGGTCCATCGTTGGGATCAGCGCTGGCCGGGCGCTGAGCTTGGCGGTCTTGACCGTCGTGCTTCTGGCGCTGCTGGCCACCGTCGGGCGACCCCTGCTGCTGACGTCGGTAGACCCGGCGCTGGCCCGGAGCCGGGGCCTGCCGGTCGGCCTGCTGTCGGGTGGATTCCTGGTGATCCTGGGCGTGGCCGTGGCGGCCGCCAGCCAGGTCACCGGTGCCCTGCTGGTCTTCGCCCTGCTGATCATGCCGGCCGGCTGTGCCCGCCAGCTCACCTCTCGTCCCGGCCCAGGCCTGGGACTCTCGGTGGGCCTGGGCCTGACCTTCAGCTGGGTCGGCCTGGAGCTGGCCTACTACACCGACTACCCGCTCGGCTTCTACGTGAGCTCCCTGGGCCTGAGCAGCTACGTGACGCTGCGCCTGCTCGCTCGCCGAAGGGGCGCGCGAGCGAGCGGCGCGACGGCCCCCGGCGAGGCGCGCTAGCGGCGTGCTCGACCACGAGTTCATCCGCCACGCGCTGCTGGCCGGAAGCCTGGTGGCCGTGGGCAGTGGCCTGGCGGGCTGGTTTGTGGTGCTGCGCGCCCAGGTGTTCGCCGTCGATGCGCTCAGCCACGTGGCGTTTCCCGGCGCCCTGGTAGCGGCAGCGGCGGGAATCGACCTTCGTATCGGCGTCCTGGCGGCCTCGCTCGGGGTCGCGCTGGTGATGGCCCGACTCGGCTCGACCTCGGCCGAGCGTGATCTGGCCATCGGCGCCACCTTCGCGTGGGTGCTGGGTGTCGGCGCCTTGCTGCTCGCCGTACTCGCGGGGGGCCCGGCCGGTGGCGGGTCGACGGTCGGGGTCCGCGCGCTGTTCGGTTCGATCTTCGGTCTGAGCACCGCCCAGGCCGGTCTGGTCGCGGGCGTCAGCCTGGGCTGCGCGATCGCCATCGTGGTGATGGCCAGGCCCTTGCTCCTGGCCTCGGTGAACCCCGTGGTGGCGCGAGTCCGCGGGGTACGCGTGGCGGCGCTGGAGCTCGGGTTCCTGGCCGTGCTGGCGGTCGAGGTGGCGCAAGCCAGTCAAGCGGTGGGCGCCCTGCTGCTGCTGGGGCTGGTGGCGGCCCCCGCGGGGGCCGCGCACCGACTGACCCGTCGGCCCTTCGCGGGCATGGCGATCGCCGCCGCCGCCGCCCTGCTGTCGGTATGGGTCGGGGTGGGCCTGAGCTACCGGATAGCCGAGCTGCCCCCCAGCGCCGCGGTGGTGCTGGTCGCCGGCGCGCTCTACGCCCTGGCGCACCTGGTCAGCCCGATCCGCAGTCGGTGGGGGCGGCGGCCGGCAGCCCCATGGACCTGACTGCCCGCAGCCTTCTGGGCAGCAGACCGTCCGGCGGACCACTACCGTGACCGCTGATGGTGGTGCTTCAGCACTCTCGCGCTCGGCGTATCGCAGCGGCTCTGGCCACCGCGATCATCGCGCTGGTCGTGTGGGCCGTGGCCGGTGTGGGCAAGGACTCACCGGGTCCGCAGTTGCGCACCGACGTGCGACCCTTCAACGCTACCCGAGCGTTTGAGGACCTGCGCTACCAGGTTGCCCTCGGGCCCCGACCGGCTGGCACTGCCGCCAACCGCGCCCTCGGCGCCTGGTTGAAGGCCCAGTTGCCCCATGGACACTTCGAGCCAATCCCGGGAGGCCTGCGCAACGTGGTGGGAACGTTGCCCGGCCGACGCCCGGCGGTGGTGATCGGCGCCCACTACGACACCGACGAGATCCCGGGCTTCGTGGGGGCCAACGATGGCGCCTCCGGCACGGCCACGCTGCTCGAGGTCGTGCGGGATCTGCGCCGCTCCAAGCCCCGACCCCAGGCGCCCGAGCTGCGCTTCGTCTTCTTCGACGGCGAGGAGAAGCCCGCCGCCTCGACCGACTTCCTGCGTGACGGGCTTCGCGGTAGCCGGGCCTACGTACGGGCCCATCGCCGGGAGGTGGGGGCGATGATCCTGTTGGATTTCGTGGGCAACCGCGGCCTGTCGTTGCCACGTGAGGCGGGATCTGCCGCGGGCCTGTGGGCGGCTGTGCGACATTCGGCCCGGCGGGCGGGGGAGAGCAGCTACTTTCCCCCCCGCGTGCGCTCCGAGGTGCTCGACGACCACACCCTGTTCAACCGAGCGGGAATCCCGGCGGTGGACCTGATCGACTTCGACTACCGCTATTACGATCAGGTGGCTGACACGCTGGACAAGGTCAGCGCTCAGAGTCTGTCCGCGGCGGGGCGCACGGTGCGCGAACTGCTCACCCGGGGTCCGCTGCCGGTGGCGCGTTCGCCCCACCCGGCGACCGGGTCCTAGGGCTGACAAGCTTAGGGCCGTGGCGGAGCGCGTCTACCTGTTCACCGGCGTGCCGGGCTTCATCGCCAGCCGGTTGCTGCGTGCCCTGCTGGCCGTAGACAACGAGGTGCGGGCGGTGGCCCTGGTCGAGGCGGGCATGCGCCAACGCGCCCTGGAGTGGGCCGCGGGCGTGGACGCGCAACGCATCGAGGTGTTGACCGGAGACATCGCCGACCGTCGCCTGGGGCTGGCCGACGCCGACTATGACCGGCTGGTCGGTCAGACGACCGAGGTCTTTCACCTCGCCGCGATCTACGACCTCGCCGTCCCGCTGGAGACCGCCCAGCGCGTCAACGTGGACGGGACGGGGAACGTACTGGACCTCTGCGCCGCTGCTCCAGGGCTGACCCGGCTGCACTACGTCAGCACCGCCTACGTGGCCGGCCTGCGTCGGGGGGTCGTCTATGAACACGAGCTGAGTTTGGGCCAGTCGTTCAAGAACCACTACGAGTCGACCAAGTTTCAGGCCGAGCTGTGGGTTCGGGAAATGCTCGATCGGGTGCCGACCACGATCTATCGCCCGGCGATCGTGGTCGGGGACTCGCGCACGGGCGAGACCCAGAAGTTCGACGGTCCCTACTTCCTGCTGCGACTGATCGCCAGGGCCGTACGTCAGGGGCTGCCGATCGTGCAGACCGGCCGCTCGGGGGCGGCATTCAACGTGGTGCCGGTCGACTTCGTGGTCGACGCCATCACCGCGGTCGCCGGTCAGGGGACCGGGGTGGGAGACACCCTGCATCTGGTCGATCCCGAGCCGCTGAGCGCCGCCGAGCTGACGGGGGAGCTCAGCCGCGCCTATGCCGGGCGCGAGCCGAAGCTGCGGGTGCCCGCCCGGCTGATACAGGAGTCGCTGCGGTCGCCTTCGGTGCGCAAGATGTTCTCGGGCACCCCCCGCGAGTCGGTGCGCTACCTCAACCATCCGGTGCGCTTTGACACGCGCGTGGCTGACCGCGTCCTCGGCAGCCTGGGAATCCAATGCCCACGCTTCCCGGAGTACGTGCAGACGATGGTTGACTTCTTCCGCGCCCACGAGCAGACGCTCTAGCGCCCGCGGTCAGTGGGGGGCGAGGCGCGGAGCGCCAGCGGTCAGCTGTGAGAGGGGCGCGGGGCGGCCGACGTAGAAGCCCTGGGCGTAGTCCACGCCGTAGCGGCGCAGCAGCTCCACGGTGTCGGCGTCCTCGACGAACTCGGCGATCGTGCGCTTGTTCATGCCGTGGGCGATCTGCACAATCGCCTGGATGGTCAGCTGGTCAGCGCGGCTGGAAGGAAGCTCTCGTACGAAGTCGCCGTCGATCTTCATGTAGTCAAAGGGCAGGTGCTTGAGGTAGTAGAAGGACCCAAAGCCAGCTCCGAAGTCATCGAGCGCGAACGCACAGCCCAGCTCGGCCAGGCGGCCGGCGAAGCGCTTGGCCTGGTCGATATTGATGATCGCCGCCGTCTCGGTGACCTCGAACACGAGGCCGGCCGAGCCGATCGGGTGGGCTGCCAGCTCCTCCTCGACCACGGCCAGGACGCCGCTGTCGGTGAGGGATGCTCCCGACAGGTTGACCTCGAAGGTCAGCGGCTGGCCCCGGCGCTCATGCTCGCTGGCCAGCCCGACCGCCTGACGGATGACCCATTTGTCGATGGCCTGGATGAGCCCGTACTCCTCGGCCAGGGCCAAGAAGGAGCCCGGCGGAATCAGCTCACCATCGTCGCCGATCATGCGCAACAGCAGTTCGTGGCGAGTGATCTCCTCGGTACGCAGGTCGACGATTGGCTGGGCGTGAAGCGTGAAGCGCTCGTGGGCGAGGGCGTCTCGAATCCGGTCGGCCCACGTCAGGCGGGCGCGCATGCGCGTCTGAGGTTCCTCGACGCCATCGAGCACCTCGACCCGGTCGCGGCCGCGTTCCTTGGCCTGATACATCGCTAGGTCGGCTCCCACTAATACTGCCTCGGCGCTGGCCGCGCCTGATGCTCCGAGCACCGCGACCCCGATGGAGGCGGTCAGCCGCAGCGCGCCGCTTTCACCCATCACCACGGCCTCCTGGCTTATGTGCTCGCGCAGCTGCTCCCCCAGCGCGACCGCATGCGCCCGGTCGACGCCATGGACCAGCGCGGCGAACTCGTCGCCCCCGAGCCGCGCGATGACGTCAGTTTCGCGCAGGCGCTGACGCAACAGAATGGCCACCCGCGCAATCAGGTCGTCGCCCACGGCGTGACCCATCGTGTCGTTGACGTACTTGAAGTGGTCGATGTCGATCACCAGCACCGCGCCACCTGAGCCATAGCGCGTGCTCAGCGCGACCTGCTCGTCGAGCCTGGCTTCGAAGTGACGACGGTTGGCCAGGCCGGTCAGGGTGTCGTGGTCGGCCAGATATCGGAGCTGCCCCTCAAAGGTCTTGCGCTCTGAAATGTCCTGGATCTGCACGATTGCGTAGCGGGGCTCTCCCCGGTCGGTGCGAACGAGCGTGGCGCTCACTTGCAGCCAGACGCGATGACTTTCGGCGTGAAGAAAGCGGTACTCGCCGCTATAGGCGTCCTGGCGCCCCGTGAGCAGGTCCTCTAGGCCCGCGGCCAGCTCACCGGTGTCCTTCGGATCGGTC
>DASYID010000181.1:0-3227 GCA_036252775.1 Solirubrobacteraceae bacterium
GGCGAGGCCCAAGAGCTATCGTCCTGAGCATGGCCCAGACCAAGCGCAAGCGTCGCTCCAAGCACCGTGGCAACGCCGCGGGCATGGTGGAGGCGCGCGGGCGCACGGGCCGGCCCGGCGACCCCGCGCCGGGAGGCAAGAAGGGCGGGCGCGGTGCGCTCCGCATGGACCGCCTGGACCGTCCGCCGAGCTGGCGGTCGGCCGCCAACCGCTCCGGGATCGCGACGGCGCTGTTCATCGTCGTGATCATCGTGCTGCAGCACAACGTCCCGGCCGCGCTGGCCATCGGCATCCTGATGTTCTTCACCTACACGGCGCTGGGCTACTACACCGACTCCTACGTCTACCGCCGGCGGCAGGCCAAGAAGGCCGCCGGGAAGGCCTAGGGCCATGGACGTCCGGATGTTCACCGTCGGCCCGGTGGCCGAGAACAGCTTCCTGATCCGGCGCGACGGCGCCGACTCGGCGCTGTTCGTCGATCCCGGCGAGGAGGCGCCCAAGCTCCTGGGCGCCATCGAGGCGCTCGGCGTCACGCTCGACGCGATCCTGCTCACCCACACCCACTTCGACCACGTCGGGGCGGTCGCCCCGGTGGCCCGAGCCACCGGCGCGCCTGTGTGGTGCCCTGAGATCGAGGTACCCGTGCTGGCCGACATCATGAGCTACGTCCCGTGGCCGGGCTTCGGACCGTTCGAGAGCTACGAGGCCGATCACACCGTGGGCGGCGGCGAGCGCCTGGAGCTGGCCGGCCTGAACATCGAGGTCGTCTTCACCCCCGGACACAGCCCCGGTCACGTGACCTACGCGCTTGAGGAGCACGATGCGCTGTTCTCCGGTGACGTGCTGTTTGCGGGCTCGGTGGGACGCACCGATCTGCCCGGCGGCGACTGGCCGACGCTGCTCGAGTCGATCGGCACGCTGGTGGAGCGCTTTGGCCCACAGACCAATGTCTACCCCGGCCACATGGGCCAGACCACGCTGGGCGCCGAGCGCCAGACCAACCCCTTCCTCTCCGAGCTCGCGGCCGAGCGGTGAGCTGGCGGGAGCGGTGAGCGGTCGCCTGCAGGCGCCGCGGGGCACCTTTGATGTGCTGCCCGAGCAGGCGGGTGCCCGGGCCACCGTGGAGCGCACCGCCCGCGAGGTGCTCGAGGACGCCGGGTATGAACGGATCGAGACGCCCGTGTTTGAGTCCACCGAGCTGTTCTCGCGGGGGGTGGGCGAGGCCACCGACATCGTGCGCAAGGAGATGTACAGCTTCGACGACGGCGGCGGCCGTTCGCTGACGCTGCGCCCCGAGGGCACCGCACCCGTGTGCCGCGCCTACGTCGAGCACGGCATGCACCGTCTGGCCGCGCCGGTGAAGCTCTGGTACCTGTCGAGCTTCTTCCGCCACGAGCGCGCCCAGGCCGGGCGCTACCGCCAGTTCTGGCAGGTGGGGGCGGAGGCCCTGGGCTCAGAGGACCCGGCCCTCGACGCCGAGTCGATCGTGCTGCTGGCCACCCTGCTCGAACGGCTGGGCGCCCGCGACCTGCGCCTGCACCTCTCGAGCCTCGGTCGGCCCGAGACTCGTACGGCCTATCGCGAGGAGCTGACCGAGCACCTGCGCGCCCACGCCCACTCGCTGTCGGAGGAGGTGCGGGAGCGGATCGAGCTCAACCCGCTGCGGGCGTTTGACTCAGACCATCCGGGAACCCGCGAGGTGATGGCCGGGGCTCCACGACTGCTGGACCGTCTGGACGCTGAGGACGCCGAGCACTTCGCCACCCTGCGGGGGCTTCTCGATCGCGCGGATGTGGCCTACGAGGTCGACCCGACGCTGGTGCGGGGCCTGGACTACTACACGCGGACGGTGTTCGAGTTCTCCTCCGCCGCCCTGGGCGCCCAGAGCGGCGTCGGGGGAGGTGGGCGCTATGACCGCCTGGTGGCCGAGCTCGGCGGCCCCGAGACCGCCGGGGTCGGGTGGGCGGCGGGGGTCGAGCGCATCCTGCTCGCCTCGAGCATGGCCTCGGGGGTCGCGCCGCCGTTGGAGCTGTTTGTCGCCTATCCCTCGATGGCCCAGCGCGCCGATGCGTTCAGCACCGCCGTGGCCGCCCGCCGCGCCGGCCTCAGCGTGCGGCTCGAGCTGGCCGGCCGCTCCCTGAAGGGTCAGCTCAAGCAGGCCGATCGGCTGCGGGCCCGCCTGGTGGCCATCCTGGAGGCCGACGGCGCTGTCCTCAAGGACAGGGAGGGCTCCGGCCAGACGCCCGTGACTCCGGAGGAGCCCGGTGGGCCGGTGACGCCGGCGGCGGTCGTGGCAGCAGCGCTGAGACGACTGAGAAGCCCGGCATGAAGGACCTGGCGCGCCCCAACCGCTACCGCACCCAGTGGTGCGGGCTGCTCGGCGGCCCGGACGTGGGCCAGCGCGCCGCTGTCGCCGGCTGGGTCCACCGCCGCCGCGATCATGGAGGCGTGGTGTTCATCGACCTGCGCGACCGCAGCGGGATCGTGCAGCTCGTCTTTCATCCAGATTTTCCCGACGCCCACCGGGTGGCCCACCGCCTGCGCCCCGAGGACGTCCTCACCGCCGCCGGGGAGGTGGTACGGCGTTCGCCTGAGAACGTCAACCCCCAGCTGGCCACGGGCGAGGTCGAGATCGCCGTCGCCGAGGTGACCCTGCTGTCCGACGCCCAGACCCCGCCGTTCCCGATCGACGAGGACAGCGCCGTGGACGAGCTGCTGCGCCTGCGCCACCGCTCCCTGGATCTGCGCCGGGACGTGATGCGCGAGGCGCTGGAGCTGCGCCACCGCGTGGTGCGCGCCATGCGCGAACACCTCAACGAGCGCGACTTCCTTGAGGTCGAGACGCCGACGCTGACGCGCTCCACCCCGGAAGGGGCACGCGACTTCCTGGTTCCGGCCCGAAGCTCGCCCGGCTCGTTCTTCGCGCTGCCCCAGTCCCCGCAGCTGTTCAAGCAGCTGCTGATGGTGGGCGGCTATGAGCGCTACTACCAGATCGCCCGCTGCTACCGCGACGAGGACTCCCGCGCCGACCGGCAGCCGGAGTTCACCCAGATCGACATTGAGATATCCTTCGTCGAGCAGGAGGACGTCCTGGGAGTCGCCGAGGACCTCATCGGCCGGCTCTGGAGCGAGATCGCGGGATATGAGATCCCGCGGCCGATCCCGCGCATGACGTACGCGGACGCGATGAGCCGCTTCGGCTCGGACAAGCCGGACCTGCGCTTCGG
>DASYID010000182.1:0-6807 GCA_036252775.1 Solirubrobacteraceae bacterium
TGCCACCCCACAACTCAACCTCCCCAAAGATGGGGACCCGCTCCACGCCGCCGAGACGGTTGCGCGCGCAACCAGTGTCCGGCTTCAAGACGCTTCCTTACTCCCCCCTACAGGCTGATGGCCACGTACTTGGTCTCCAGGTACTCGTGGATGCCTTCAAAGCCGCCCTCGCGGCCGAACCCCGACTGCTTGACCCCCCCGAAGGGGGCGGCGGCGTTGGAGACCATTCCCTGGTTGAGGCCGACCATGCCGGTCTCCAGGCCCTCGACCACCCGCAGGGCGCGCTTGAGGTCGGCGGTGTAGACGTAGGCCACCAGGCCGAACTCGGTGTCGTTGGCCGCCGACAGGGCCTGCTCCTCGGAGTCAAAGCTCGTCACGGGGGCGACCGGGCCGAAGATCTCCTCCTTGAGCAGGCGGGCGTCGGAAGGCACATCCCCCAGTACCGTCGGGCGGTAGAAGTAGCCCCGCTCCCCGGTGGGCTCGGCGCCCACCAGCACCCGTGCGCCTCGATCGACAGCGTCGGTCACGAGCTCTGACACCTTCTCGCGCTGATCGGAGTCGATCAGCGGACCAACCTCCACGCCCTCCTCGGTCCCCCGCCCCACCTTCAGCGCCCCCATGCGCTCCGCCAGCCGCTGACTGAACTCGCCGGCCACCGACGCGGCGACGTGGAAGCGATTGGCCGACGTGCAGGCCTCCCCGATGTTGCGCATCTTGGCGATCATCGCCCCGTCTACCGCGGCGTCCAGGTCGGCGTCCTCGAAGATCAGAAACGGGGCGTTGCCGCCAAGCTCCATCGATACGCGCAGGACCTGCTGGGCGGATTGCTCGATGAGCTTGCGCCCCACCTCGGTGGATCCGGTGAACGACAGCTTGCGCGCACGCGGGTCGCGGATCAGGGGCTCCATCACCGTGCCCGAGGAGGAGGCGGTGATCAGGTTGAGCACGCCCGGGGGCAGGCCGGCCTGCTCGAGGATCTCAACCAGCGCGAGCATCGACAGGGGGGTCTGCTTGGCCGGCTTGACCACCATCGTGCAGCCGGCGGCGATGGCGGGGGCGATCTTGCGAGCACCCATGGCCAACGGAAAGTTCCAGGGCGTGATGAACAGGCACGGTCCGACCGGCTGTCGCATCACCAGCACCCGCCCCTCACCGGTCTGGTTGACCGAATAGCGGCCCGAGATCCGCACCGCCTCCTCGCCGAACCAACGCAGGAACTCCGCCGCGTAGGCGATCTCGGCCCGCGACTCCGACACCGGCTTGCCCATCTCGAGCGTCATGAGCAGGGCCAGATCGTCGACGCGTTCGCTGACCAGCTCGAAGGCTCTGCGCAGGATCTCGCCACGCTCGCGCGGAGCGTGCTGGCCCCAGGTCGCCTGGTGCTCGGAGGCGGCCGTAAGCGCAGCTCGGGCATCCGGTAGCTGACCGTCGGCCACCTCGCACAGGGTCTCGGTGGTGGATGGGTCCTCGACGGCCAGCGTCCCGGCCCCGGTCGCGTCGCACCAGCGCCCGTCGATGTACAGCTGCTTGGGCACCGCGTCGAGCACCGCGCGTTCCCGGGCGGCGGTGTCCTCAGCCATCAGGCCACCACCGTCTCCGTGCCGAGCTCCTCGGAGATCGCCACGTCGATCGAGTAGTCGATGGGCAGCACGATCACCGAGGACTGATTGAGGGTCAGGGCCCGACGCAGGTGCTCGGAGAAATCGGTCACCGACTCACAACGCCAGGCCGGCAGGCCGAAGGACTGGGCCAGACCCACGAAGTCGGGGTTGGTGAAGTCGGTGCCGAAGTGACGGCCGAACTTCTTGTCCTGCTTCCAGACGATCGACCCGTACTGGTGGTTCTCCCAGATGATGTTCACCACCGCGGTTCCCAGGCGCGCAGCGGTCTCGAGCTCCTGGCAGTTCATGAGAAACCCACCGTCGCCGTTGACCGTGACGACATTGCGCTGCGGATGCACGAGCTTGGCGGCGATCGCGCTGGGAACGGCAAAGCCCATGCCGGCCAGACCGTTGGCGATCATCACGGTGTTGGGCTCGTGGGCCGGGAACATGCGTCCGATCCACAGCTTGTGCAGGCCGACGTCGGAGACCAGGATGTCCTCGCGCCCCAGGGCGCGACGGATCTCCCACAGCGCCCGTGGTGGCTGCATGGGGAACTGCTCGTCTTCGCGCGCCGCCTCCAGCCGACCGGCGACGACGTCGCGCAGCTGCTGGGAGCCGCCCGAGTGCGCCACGTCTCGGCATTCCTCGGCCAGGCGCGAGAGGACGTGGTAGATGGCACCGATCAGCTCGACCTCGGGAGAGAAGTACTCGTCGATCTCGGCGGCCACCGAGTCGATGACCACAAGCTTCTTGTCGCGCCCGGGGTTCCAGTGGCTGGGGGCGTGCTCCACCAGGTCATAGCCGATGGCGATCACTACGTCGGCCTCCTCGAAGCCCGCCATCGCATAGTCGCGGGACTGCAGGCCGACCGTCCCCAGGGCCAGCGGATCCTCGTAGTCCATCAGTCCCTTGCCCATGAAGGTCTCGGCCACCGCGATCCCGGTGGCGCGAGCGAACTCGCGCAGCGCGGGGGCCGCGCCGGCCCGCACGACGCCGTTGCCCACCAGCGCCACGGGGTGGCTGGCGTTGCGGATGAGGTCGGCCGCCTCCAGCAGCTCCCGGGCGCCTGGCTCGGGCTCGACCGGACGACGGCGAACCATCGGGACCCCCTCGACCGGAGCGGCCATGACGTCCTCGGGTAGCTCGATGTGCGTGGCGCCAGGCTTCTCTGACTCGGCCACCTTGAACGCCTTGCGCACCACCTCGGGGATGATCTCGGGGCTCATCAGGCGGGCGTTCCACTTGGTGATCGGGCGCATCACCTCGACGAGGTCGATGTACTGATGGGACTCCTTGTGCATGCGCTCGAGGTCACCCTGGCCGGTGAGCGCGACCAGCGGAGCACGATCGAGGAAGGCGTCAGCGACCGGCGTAACCAGGTTGGTCGCCCCCGGACCGAGGGTCCCGAGGCACACGCCGGCGCGGCCGGTCAGGCGACCGTACATATCCGCCATGTAGGCCCCGCCCTGTTCGTGTCGAACAGGGACAAAGGAGACCGACGAGTCCGAGAGCGACTCGTTGAGATCGAGCGTCTCCTCGCCCGGAATCCCGAAGACGTAGCGAACCCCCTCCGCCTCCAGGCATTCGACGAACAGATCCGACGCCCTACGCCGTGCTGCCATCAGACCACCGAGACCAAGGCGAGCCGCGCCGTCACCGCGCCGCTCCCGCCGCACGCACCGCCATGAGCAAGCTCATGGCCGCAAACTACCACCGGTCAACCGCCGGGCTCGTCGGCCTGTCCGCGCTGGCCCTGACCGCACTCTGGGGGCCGGCGGCGCTCGCCGCCGAGCGATCGCTCGTGGTCCGGGGGGCCGGCAGTGGTCACGGCGTGGGCCTGAGCCAGTGGGGGGCCTACGGGTACGCCCGCCATGGCGCCGACTACCGCACCATCCTCAGGCACTACTACACGGGCACCACCCTCGGCACCGTTCCCGCCTCCCGCCCGGTACGGGTGCTGCTGGCCGGAAACCGGACCGAGATCACCGTCACCGGCGCCAGCGCGGCCAGTCCGGCGACGAGCCCGGCGACCGCGACCGGTCGGCGCCACCCCGCGGGCACGCGGGCCGGCTCTGCCCTCAGGCTTGACCCGGGCACGACCTACATCGCGCGGCGCGCCTCGCAATCAACCCTGCTGGTGCGAGACGGCGCGGGCCATGCGATCGGCACCTGGGCGGCGCCCATCCGCCTCATCGGCCCGGCGCCCCTGGTGCTGCGCGGCGCGGCGATCGGCGGCAGCCGCGACCGCGCCTATCGAGGCGCCCTGGAGCTCGCCCCCGGCCATCACGGGGGGGTCAACGCGGTCAACGTCGTGGGCGTGGACGACTACCTGCGCGGCGTGGTGGCGTTGGAGAGCTCGTCCTCGTGGCCGGCGGCCGCACTCGAGGCCCAGGCGGTGGCCTCGCGCACGTTCGCCCTGACGGGCGGGGTCGCCGGAATGTCAGGCTTCACGCTGTACGCCGACACGCGCTCGCAGGCCTACGGCGGCCTCCGGGCCGAGCGCGCCAGCACCGACCGGGCGGTGCAGGCCACCCGGGGACAGGTGGTGACCTACGGCGGGCATCCGGTGGTCACCTACTACTTCGATACCTCCGGGGGCCAAACCGAGAACGTCGAGAACGTGTTCACCGGCGCCAGCGCCGCTCCATGGCTAAGGGGGGTGAGCGATCCCTACGACAGCCTCTCGCCGCTGCACCGCTGGGGGCCGGTGCGCATCGGGTTTCGCGCCGTGCAGGCGCGCTTGGCGGGACTCGTGCGCGGCAGCTTCACCGGCATCGAAGTGACCCGCCGAGGCGTCTCGCCGCGGATCGTCGAGGCGGTCATCGTCGGCTCGGGCGGACGCCGAACGGTGAGCGGGGCGCAACTGTGCCAGCGCCTGGGACTACAGGATCGCTGGGCCTACTTCAGCGTGCGCGATCCTTCGGGATCCGAGCATGCCCTGCCCGACGCGGGGCGGCGGCCGGCCGCCAGCCCGGCCGCCGGCGCCGCCGGACCCGGGGGCGGCGAGGCCGCCCCGGCCGACTCAGCCGACAGCTCCTCCCCGAGCTCCTTCGACGCGGCGGCGAACCCCGGAGGCCCCGCCGCGGCCCCGCCGGCGATGGACCCCAGCGGCGGTACCGCCAGCTCGCGCCGGCGCTAGCCGGCGTAGACGCGCGCCAGCGACTCGGCCACGCAGACCGGCTTCTCGCCCCCCTCGCGCTCGAAGGTCAGCGCGGTGGTGATCTGCGCCCCCCCGGGGATCTCCTCCACCGAGTCCAGCTTGGCGCGCATGCGGACCTTGCTGCCCACGGGCAGGGGCGCTGGAAAGCGCACCTTGTTGAGGCCGTAGTTGACGCCGAAGGCAAACCCCTCGAGCGAGAACATGGCGTAGGAGAAGCGCGGCGCCAGCGACAGGGTGTAGTAGCCGTGGGCGATCGTGCCCCCGAACGGTGTGTCCTTGGCCCGCTCCACGTCGATGTGGATCCACTGGTCGTCGCCGGTCACGCGGGCGAACTCGTTGATCGCCTCCTGGGTGACCTCGTGCCAGTCCGAGACTCCGAGCTCCTGGCCAACATGGGCCTTGACCTCGTCCATTCCGGTAAGCGTGAGCATGGGTAGAGCTCCTTGTCGTCAAGAGTTGGGCGCGGCGCGATGCCGGCAGAGCCTAGGCTCTGCGCCCCGTGGACGCCCCGCTGCTGACCCTCGACCTCCCATGGCTGCTGTACCGCGGGTTCTTCGCGCTGCCCAAGTCGATCGTCGACGAGGAGGGCCAGCCCGTCAACGCGCTGCTGGGAACCCTCAACGCCGTGGTCACCGCGGTGCAGGCCACCGGACCGCGGGCGGTGGTGGCCTGCACCGGGGCCGAGCAGGCCGACTATCGAGTCGAGCTGTACCCGGACTACCACGCCCACCGACCGCCGATGCCCGAGGAGCTGGCTCACCAGTGGTCCCGGGCGCCGTCGCTGCTGCAGCGCTTCGGCTGGACGGTCGCCGACAGTCCCGATCTGGAGGCCGACGACCTGATGTTCTCCTACGCTCGCGTGGAGGCCGAGGCGGGAGGCCGGGCCCTGATCCTGACCGGCGACCGCGACCTCTACCAGGCGGTGGACGAGCACGTGGCCGTGCTCGAGCTTCGCAAGGCCGCGGCGCCCGGCGTGATCGACGCGGCGGAGGTGCGCCGACGTTACGGCGTGGGGCCCGAGCTGGTGGCCGACTTCATCGCCCTGCGTGGGGATCCCTCCGACGGGCTGCCCGGGGCCCCCGGGATCGGGGCCAAGACCGCGCGCGACCTGCTGTGCGAGCACGGTTCGCTTGAGCAGGCGATCGCTCGCTCGACCCGCGAGCGCCCCCGGGTGGGCGAGGCGCTGCGCACCCACGCCGACCTGTTGCGGGCCTTTCGCGAGATCGCCACCCTGGTGCGGGTCGACGTCGCCCGTCCGCCCGACCGCCTGAGCGACTGGTCGGGCGGGGCGCAGGCGGCGCGCGAGCTGGGGATGCGGCGCCTCGGCGGGCGCCTGGATCGACTGGCCGCGGCCAACCCCGGCGGCGGCGGCGGTGGTGGCGGTGGCGGCGGGGCCGCTAGGGCGTGAACTTGACCGTGATCACGTCGCCGTCGGCCATCACGTAGTCGCGGCCCTCGAGACGCAGGGTGCCGCGCTCGCGGGCCGCCGCATAGCCGCCGGCCTCCACCAGCTCCCGTGCGCCGATCACCTCCGCCCGCACGAACCCGCGCTGAATATCGGAGTGGATCGCCCCCGCCGCGTGCCACGCCGTCAGGCCGCGCCGCAGGTGCCAGCTCTGCGCCGGCTTGTCCTCCCCGGCGGTGAAGAAGGCGTTGAGCTCGAGCAGGGAGAACGCGGCCCGTACGACGCTGCGCACCCCGGCCTCGCCCACCCCCAGGTCGGCTCGCATGACCGCCGCCTCGGCCTCCTCGAGCTCGCCCAGCTCCGCCTCCAGGCGCGCCGAGACCGCCACCGTCAGGGCGCCCTGGCCTCGGGCGTGAGCAACGACCGCCTCGGGCACCTCATCGCTGCCCTCGTCGACGTTGACCACGAACAGCACCGGCTTGGCGGTCAGCGGCCCCAGCAGGCGCATGGCCTGCGGCGCGTCTGACGGTGCCGGGACCGTCCGGGCGGGGCGCCCGGCCTGCAGGGCATCGATCAGTGTCCGCAGCCAGGCCTCCTCGGCCACCGCCGCCCGCTCCCCCCCGCGGGCGGTGCGCACC
>DASYID010000183.1:0-8414 GCA_036252775.1 Solirubrobacteraceae bacterium
TGGCTGGGCCTGGTCTCCTACGGGATCTTCCTCTGGCAGACGCCCGTGCTGACCTGGCTGAGCAACCACGGCGGCTCTACCTGGCTGTTTGGCGCCCACCTGCTCTCGCTCACCCTGGTGAGCGCGGCGGCGATCGTGGCCTGCGCGGCCGCCAGCTACTACGCGGTCGAGCGCCCGATCCTGCGCCTGAAGGATCGCCGCCTGCGGCCTTCCTCCCCCCGCACGGCCGGCACCGACGCCTGACCAGGAGGACGGGATGAGCGCTCGCTTCAGCTTCCCGGCGGCCGAGCTGCGCCGCCGCACGCTGCGGGGGGCCGTGGTGACCGGCGGCTTCCTGATGCTGATCGATGGGCTGGTGCTGGTTCAGGGGTTGATCGTCACCCGGCTGCTGGGCCCGCAGGCCATCGGTCTCTACGGGGTGGTGACCACGGCGGTCATGACCTTGATCGCCCTCAAGCGGGTCGGCATCGACGAGGCCTTTGTTCAACAGGAGCAAGACGAGCAGGAGCACGAGTTCCAGCATGCCTTCACGCTCGAGCTGGGCTTCTCGGCGCTCATGGCAATGGCGATCTGCGCGCTCGCGCCGCTGGTTGGCCTGCTCTACCGGGACGAGCGCCTGACGGTCCTGATGCTGGCCCTGGCCTATCTGCCCCTCGCCTTCGCCATGCAGGCCCCACTGTGGATCTTCTTCCGGCGGATGGACTACGCACGGCAGCGCTCCTTGCAGGCGATCCAGCCGCTGGTCAGCTTCTGTGTGACCATCCCGCTGGCCGCCACCACGTCGCTGGGCGTATGGAGCCTGGTGGTGGGCCAGGTCGCCGGGTATGCCGCTGCGGTGACCGCGGGGCTCGTCGCCTCCCCGTACCGTCTGGCGCTCCGCTACGACCGGACCGTGGCCGCCCGCTACCTGCGCTTCTCGACGCCGATCCTGGTCAGTGTTCTGGCCACGATGATCATCGCCCAGGGGCAGATGCTCGCCTTCAAGCTCAACGACGGGCTGGCCGCTGCCGGGTTCTTGACCCTGGCGGTCACCCTGACCCGCTACATCGACCGAGCCGATCAGGTCATCACGGCGACCATCTATCCCGCGATCTGCGCGGTCCAGGGCCGCACGCGGGTGCTCCAGGAGCTGTTCGTGAAATCCAATCGGGCCACGCTCATGTGGGTGCTGCCCTTCGCCGGGGGCATCGTCCTGTTCGCGCCCGACCTCGTGCATTTCGTTCTCGGCCGGCGATGGGATCCGGCGATCGTCCTGCTTCAGGGCTTAGCGGTCGCCGGGGCGATCACCCACCTGGGCTTCAACTGGTTCTCCTTCTACCGTGCCCACGGCAATACCGGGCCGCCGGCGGTCGAGGCGGTGGTGGCTGCCGTGGCGTTCCTGGCGCTGGCCGTTCCTGGCCTGCTGCTGGCGGGTGCAGAGGGCTTCGTCGCCGGGCGCGTCGCCGGGGCCCTGGCGGCGCTCGCAGTTCGTACCTTTTACGTGCGCAGGCTCATGCCCGGCGTGCGCTACCGGCCGCTGGTGGCGCCCGCGATCGTCCCGCTGACGCTGGCCGCGGCGGTTGTCCTAGCGGTACGGCTGATTGCCTGGGGGGGCGCGCGACCCGCCTGGCAGGCGATCGTCGAGGTCGCGCTGTTCACCGGCGTCTTTGCCCTGGTGGCCCTGCGGCGTGAGCGGCCGCTGGTGGCCGAGCTCGTCGGAGCGCTACGGCATCGAGAGGTCGAGCTCGGCGCGGAAGTGACTCCTGCCGGGGGCCCCGGCCGCGGCGAGCAGGGTGCCAGCTAGCACAACGGCGACGAGGGTCAACGCCGGCATCTGCCAGTCCCAGTCGATGGCGGAGTGCACAGCCCACGCCGCCAGTGCGGCACAGGGCCCGCAGGCCAGCGCGGCATCGCGGCGCCAGGCACGACGGGCACAGCTGGCGACTGCACCGAGCGCCAGCACCAGCAGCCCCAAGCCGACCAGCCCCAGCTCGGCGGCGGTCTGTAACTCCAGCGAATGGGCGTCGCGGACGGTCTCGTCGATCGTCCGCTGCCTCAGCCACTGCGCCGCGAAGGACCCGGCCCCGGCGCCGCGCAGGGGATGCTCGGCCAGGGTCGACACCGCCACCCGCCAGTACGCGTAGCGGTTGCTTCCCACGGTGGCCAGTCGGCTGGGAGCGGCACCGAAGGCAGGCGCCGCTGTCTGGGGGCTGCGATCAGCGCCCGTCAGCGCGATAGGGGCGATCACCAGGGTGACGATGGCGACGGTGGCCAGCCTCGCTGCGGGGCGGGGCAGAGCCAGCCCGTCGACGCGCAGTCGCCCCCGGTGTTCGTCGCGGCACGCTCGCGCCTGCACGACGGCGACCAGCAGCATCACCACCACCAACACCAGGAGCGCTGTCGTACCGTCGGACTGACGCGACGCGGCGTCGCCCGCCAGCGAGGCCACACCAGGCAGATGGGCGCAGACCAGCGTTGTCACGACCGCGCCCTCCAGGACGAGCATCACCCCTCGCACTTGCGCCCACCCCGGGCACAGGCGCAGCAGTACCGCCAGGCCGATGACCAGCGCGCCCAGCGCGCCCCGGGAAAAGCTCAGGTAGGCGCCCAGCCCGAGGGGCACCGCTGACGCCGCCGCGACTACGCGCAACGCGGCGGTACGCGTCAGATCGCCGCTGAGTCGGGCGCACAGCACGAAGCCCATGGCCGCCAGTGCGCCTGTCGCATTCCAGTAGGTGAGCGGCTGCTCGAGGCGGCCGCCCGCGCTGACGCTTTCATGCAGATGGATCAGCGAGGGCAGGAGGCGCCCCGAAAGGCCGTAGCTGATCATTACCAGCGCGCCTGCGGCCAGCGCGGGCTCGACGGCGCGCGCGGCCGGCCGGGCTCGAAACAGCATGGCGACCGCCACCAGCCCACCCAGGTAGAGCAGCGCGCGCTCGAGCTCGGCCTGAACGCGCTCCCCCAGCGGTGCCCAGCCGGAGGACAGCGCGATCCAGCCAGCCAGCGCCGCGAGAGCCACTATCGCGACCAACCCCGCGCCGCCCGGAAGGGGTCGGGGCGTCAGGGCCGCCCCCGCTCCCACCAGCGCCCAGGTCACGATCAGGGCGATCAGGCGCGGTCGGTCAAAGAAGCCGCCTGACCAGAAGGCAAGCACGCACGGTCCGCAGAGCGCGACGACTCGGAGTGGCTGGACAAGAGCGTGGCGCACGTTGGCGCCGTCAGCGTATCGGCGCCCGTGGGGACTACATTGCGCCGCGATGGCCACCAGCGGGCGTACCAGAGGGATTCCCGTGGGCCTGGGTGTGCTGTCGATGGCCGTCGCGCTTGGGCAACGCCCCGCAGAGCTGATCGCCGACACCAAGGTTTCGCTCTACCTCGATCCCGTGCGCTTCCTCGGGCAGGTGGCCTCGGCATGGTCGCCGACGACCGACCTCGGCCACGTCTGGGCCGGGCAGTACGGCGGCTACCTGTTCCCCATGGGCCCGTTCTTCGCGACGGGAAGCGCGCTCGGGATACCGATGTGGCTGGTGCACCGTCTGTGGCTGGGGGTGCTGCTCGCCGTGGCCGCCTGGGGCGTGGTGCGCTTGCTCGACGCCCTCTGGGATGGTCCGCGCGGAGTCGCCCACCTGGCTGCCGGCGCCCTGTTCGTGGTCAACCCGTACGTCACCGTGTACGCCAACCGCACCAGCGTCGTGCTGCTGGCCTACGCGGCGCTTCCCTGGCTGATGCTGCTGGTGCACCGGGGGCTGCGCCAGCCGCGCGGGTGGTGGTTTCCAGCCGCGTTCGCGCTCGTGCTGACCAGTACGGGCGGCGGGGTGAACGTCGCGGTCACGGCCTGGATTCTGCTCGGTCCGCTGCTGCTGTGCCTCTACGAACGCGGCTGGGGGGGAGTCGGGAAGGGGGCCCTGGGCCCGTGGCTGCTTCGCCTGGCCGTCTGCAACGCGGTCGCCTCGGCGTGGTGGCTGGTTCCCATCGTCGTACACGCGGGCTACGGGCTGAACTTCCTGCCTTTCACCGAACAGCCGGGGACGATCTGGTCGACCACCTCGATCTCCGAGTCGCTGCGGCTGATGGGCTTCTGGACCAGCTATGTCGGCGTGGGGTTCGGCCCGCGCTGGCAGCCCTTCGCGGGTCACGGCGGCGTCCTGCTGTTCGACCGCGCCGTGGTGGTGGCCGAGCTGGTGGTTCCCGCTCTGGCGCTGGCCGGGTTCTGGTGGACCAGGCGCTGGCGCTACGGCCCCTTCTTCTTGGCGCTCACCGTGCTCGGCCTCATGGTGATGGCGGCGGGCTGGCCGGGGGGCGCGCCGCTGCGCCAGGGACTGACCTTCGTCTACTACCACGTCCAGGCCCTGCAGTTCCTGCGCACCACCTACAAGGCGGGACCGCTGGTAGCGCTCGGAGTTGCCTGCCTCGGGGGTGTCGCGCTGGCAGGCGCGACGCAACTGCTGCGCGGGGGCGTCGGCCGCTGGCGCGCGGCCGGCGAGGGCCGGCGAGGGCGTCTGTCGGCGCGGGCTCCGCTGGTGGCATTGCTGACCGTCCTGACGGGAACCGTCCTGCTGGCGGCCTGGCCGCTGGTCAGCGGCCGCGCGGTGGAGAAGCAGCTGAGGTTCGCCGTGCCCGCCCCGTGGTACGCGTTGGCTGACGACCTCGACCATCGCTCGGACAACACCCGTGCCCTGCTGGAGCCCGGACAGCTGTTCGCGTTCTCGAGCTGGGGAGGGACGATCGACAACGTCCTGCCTTCGCTGACCCGCCACCCGGTGGCCACGCGCTACATCGTGCCGTTCTCAGACCTGCGCGCGGCCAACCTGCAGTGGTCGGTGGAGGACCTGATCGCCCAGGAGCGCGTGCTGCCCGGGCAGTTGCCACCGCTGCTGGACCTGATGGGCGTGGGCGACCTCGTCTTCGCTGCCGATGAGGATCGTGGCCACGGCGGTAATCCCAGCCCACTGGAGGCACGTCGCGCCCTGGGCCCCCTGCCGCCGCCGGCCCGGTCCTACGGGCCTATGTTCTCCCTGGGCCCGGGCGCCGGTCGCCTGGGCAAACCCGTTCGGGTGCCCGAGCTCCAGCGCTTCTCGGTGCCCACGGGAGGCCTGGTGCGCCTGCTGCCCCGCGGGCCGATGACCGTGATCGACGGAAGCGCGGAGGGGCTGGCGGATCTGGCGGGGTTCGGTCAGCTCGATCCGGCCCGTCCCATCGTCTACGCCGCTGACCTGTCCCCGGGCGCCCTGCGGACCGCGGCTGCCGAGGGCGCAACGGTGGTCGTCAGCGACAGCAACCGCCGCCAGGCGTTCGTGGCCTCACGGGTGCGCGGCAACCGCGGGCCGCCGCTGACCGCCTCCCAGACGGTCTCAGCGGACGGAACGATGCTCGACCCCTTCCCCGCCCGGGGCAGCGATGCGCAGACCGTGGCGGTGCTGCGCGGCGCGAGCGATGTGAGCGCACCCGCCTCACCCCAGGTGACCCAGTATCCGGAGCGTCGTCCGTTCGCCGCCCTGGATGGCGACCCCTCCACCGCGTGGCTGGCCGACCAGTCCCTCGAGCCCGAGCGCCGGCATCTCGACATCACCTTTACGGCGCCTCGCGACGTCCCCTACCTCGACATCCTGCCCTACTCCGACAGCCGGGCGACGGTGTTGGCCCTGTCGGTCAACGGACGACGTTTCGCGGTGCACGAGGGCTGGAACCGGCTGACCGTCCGCATGCGCCATGTGGCTTCGGTGCAACTCCTGATCGCCGGCCTGCGACGCCCGCTGCTGGGCTCGGCGGGGGGCGGCGGGCTCAGGGAGGTCCGGATTCCGGGCCTGCACGTCAGCGAGCTACTGAGGCCCCCGGTGCTGGCCGAGCGGGACCTGGCGGGGAGGGAGCTGCCAGCCACCGGTTTGGACTATCTGCTTGATCGCCGCACCGCCGACGTCCCCCGGCGGGTGGGTCGCTGGGCGGGAGAGCTCCAACGGCGCCGGCCTCGCGACGCTCGCCACTCCGAAACCCAGCTGGTACGTATCATCGGCCCGCCCGCCGCCCGGGGATGGCGGGTGGCGGCCTGGACGAGCGTGGAGCCATCCGCACCCGACGATCTGATCGATCGCCTGGCGGGTGTGCGAGGAACCGGCACCGCCCGGTCCTCATCGCGCTATCAGAACCTGCCCGGCTTTCGTGCCTCCGGGGCCTTCGCCGGAGCGAACGGACCCGGCTGGATCGGCCAGTGGCTACCGGGTCATGCGGTGTGGCTGGAGTGGCGGACCCCCCGCCCGACGACCGTCGCGCACCTGCGCCTGGTGCCCGGTCGCGAGATCGTGCGGCGCCCCATCCTGGTGCGCCTGGAGGCCGGCGCGGCCCGTAGCGGGTCGCTGACGGTGGCTCCCGACGGCACCGTCAGGCTGCCGCGGCCCCTTCGCGGCCGGACCTTCCGTTTGAAGATCCTCGCGGCTCGATTCCCGGTCGGTACCCCGGCGCGCGTTCGACAGCGCGCGGCGGTGGGCATCGGGCAGGTCGTAGGGGCGGGGCTGACTCTGAGGGTGCCCAGGAGGGGGCCGCTGGCGGCCAGGTGCGGCTCGGCGGCGATCGTGCTTGGCTCGCACCGGGTGGCGCTGCGGGCCGGCGGCGACGTGGCGGCGCTCGACGCGGGCCAGCCGCTCTTCGCCGCGGCCTGCGGCCCGCCGGTGGCGCTCGCGGCGGGTACCGAGATCGTTCGCGGGCTGCACGGTCCGCTCGTCGTCGACCACCTATGGCTGCACTCCCGAGCGCCCCGGGCGATCGCCGCTGGGCGGCCGCATGAGCCGGCGGGCTCGGTGCTGAGCGCGGGGCGGCTGGGGGACGGTGAGCGCACCGGGGTGCGGCTCAGCGTGCGGGCGCCCGCGTGGCTGGTGTTGGGCGAGAGCTATGACCGCGGTTGGCGTGCCACCTGCGACGGGCGTGAGCTGGGCGCGCCGACACCGCTGCAGGGCTTCGCCAACGCGTGGCGCGTAGATCCGGGCTGCCGTGCCGTCAGCTTCAGCTTCGGACCCAACCGGGCCCTGCTGGTGGGCTACCTGCTGTCGGGCCTGGGCTGCCTGGTCCTGCTTGGGCTGTTGCTGGTGAGCAGGCGCGCAGCGCTCGCCGCCGGCGGCCGCGTTCTCGGACCGCTACCCGACGCCCCGGCCCCCCGCGCTCTCTCGCCGCACCGTGCCGTGGCCGCCGGCCTGCTTGTCGGCGGGGCAATCAGCTTCCTCTTCGCCCTGCGCGCCGGGGCGGTGGCCGCACCGGTGGTCGCGCTGCTGCTCTGGCGCGGCGTGGGCGTGCGCGCGCTGATCGCTGGGGCGGGGATCCTGCTGGCGGTCGGTGTTCCCGTCGCCTACCTGCTGTCTAGGTGGGACGACCGCGGTGGCTTCAACGGGTTCTACGCCGCAGACCACATCGCCGGGCACTGGCTCGCGGTGGCTGCCGTCTGTCTGCTGGTGCTCGCGCTGATCCGGACACTCAATACGGCCAGGGACCGTCACGGAAGCCCAGCAGTCGGGCCACCGGGCGAAGGCGCATGAGGAGGAGGGCCTTGACCGCGACGTTGCGCAGGAAATAGGGCAACTCACCCAGCTGACGGGCCGTCGACCCTAGCCGCGGCCGGATCGGGCTCGGCTGCCGGTGGTACTCGGCCAACGAACCGGTTCGGCCCCGATAGACCCACTCCGGCCGGCCGATGACCGAACGCAGGAGGGCCAGGGTCACCCCGATGGAGGAGAAGGCGTCGTGCACGAACATGCTTGCGCCGGGCGCCACTCGCGCTCCCCAGTGCTCCAGGTCCGAGCGGGCGGGACCGTAGCGATGGGCGCCGTCGATGAACAGCAGGTCGATGGTCCCGTCGATGTCGCCCAGCGCCTCCTGGGACCGGCGCCGGAGGTGACGTACCCGATTGGTCATCCCAGCTCGTCTCAGGTTGGCGTCAAACGCCTGCGAGTCCAGAACTCCGAGGTGCGCGGCGGCTCCGATCTCCTGCGGTCCTCGATCTGAGCCGAGGTGGGGATCGATCGCCACCACCGGCCGAGGGAGAGGGGCGCCATGGGCGAGCACGATGGTGGAGCGTCCGTGAAAGCTTCCGATCTCCACCACCTGGGCGCCGGGCGCCAGTCCGCGCGCAGCCTCCCACAGCCGCCGGGCCTGGGCCGCGGTGAGCCAGCCCTCGACGGGCTCGATCACGGCCTGCACCTCCGCGAAGCCTCCGGTCCCTGAGCGCGGGTGCTCCTCGCTCACGCGCGGATGGTCGCCGGCTGTCGAACATGCAGCCCCAGGGCCAGGACCGCTGAGGCGGCGATGCACTGGACGCCGAGGACGATCGTGGCGAAGGACACCAGGCTCAGGTTGCCGGCCGACAGCATCAGGGGCTCGGCCACGGCCACGAGCCCCAGAACCCACAGGAAGCTCATCCGCCCGAGGGCCAGCATGTACTGAACTACCAGATA
>DASYID010000184.1:0-8704 GCA_036252775.1 Solirubrobacteraceae bacterium
GGTGCGCACCACCCGCTCCAGGCGCCGCTCGGCCTGCTCGAGGTCGGCCAGCGCAAGCTCGGTCTCGATCGTCTCGATGTCGCCCAGCGGATCCACGCGTCCCTCCGGGTGGATCACCGCTGCATCGCCGTGGGCGCGGACCACGTGCACCAGGGCATCGGTCTCACGGATGTTGGCCAGGAAGCGGTTGCCCAGCCCCTCGCCCCGGTGCGCACCCGCGACCAGCCCGGCGATGTCGTGGAAATGGATCGTGTCCGGGACCACCTCGGAGGCTCTGACCGTCTGCGCCACGAGCTCCAGCCGCTCGTCGCGCACCGGAACGACGGCAATGTTGGGCTCGATGGTGGTGAAGGGGTAGTTGGCGGCCTCGACGCCCGCGCGGGTGAGCGCGTTGAACAGCGAGGACTTGCCCGCGTTGGGCAGGCCGACGATCCCCACCTTCATGAGGTGACGGACCGGCCCGCGGCGCGGGCCACCAGGGTGCCCCCGAGCGCTCCGGCGATCACGTCGGAGGGGTAATGCACGCCCAGGTACAGACGAGACAGCGACAGGGCCACCGCCAGGGCCATCAGCGGGCCGCCGGGGGCCCCCAGGCGCCGATACAGTCCCGCCGCCGCAAACGAGGTCGTGGCGTGCGAGCTGGGGAAGCTCAGGCCGGTGGGGGTGCCGATCAGGGGCGGAAGCCCGGCTAGCCGCGGGCGCCGGCGACGCACCCCGAGCTTGAGCGCGGTGTTGGCCAGATAGGCGCCGAGGACGGTGGCGGCGGCCCGCCCCCAGTCGGAGCGACGGCGAGGGCACACCAGCGCTGCGGCCGCGCCGATGCCCAGCCAGATGAGCCCGTGCTCGCCCAGGCGAGAGAAGGCGGCAACCGAGCGCTCCATCCGAGCGGTGTGCCCGCGGGTCCGCGCCGTACGCAGCACGGCCACGTCCAAGCGACCCAGCGCGCGCAGCACCCGGGAGCGCTCAGGCGCCGAAACCGACGCGCAGCTCGTCGGAGTCCACGCGCACGTAGACGATCTGGCCCAGGGCGAGTGCCACCACGCCCTCCTCGGTATCGAGCTCGAGCCATCCGCCCTGCTCGAGGCGGCCGCGCAGCTCGGTGAGCTGCTTGTCGGGCAGTCGCAGCGACAGCACCTGCCCGCCGGAGAAGCCGAGGCTCACCCGCTGGGCCCGGCCCGGCGCCATCAGTGACCCTCCGCGGGCTGCACGAGCTCGGTGAGCACCCCACCGGAGGCCGCGGGGTGAAGGAAGGCCACCCGGGAGTCGCGGATGCCCACCCGGGGACTCTCGTCGATCAGGCGCAGACCGGCGGCCTTCAGCGAGCCCAGCACCGTGGCGATGTCTGACACCTGGTAGGCGATGTGATGCAGGCCCGGGCCGCGCTTGGCCAGGAAGCGCCCCACCGGCGTGTCCTCACCGAGCGGTGCGAGCAGCTCGACGTGGTTCTCTCCGACGTCGAGCAGCACCGCCTCGACCCCCTGGTCCTCGACGATCTCGCGGTGCACGACGGGCATTGCGAAGGTGTCGCGCAACACACCCAGCGCAGGCTCCAGCTCGGCGAGGGCCACCCCCACGTGATCGATGCGGTCAAACACGGGGCGGGAGTCTAACGACGCCCGCCGTGCGGCCCGAGGCCAGCTCAGCCCGGTGACTCGGACTCGAGGTCTGGGTGGGCGGTGGCTGCGGCGACCCTCAGGCCGACGCCGGGAACGTGCTGGGCCGGCGCCACGCCGGCCATGATGCGATCGATGGCGGGGCGCTCCAGCACCTCGTGGGCCAGCAGCTCCTGGGCCAGGGCCTCGAGCTGGGGGCGGTGGGACTCGATCAGCTGGCGGGCCGCTCGGCGCGCCTCCTCGGCCAGCGCCTCGCGCTCCTCGTCGCGGATGCGCAGGGTCACGTCGGAGACCCGGATGTTGTCGGCCTCAGCCCGCTGGGAGAGCAGGGCGGTGCCCATCGCGTAGTCGTTGACCATCGCCGCCGCGATGTCAGCGACGCGCTTGAGGTCATCCGAGGCGCCGGTGGTCACCGCGTCGAACACGACCTGCTCGGCCACCCGGCCACCGAGCAGGACCGTCATGTAGTCGATCAGCTCCTCACGTGACTTCAGGTAGCGGTCCTCGGCCGGGAGGTTGAGCGTGTAGCCCAGGGCACGTCCGCGCGGCACGATCGAGATCTTGTGCACGCGGTCCACGGCCGGCAGCAGCTCGGCGCACAGGGCGTGACCCGCCTCGTGGTAGGCCACCACCCGCTTCTCGTGGGTGTTGAGCACCCGGCGCGACTGAACGCCGGCGATCACCCGCTCCAGGGCGTGATCGAAGTCGGGCTGGCCGAGCGTGTCGCCGTCCCGGCGGGCGGCGAAGATGGCTGCCTCGTTGCAGATGTTGGCCAGGTCGGCCCCGGTAAGACCGGCGGTCTGGGCGGCCACCAGATCGAGATCGACGTCCGTCAGCGGCTTGTCGCGGGTGTGCACGCGCAGGATGCCCTCCCGGGCGCGGACGTCGGGCGGAGCCACGAACACCTGGCGGTCGAAGCGCCCGGGGCGCAGGAGCGCCGGGTCGAGCTTGTCGAGCAGGTTGGAGGCGGCGATGACCACCAGCTGGCCGGTGGTGGTGAAGCCGTCCATCTCGACCAGCAGCTGGTTGAGGGTCTGGTCCTTCTCCCCGGAGATGTCGGCGCCCCGGCGGCTGCCGACGGCGTCGAGCTCGTCGATGAAGATGATGGCCGGCGTGTGCTTGCGCGCGACCATGAACAGGCGGCGGATGCGGGCCGCTCCCAGCCCCGCGAACATCTCCACGAAGGCGGCCGCGGACTGGGCGAAGAACTGGGCCCCGGACTCGTGGGCGACGGCCTTGGCCAGCAGCGTCTTGCCCGTCCCGGGCGGCCCGTGCAGAAGGATCCCCTTGGGCACCCGGGCACCGAGGTCGTGGAAGCGGCGCGGATCGCGCAGGAACTCGACGATCTCCTGCAGCTCGGCCTTGGCGTCGTCGACCCCGGCGATGTCGTCCCAGCCCACCGACAGATTGGAGGCGGGCTTGATCTGCTGAGGCTTGGTGCGGGGCATCAGCTTCAGCGTCCGCCAGAAGAACGCCACCATCGCCACCATGAACAGCAGCGTGGCCACGCCGGACCACTGCAGGGCCCAGTCGCGCAGGTGGTCGAAGAAGGTCACGGCAAGCACCGGCATCAGGCGATTATCGGACGGCGCCGGGCGGTTCTGGAGGCTGGGCGGGAAATCCCACCATTCGTCCAGGGCGGGGGTGCGGGCCGGGGCCACCCGGGAAACCCGCCCCGGTCACCCCCGACAGCGGGCGCTCAGCGGCCGTTGCGGGTAAGCCTGCGGCTCCCGTCACCCCAGGACGCGTTCGATCAGGTCGGTGTAGAAGTCGGTGGCGAACTCCAGGTCGCTGATGGCGATGCGCTCGTTGGCGCTGTGCACCAGCGGCGCGGAGTCGAACAGGTTCATCTCCCGGTGGGGGAAGAACCCGTAGGCCACGCACTCGCCGAAGGCGTCGCGGAAGGTTCGCGAGTCGGTGAACCCGGGCAGCACGGTCGGCACGCAGGTGGCGCCGGGGTCGCGCTCGGCCACCCAGGCGCGGATGTGGTCCATCAGCTCGGACTGGATCGGTGAGGAGTTGCCCACGACCTGCTCGGTGAACTCGAGCCGGTAGCCGTCTTCGCCCAGCACCTCGCGGATGCGCCGCAGCGCCTCGGCCTCGCCCAGGCCGGGCGGCACCCGGCAGTCGACCAGCAGCTCGGCGGTCGAGGGGATGACGTTGATCTTCTCCGAGGCGCTGATGCGCGTCGGCGCCAGGCTGACCCCGAGCATCGGCTCGAGGATCACCGCCAGCAGCGGATCGCGCGCGCGCACCCGCTGCAGCGTGGCACCCACGTCCCGCTCGTCGACCTGCTCGCCGATCGCGGCCAGGAAGGCGCGCGGGGGGTCGGTGAGGTCAAAGGAGGGTTGGCGCGACCCGAGCCGCTCCAACAGCGGCGCCATCTTCAGCAGGGCGTTGTCGCCCAGGCGAGGCATCGAGGCGTGGCCGGCCACGCCGTCGGTGGTCACGCGAAAGCGAAACACCCCCTTCTCAGCGCAGCACACGCCGTACAGACGCCGGCCCGCGTACTCGAACACCCCCCCGCCGCCCTCGTTGACCAGCAGGTCGCAGCGAACGCGATCGGGATGCGTGGCCGTGAGCCACTGCGCCCCCTCACTACCACCGGTCTCCTCGTCGACCACGCACACCACCAGCAGCTCCCCGCGGGCTGGGCGCCAGCCGGAACGGGCCAGCGACGCCGCCGCCGTCACCTCGGCTGCGGTCTGGGACTTCATGTCCAGGGCGCCGCGTCCCCAGACACAGCCGTCAGCGATGTCGCCCGACCACGGGTCGTGGTCCCAGTCCGAGGGCGTGGCCAGGACGGTGTCGACGTGGGAGAGCAGGCACAGCGTGGGGCCGTCGGCCCCACCGCGCAGACGAGCCACCAGGTTCGGGCGCTCCGGCGTGCGCCCGAGCAGCTCGCACTCCAGGCCGGCGGCGCTCAGGTGGGCGGCCAGGTGCTCCTGGGCCGGGCGCTCGTTGCCGGGAGGGTTGACCGTGTTGAAGCGGATCAGGCGCCGCAGCAGCTCGGTGACCTCGTGCGGGGAGCGATCTACCGACGGCGCCGGGGGCATCGCCCCATGCTACGCCGGCCGGAGGGCCAGCGCCCGAGGCCGCTCACGCCACGGCCTGCCAGGCCGTGGCCGCGGCGGCGACCGCCAGGACGACGGCGATCGCCCGGACCAGATCGGCCTCGGCCAGTCGCCCGGTCAGGCGCGAGCCCAGCAGCGCGCCGGGGATCGAGCCGGCCGCCCCGAGGGCGACCAGCGTCCAGTCGGGCTCGCTGGAGGGCAGGTGCCCCAGGGCGCCGGCGACACCCACCAGCAGCCCGACGACCACGTTGGTGCCGGCGGCCCGCGCCGGGGCCTCCCCGACCAGGCGAAGCAGCGCCGGCATCCTCAGCGAGCCGAGGATCAGGCCCACGATCCCCCCGAGCAGGCCGATCGCCGCCCCCGAGGCCACCGCGGGCCCGACCCGCACCCCCGGGCCCGCCGACGCCGGGGCGGGCGGCCTCGCGGGGCCGGGGGAGCGCCACAGCTGCGCCCCGCTGACCGCGAGCACCACGGCGATCCCCCCGAGCAACAGGCGCGCCGGCACCACCCCCGACAGAAAGCCCCCCGCCAACGCCCCCACCACCGAGGGCGGCCCCATGTAGGCCACCAGGCGCCAGTTGACCCGGCCGCCCCGCACGTGGGCCGCGGCTGCGGTGGCGGCGGCCACCGCGCTGATGAGCAGGTTCGATCCCGTCCCCGCCGCCGGCACCGCCGCCAGCAGCAGCGTGGCCGGCAGGCGCAGGTTGCCGAGCACCAGCCCGACCAGGCCGCCGGCGGCGGCCACGGCAAAGCACCACAGGATGAAGGCGAGATACTCCACGGGCATGGACAGTCTGTTCGAGGCCGAGGATGCGGGGCGCCCGGGAGGTCCGCGGACTCCGGTGCCGCCGGCCGATCAGCCGCTGGCGGTGCGGATGCGCCCCGAGACGCTCGGGGACTTCGTCGGCCAGCGCCACCTGCTGGGCGAGGGCTCGGCGCTGCGCACGGCGATCGAGGAGGGCCGCCCCCATTCGATGATCCTCTACGGGCCCCCGGGCACCGGCAAGACCACGCTGGCGCGGATCGTGGCCGGTGGCGCTCGCGCCGCCTTTGAGGAGCTCAGCGCCGTGCAGGCCGGGCGCGCGGAGGTGCGGGCGGTCATTGAGCGGGCCACCCACCGGCGACAGGCCAGCGGCGAGCCGACGATCTTCTTCCTAGACGAGATCCACCGGTTCAACAAGGCCCAGCAGGACGCGCTGCTGCCCGCCGTCGAGGGGGGCCTGGTCACGCTGGTGGGCGCCACCACCGAGAACCCCTACTTCGAGGTCAACTCCGCCCTGCTGTCGCGGGCCCAGGTCTATGAGCTGGAGGCGCTGGGCGCCGAGGACGTCCAGCTGCTGCTGACGCGGGCGCTGGAGCGCGGGGAGGGCGAGGGGCTCGAGGTGGCCGAGGAGGTGCTCGAGTTCCTGGCCGCCCGGTCGGGCGGGGACGCCCGCACCGCCCTGAGCGCGCTGGAGCTGGCCTGCGAGACCGCTCGGGCCGACAGCGGGGTGGTGACCCTGGAGCTCGCCCAGGACGCGCTGCAACGACGGGCCGTGCTCTACGACAAGTCCGGCGACCAGCACTACGACTACGTCTCGGCGCTGATCAAGTCGATGCGCGGCTCTGACCCCGACGCCGCCCTCTACTACCTGGCGATCATGCTCGAGGGCGGCGAGGACCCTCGATACATCGTGCGGCGCATGGTCGTGCTCGCCTCCGAGGACATCGGCAACGCCGACCCCGGCGCGCTGGCGTTGGCCGTCGACACCGCCCATGCCGTCGAGCACGTGGGGCTGCCCGAGTGCCGCTACGCCCTGGCCCAGGCGGCGATCTACCTGGCGCTGGCACCCAAGTCAAACGCGGCCACCCGCGCCCTGGGACAGGCGGTCGCCCACGTGCGCGAGCACGGCGCCCTGTCCCCCCCCGACGCCCTGCGCTCGGCCGCCTACCCGGGGGCCGCCGCTCTCGGGCGAGGGCTGGGCTATGACTATCCCCACGATCGTCCCGAGCGCGTCTCACCCCAGGAGCTGGTACCCGAAGCACTGATCGGCCGGCGCTTCTATGAGCCGACCGAGACCGAGCAGCCGCTGATCGAGCGCCTCCAGGACATCCGCCGGCGCCGGGGGAAGGACGCTTGAGCTCCACCGCCGTGCTCAGCCCCGCCACCGGTGAGGCGATCGGCAGCGTCAGCTGGACCCCGCCCGAGGACGTGGCCGGGATCGTCGAGGAGGTGGCGCGCGTTCAGGTTCTGTGGGCGCTGCTGCGTGTCGAGGACCGGGCGCGCTACATGCGACGCGCGGCCCAGGCGGTGATCGACGAGTTCTCCGACCTCAGCCGGCTGCTGGCCCAGGAGGTCGGGCGCCCCCCCGCCGAGGGCGCCTTCACCGAGCTGCTGCCCGCCGTGGACGCGCTGCGCTTCACGGCCGACGCCGGGCCGCGGCTGCTCGCCGACCATCGCGTGGCCCCCCACCGATCGATCTTTCCCCTCAAGCGCGCGCGGGTGGGCTATGAGCCCCTGGGTGTGGTGGCGGTGATCGGCTCGGCCGGCGCGCCGCTGGCGCTGCCCCTGGGCCAGGTGGCTCAGGCGCTGGTGGCCGGCAACGGCGTGGTCTTGAAGCCCTCACGCGGCGCGTGCTTGCTCGGCCAGCGCATCGGCGGGCTGATGGCGCGGGCCGGCCTGCCCGAGGGCCTGGTGGCCGTCGTCCAGGGTTCTGAGGCGGTCGGCCGCGCGCTGGTGGCGGCCCCGGTGGACAAGGTCTTCTTCACCGGCCACCCGGCCGCCGGTCAGGAGGTGGCGCGGGTGGCGGCCCAGTCGGGCCGCGAGGTCGTGCGCGAGCAGGGCGGTCAGGACGCGATGCTGGTGCTGGCCGACGCCCCGCTGGCGCGCACGATCGCCGGGGCCTGCTGGGCGGGGTTCAGCGGGGCGGGGCGGCCGCGCGGCTCGGTCGAGCGCTTGTTCGTGGTCGAGGAGGTGGCCGAGGCGTTCACCGAGGGCCTGGTGCGCGGCGCCGAGGCCCTGCGCGTCGGCGATCCGCTGGCGGGCGACGTCGACGTCGGCCCGCTGGGCTCCGAGCGGCGCCTGGCCCACGTGCAGAGCCTGGTCTCCGACGCCGTTTCGGCGGGCGCCGTGGCGCACTGCGGAGGCCAGGTGCACCCGGCGGGCCTGGACGGAAACTTCTGGGCGCCCACCGTGGTGGGTGGGGTGCGGCCGGACATGCGGATCCTGCGCGAGCCGATCGGCGGGCCGGTCGTCGCTGTGGTCAGCGTCGAGTCCACCGCCCAGGCGATCGAGCTGGCCAACCGCTCCGAGCTCGGCCTCGGCGCCTCGGTCTGGAGCGAGGACCGCCACCAGGCGCTGCGCATCGCCCGGGAGCTGCGCGCCGGGATGGTGTGGATCAACGACCACCTGGTGGGGCCGATGGTGCCCCAGGGCCCGTGGGGCGGAGTGCGGGGCTCGGGCCAGCGCCGCAGCCTGGGCGAGGACGGGCTGCGCGAATGCGCGACCCCCAAGCTCGTCAGCTGGGACCCACCCGCGGGCCGGGCCCCGTGGTGGTTTGCCTACGAGGCGACCGTCGAGCGCGCCGCGCGGGCGGTGGCCGAGCTGCGCTCGGCCCGCGACTCCGATCGGCAACGCGCCCTGCGCGAGGGGACGCTGCCGATCGCCCGGCTGCTGGGGCGATCGCTGCGCGAGGCGCGCGCCCGCCGGGACCCCGGCCGCCGGGCTTGAGGCGCGCCCGCGCCCGGTCCTGGCCGGCCCTGCCGGCCCTCTAACCTCTTGTCCATGCCCGCCCAGGCCTACGCCGGCAAGGAGTGTGTGTGCCAGCTGCGGCGCGGCGTGTGCGATCAGTCCTGCGTGGCGGGGATGCTCGAGACGCCGTTCTACATCGCCTGCCTGAAGCTCACGGGCCGACGCTGCGTGGTGGTCGGCGGGGGGGAGATCGGCGCCGAGAAGGTGGACGGCCTGCTGGCCTGCGACGCGCGCGTGGAGCTGGTGGCGCCCGAGGCGCGCCCGGAGCTCGCCGGCTACGCCCAGGA
>DASYID010000185.1:0-16292 GCA_036252775.1 Solirubrobacteraceae bacterium
CAGTGGATCTTCCTCGAGCTGCTGCGAGCCGGCCTGGCCTACCGTCAGCAGGCCGCCGTCAAGTGGTGTCCCCACGACGCCACCGTGCTGGCCAACGAGCAGGTCATCGACGGACGTTGCGAGCGCTGCGGCACCGAGGTCGAGGTGCGCCAGCTCGAGCAGTGGTTTCTGCGCATCACCGACTACGCCGACCGTCTGCTCGACGACCTCGACCAGATCGCCTGGCCCGAGCACGTCAAGACGATGCAGCGCAACTGGATCGGCCGCTCCGAGGGGGCCGAGGTCGTCTTTCGGTGCGAGGAGCTGGGTCTGAACTATCCCGTCTTCACCACGCGTCCCGACACCCTGTTCGGTGCCACGTTCTTCGTGATGGCGCCCGAGCACCCCGACGTGCTGCGCCTGGCCGCGGGCACCGGCCACGAGTCCGAGGTGGCCGACTACATCAACCGCGCCCTGGCCGGATCCAACGACCAGCGGGGTGCGGCCGAGCGCGAGAAGACCGGCGTCCCGCTCGGTCGCACGGTGACTAACCCGGTCAACGGGGCGCCGATCCCCGTCTACGTGGCCGACTACGTCCTGATGGAGTACGGGACCGGGGCCATCATGGCCGTGCCGGCCCACGACGAACGCGACTTCGCGTTCGCCCGGACCTATGACCTGCCCATTCGTCGGGTGATCGCCGGACCCGACGGGGAGACCGGCGAGCAGGCCCTGCCCTACACCGGCGACGGCCCTCTGGTCAATTCCCATCCCGACTTCGACGGCCTCCAGAACCGGCAGGCCCTGCAGCGGATCGTGGCCTGGCTGCGCGACGAGGGACAGGGAGAGGCGTCGGTCAACTATCGCCTACGCGACTGGCTGATCTCGCGCCAGCGCTACTGGGGGTGCCCGATCCCGGTCGTCTACTGCGAGGGCTGCGGGACGGTGCCGGTGCCCGCCGAGCACCTGCCGGTGGTGCTGCCCGACGTGCGCGACTACGCCCCCAAGGGGCGCTCCCCGCTGGCCGCGGCCGAGGACTGGGTGTCCACCGAGTGCCCGTCCTGTGGGGGTCCCGGGCGGCGCGAGACGGACACGATGGACACCTTCGTGGACTCCTCCTGGTACTTCCTGCGCTACTGCGACGCCGGTAACGACACCGCCGCCTGGGATCCCACCGTGCTCGCCTCGTGGATGCCGGTCGACCAGTACATCGGGGGAGTCGAGCACGCGATCCTGCACCTCATGTACGCCCGCTTCTTCACCAAGGCTCTGGCCGACCTCGGTCACCTGGGCTTCCAGGAGCCCTTCCGGGCGCTGTTCACCCAGGGCATGATCACCAAGGACGGCGCCAAGATGTCCAAGTCGCGCGGCAACGTGGTGTCGCCGATGGCCATCGTGGAGCGCTACGGCGCCGACACCGCCCGCGCCTACATCCTGTTCATCGGTCCCCCCGATCAGGACGCCGACTGGTCCGACGAGGGCATGGAGGGCGTGCACCGCTTCCTGGCCCGCCTGTGGCGCCTGGCTGCCGAGACCGCCCAGCGCTCCCCGGCGGCTGCCGCGCCTGGCGCCAGCCGCGGCTCGCCCGGCGGGGGTGCCGGCGGGGAGGCCGACAGCGAGCTGGCTCGCAAGGCGGCATGGGCGATCGACAAGGTCACCGGGGACCTGTCCGGGAGGCGGTTTGCCTTCAATACGGCTATCGCGGCGATCATGGAGCTGACCAACGTCTGCTCGCGCCTGCGCGAGCAGGCCTCCGTGACCGCGCAGGCGGATGCCCTGGCCGCCGCCGCCTCGCTGCTGTTTCCCTTCGCACCCCATGTGGCAGCCGACGCCTATGACCGCCTGACCGGCCAACGCGTGTGGGAGCAGCCCTGGCCGGTGGCCGACCCGGCGCTGCTTCATAGCGACAGCGTGGAGATCGTCTGCCAGGTCAACGGTCGCGTCCGCGACCGGGTGCGGGCGGACCGCGACGCGTCAGGTGAGGAGCTCGCGCAACTGTGTCGAGAGGCCCCCAACGTCCGGGCCCACCTGGACGGTCGCGAGCTGGTCAAGGAGGTCGTCGTGCCCGCCAAGCTCGTGAACTTCGTCGTGCGGTAGGCCGGTGGCCGCGGCTCAGCACCCGCCACCGCACATCGCCGTGGTGGGCCCCGACACGGGGGCCCTCCCGTCGGAGCTCGAGTCGGCCGAGGCGGTGGGTGCCGGCCTGGCTCGGGCCGGCGCGGTGCTGGTGTGTGGCGGACTTGGCGGGGTGATGGAGGCGGCCTGCCGCGGCGCCCGCGCGGAGGGTGGTCTGACCGTCGGGATCCTGCCGGGACAGGACCGCTCGTCGGCCAACCCCCACGTCCAGGTGGCAATCCCGACCGGCATGGGGGAACTGCGCAACGGGCTGGTGGTGCGAGCCGCTGACGCGTTGATCGCCATCGGTGGCGCCTACGGCACCCTGTCTGAGGTGGCGCTGGCCCTCAAGGGTGGCCTCGCCGTGGTGGGACTGGGCACCTGGGAGCTGTCACGTCAGGGGCGCACGGACCGCGCGGTCCTGCGAGTCGCCGGGGCGGATCAGGCGGTGGCGCTGGCCCTGCGGGCGGTCGCCTGAGCTCTGTGGCCAGCGGCGGCAGACTCGTCGCGGTGCACCACCACACGTAGCTCGACCACACGCCCGTCGACCACCCGCAGGCGGTGGGTGAACTGGGCGGTGATCACCCGGCCGGTGCTCTTCTCGCGCCCCATCAGGATCCCGTCGACGGTGATCGTGTCGGGCTCGTGGGCGATGAAGTCAGATGCCTCGAGCATGAAGTCGTCCCAGTGCTCGGCAAACCCGCGGATGTAGTCGGTCACGCCGGTGTGACCGTGGAAGGTGCCGGTGTGCAGCAGTGCCTCGCTGGCGTCCCAACGGATGTCGGGGTCCAGCCCGTCGAGCAGGCCGATGATGTTCCCCTGGCGGAAGCCGGAGTAGGCCGACCGCAGGCGGACGATCACATCCTGAAGCTCAGACTGGGCAGACCTCATCACCTCGTGTATCGGATGCTGGCGCCGAACCTTTAGACCCGGCGTACCGGCGGCTGGTCAGGGTGCCGTCCCGGGCGCCAGCGGCCGGTCGGATCAGCGCCCATGGCATCGCCCCCGGTCACCCGCTCTCCCCGACCGGAGGCCTGTCCGATCGGGCGTCGCGGCCTACCCCTCCTGGGCCGCACGACGGTCACCGCCCGACGCCCCTCCGGGGCCGGCGCCGACACCATCTCCGGTGAAGGCGCCGGCTCCACGGGTGAGCGCGCGTGATTCGTCGCCGCGAGAAGGCGGTCTTCGAGCTCGGCCGTCCCGAGGATCTCCTGTCCCCACCGCCGGACCTGCCGGGCTTCCTAGACGAGCTCGACGGACCCAGGGACGAGGCGGCCGCCCGGATACCCCTCCGGGCGCCGGTGCCGAGTGAGGCGCCGCCGCCCTCAGGACGACCCGACGGCCCAGACCGGCGCCGAGCGCGGACCCGGGCCGCGGTCACCGTTCTGCTCGGCTCGGCGGCGGTGGCCCTGCTCGCCGTTGTGTTCGGCGCCCGCCAACCGGGCCGGCCCCGCAGCGGGCTCAGCGCACCTCTCGCTGGGGCCAGCGCGGCCGCGTCGGCGCCGCGGCCTCACGGGGTCCCGCGTCCGGGGCTCGCCCGGCCGCGCGGGCGCCTGGCGGCTGCCCATCGGGCGCCACGGCGAGCCTGTCGTGGCGCCCGGGGGTCACGGCGAGCGTGCCCCGGCCATCGCGCGTCCCATGGACTCATCGCTCGGGAGGGCCGGGCGCGGCGTCTGCGGCGCTCGCCTGGCTCGAGCGGCATGGCTCTCGAGGTCCGGGCGACGGGATTGGCCCCGCGGCGCTCGCGGATCCTTCCGTCGGGGGCTGCTGGCGAGTTCGGCTTCGAGCGCTGATGGCGGCCGCTGGCGCCCGCGTGGTGGTGTCCACCCGCTCACTTCGGCGGCTTCGGCTGTCGCTGAACCTGACCCGCTGGATCCTGTACGCGGTGGCCGCCGCCGGGATCCTGGCCAGCCTGCGCCTGGCGTTGACGCCGCCCTCCCGACCGCTGGCGATCGCTCCTCGACCGGTGGATGACCTCGGTACGCGAGCGTTCGGGGCCCTGTTCGCACGGCGCTACCTGACCTGGGACGTGACGTTGCCGGAGGAGCACCGCCGTGGTCTGGCCATGTTCGTGGGCGGGGCTCAGGACCCCGACCTCGGGCTGCGCTTGCCGCTGCGCGGACGTCAAACGGTGGGCTGGACCGAGGTGGTCCAGGATCGCACCGACTCGCCCGGGCGCCACGTGCTGACCGTGGCCGTCGAGACCGATCCCGGTGGCCTGGTCTACCTGTCGGTGCCCGTCGTGCGTACCGCCCAGCGCCGCCTGAAGCTGGGGGGCCTGCCCGCCCTGGTGGGCCCGCCCGCGTTCACACCGCTACGCGGCGATCTCGAGGGCTCCCTGACCGACGTCAGCGATGCCCCGCTGGAGGCGGTGGTCAACCGGGCCTTGAGCAACTACCTGTCGCGCTCGGCCACCAACCTGGCCTCGGACCTGGCCCCGGGGGCCAGGCCGTCATCGCCCCGCGCGCCCCTGTCGGTGCAACGCAGCGTGAGCCTCAAGTGGGCGCCCGACGGCCGCTCGGTGATCGCCGTCGTGCAGGCCGCAGACGCTCGCGGCACGGGCTACACGCTGCGCTACGCGATCGACGTACGCCGCGTCCAGGCTCGCTGGGAGATCTTCGCCATCCAGTCCGATCCCGCCGCCTGACCGAAAGGATGCCCGTGCCCCGATCTCGATTCGCCAGACGCCGCCGTGTCCACCGCCCGGGGGGACCCGGGACGGCCAGCGCCCTGATCGTCGTGTGCCTGACCCTATGTGGGCTCGTCGGCCCGGCGGCCCCCGCCGCCGGGCAGGTTCGCGTCGCGGCACCGTCTCCTCATCCCGCGCTGTTGACGGCGGGGACCGTGGTGGGGGCGGTGGGGGGTGCCAGCTCGCTGGAGTCGGCCGCCCACCGGGCCAGCGACACGGGGCGCAAGGTGGCGATGAGCCTGATCGCCCTCGGCTTTGCCATGGCGGCGATCGTGCTGGTCTTCAAGCGGGACTTCAAGGAGGCAGCCGGCGTGCTGGTGGTGGGCATGATCGCCATCCTGCTCATCACCCCGGCCGGCGTGAACCTGCTCAAGGACACCGTGGCGTCGCTGGTCGGCGGGCACTGAGTTGTCGGGCGCCGGGGACCGCATCGAGGTCCGCTCCTACCGCAGTGTGTTCGCGCTGGAGCGCCGCCTGTATCGCATCGATCGCCTGCGCCTGAACCCGGCCGGAGTGCCGGTTCTCGGGATCGTGTACTTCGCCGGCCTGCTGCTGGTGCTGGCCGTCGCTGGCGCGCTGCCCGTGTTCGGCTGGCTGCTGCATCAGCTTCCGTGGCTGGGGCGTCTGGTCGTGGTTCCGGGCGCCGGGGCCGCGCTGCTGGCTGTGGTGCGCATCGACGGACGCCCGTTTCACCTGGCCGCACTGTCGCTGGCGCGTGCGGCCATGGCACCCCGACACAGCTGTGGTCTGAGGGCGTGCGTGCCGGTCGGCTCGCGCTGGCCGGCGCCCAGCCTGGTCCTGGTGGCCGACGGCTCGGCGCCGAAGCCGCGGCGCGTCCGCTACCGCGGCCCGGGAGCGGTCTCGGTGCGGGGGGCGTGGCGCTGCACCCGCTGGCGGCGCGGAGCCCTGGGTCGGCTGCTCAGGCGCCCCGACCTCGTCGCCGTCCCGGTCCGCCGGGCGCCAGGTACCCGGGCGGGTGGCGAGCACATCCTCTCCCTGTCGGCCGGTGCGCTACTCGAGATCCGGCGGGCTCCCGGGTCCTGACGCAATGCAGGCCGTCGCCCCACCGCTCGAGTATGCCTACGGCAACTGTCTGTTTCGCCAGGGCCTGACCGACGCGTGGGCGCTGTTCGCGCTCGAAAGCCACTCCTACGAGAGCCTGTCGGTCGAGGCCAAGCGCGAGGCCTTCGGACGCCTGCTGTGTGCGCTGGAGGGCCTGGAGGCCGACTTTCAGCTGCTGCGGGTGACCAGGCCCTGGGACCTGGACCGCTACGTGCACGACGTCCTCGACGGGGGGCCCGCGCGTCACCGGGGGCTGCGGGAGCGCTACCTGGCCGAGCACCGCCGACGTCTGGTCGGGGTCGGGCCGGCGCGGCCCGTGCTGTTCTGTGCCGTACGCCTGGCCGACCCCATCGAGGATGTGGCCACCTATGTCTCCCGCGCCCTGGCGCAGCCGCCGGCGCACTGGTGGCGATGGCTGCGCCGGCAGCTCGCACTGCACGATCGGCGCACGCTGGCGGTGGCCGAGCTCGAACGCCTGCGGCTGCGCGCCGATCAGGTGCATGCGCGCCTGGCGGCCTACCTCGGGACGCGGCCGGCGACGAGCGCCGAGGTCCAGTGGCTGGTGCGGCGGGCGTTCTGTCGCGGGTTGGGGGAGCCCGAGGTCGACGGCCTGCACCAGCCGGCGGCGGTGGCCTTCGAGCGCAACGGCGAGGCGGTGCTGGCGCCGCTGGAGGCGGACATCGTGCGCTGGATGGACGGGCACGTCGAACATCGCGGCCGCGCGCTGCGCATCGACAGTGAGCTGGGCACCAGCTGGCAGGCCCAGCTGGTGCTGGGCGCGCTACCCGAGCAGGCTCAGTTCCCCGGCCCCCGCGTGGAGCTCATGTTCGCTGCCCCCGAGAGCCTGGACTTCGGGATCGACCTGACGCTCAACGCGCGCTATCTCCCCAACGGCCTGGCTGTTCGCCAGGCCCGGCGCCGCATCCAGGACGCCGACCAGATTCTGCGGGCCGAGTCCGACGGCGACCAGGGAGTCTCGGACCAGGGCTATGACCGCACTCAGCTCGCGCGGGACCTGCTCTCACACCTGCAGTCGGCCAGCCGTCCCCCGCTGCTGAAGGCGTCGATCGGGGTGGCCGTCGCGGCCGACCGCGAGGAGGAGCTCGATCGGCGCGTTGAGCTGTGTCGGCGTGCCTTCGGGGAAGTGCGTCTGCACCGGCCGGTGGGCGACCAGCTCGAGCTGTTCTGCCAGCACCTGCCGGGCCAGCCGGCGCGCACGCGCGGCCATGAGGACGTGCTCACCGCCGAGCAGGTCGCCGCCATGATGCCGACCGCCACCCACGCCGTCGGCTCACGCCACGGCTTCTATCTGGGTCACACCCTGTCGGGCTCGCGCCAGCCCGTGCGCTTCAACCTGCGGGAGGGCTCGGACACGGATGGCAACGCGGCGGTCCTCAGCCTCGGGGCTCTGGGGTCGGGCAAGACGACGCTCGAGCAGAAGCTCAAGTACGAGGCCTTCCTGCTCGACGCGCGCATCATCGACTGCGATCCCAAGGGCGATCACCGGCTGCACCTGCTCGAGGAGGTCGCGCCGCACACCGAGACCATTGCCCTGCGACCGCACCGGTCGCTGCGGGGAGTGCTCGATCCGCTGCGCGTGGCCCCGGATCACCTGCGACAGGACGCGACTGTGTCCTTCTTGGCCGAGCTGCTCCCCGCCCGCTCAGACGCCGGCTGGGAGACGGCGATCGTCAGAGCCGTGGACGCGGTCATCCGGCGCGCCCCCACGCCGACCTGCTCTGAGGTCGTGCGCGCGCTGGCCGCGGGCGACGCCGTCGACCGGCAGGTGGCCAAGACGCTCGAGGTCTACGCGCGCTCGGGGCTGACCCAGCTCGGCTTCGCCGACCGCGAGGTCAAGCTGCCCGAGCTCGGAGGCCAGCAGGTCACCTACATCTCGATCCGTGACCTGCCGCGCCCCCAGCCTGGGGTGGCGCGGTCGGACCTCTCCCCGGCCGAGCGCGTCGGGGAGCAGCTCGTACGGCTGATCGCGATGTTCGCCATGCACCTCCTGGCCCGGGAGCGCGAGCGCCTGAAGGTCTTCTCGTTCGACGAGGGCTGGCGGCTGCTGCAGGACCCGGTGGGCCGACTGCTGCTTGCCTCCCTTCAGCGCATGGGTCGATCGGAGGCGGTGCCGATCATCTCCACCCAGCTGGTCACCGATGCCGTCAGCGCCGAACGCGAGTCCCTGGAGAACCTGATCGGCGCCACGTTCGTGTTCGGGCTGCGCTCGGAGGCCGAGGCGGCGCGGGCTCTCGCCCTGCTGGGACTTGACCCCGACGACCATGGGCAGCGCCGGCGGCTGCTGGAGTTCCAGGCCGGACGCTGCCTGATGCGCGATCACCGCGGCCGGGTCGAAGCGATCCAGGTCGACGTCGTGGTGCCGGAGCTTCTGGCGGCGCTATCCACCACTCCGGCGCGTGTCCCCGGTCCCTCAAAGGTGACGGGGGACGGTGAGGAGTGATCACCGGGTGCAGAGGTGAGGAGTGATCACCGGGTGCAGAGCCCGCGCCGGGTCGGTCGGCGCCGGGCGGGCGCTCGCACTGACCCTGCTGCTGGCGCTGGCGCTGGTTCCGGCCGCGGCTGGGGCCAGCGCCAGGGCGGCGGTCGGTCCGGATCTGACGCGACGTGGAGGTCGTCCGGCCCCCGACCCGCTGTCGGGCAACGGCATGCGCAGCGCGCTGTGTCGCAGCGTCCGGCTGCGCGCGCACCTGTCCCCGGTGGGACGCCAGAACTGCGTGAGCTCAGGGCTGGTGTTCGCCGTGGCGCCAGTCGAGCACTACGCCTTCGACACGCACATCGACACCAGCGTGAGCCCGCTGTCGCAAAACAACCAGCTGGCGATCGTGCAGGGCCTGCTACTGACGCCAATATGGACGGCGCTGGTGTGGATCAGTCACGCGCTGATCGTCGCGCTGGAGTGGTCGTTCTCCCTGGATCTGCTCGATGGCCGCACCCTCGGGCCGGTGACCGAGGCGCTGCGCTCGGCCCGTAGGGCCTTCAGCGACCCATGGCTGGCCAGCGCCCTGGCCGTCGCCGGAATGCTCGTGGTCTACCGCGGCCTGATCCAGCGGCGCGTCGGCGACACGGTCGCAGATGTCGCGGCCATGTTGGCCATGACCGCCGCCGGCCTGTGGTTGATCGCCGACCCCGTGGGGACGGTCGGTGCCGCGGGCCGGCTGGTCAACGACGCCGCCGTCGGCACCGTGGCGGCGGTCAGCAACGGCAGTCCCAGCCGGGCTTCCGGGGTCCTGGGGGACGATCTGCGCGGAGTCTTTGAGGCCACGGTCACCGGGCCCTGGTGTTACCTGGAGTTCGGCAACGTCGACTGGTGCAACCGCCCGGCCGCCCTGGACCCGCGGCTGCGCGAGGTGGCCATGCGGCTGGCCGGGGGCGGCCCGCTTCCCGACGCGTGTCGCACCGGTGGCGACTTCACCACCTGCGTCTCGCTGGCCCGCCGTGGCCCGGGCGAGCTGGCCCGTGAAAACGCGCTGGTCCATCGTGCCCGCACCAACGGCGAGCTGTTCCTGGCCTTCCCGGCCAACGGCACCGAGCGCAACTCGATCACCAGCGACTCCCTGCTGCGCGCGCTGTGCGGCAGCGGCGACGCGACGCAGTGCAGCGCGCCCACCGCGGCGCAGGCGCAGTTCCGTACCGAAGGGGGGACCTGGCCGCGGGTGGGCGGGCTGCTGTTCATCGCGGTGGGCATGGTCGGCATGTTTGCGCTGCTCGCCTTCGTGGCCCTGCGGCTGCTCGGCGCCGCTCTGCTGACGGTCGTCTACCTGTTGCTGGCCCCGGCCGCCGTGCTCAGCCCCGCCCTCGGCGACTGGGGCCGCGGTGTCTTTCGCGCCTGGGCCGGCCGGCTGCTCGCCGCCCTGAGCGCCAAGCTGCTCTACTCGGTGCTGCTGGGGGCGCTGCTGCTCATGCTGCGCGTCCTCACCGCGCTGGGCTCACTTGGGTGGTGGGTTCAGTGGCTGCTGATCGCGGCCTTCTGGTGGGTGGTCTACGTTCATCGCCACCGCTGGCTGCAGGGCGCGGCGGTCGGCGGTGTCGGCGAACGCCCCCGGGGCGCCGGCCGGCCGCTGGCTCACCACCTGCGGCGGGGGGCGGGCCAGTCACTCCGGGTCCTCGGCGGGGCTGGCCGAATCATCCTGGACCGGGCCAGGGAGCGGCACCCGCCGCCGGCCTCGGGTATCCCGCGCGCCCCGGCGACCCGCGCCAGGGCCGGCCGCAGGCCGGCACCGAGCGCGTCCTCGGGGTCAGGCACGGCTGGCCTCGGCGCCGATCGCGATACTGCCGCCGCCCGGGCTGACCGCGAACGGGGCCGCATCGACCAGGCCGAGCGGTTGCTGGAGGGTCGCCACGCCGAGGCCCGGGCGCTCGGTGCGCACTCCCCGGCCGGCGGCTCGGACGCCCGGCCCCGGGGCACGCTCGAGGCGCTGCGCCTGGAGGAGAATCGGGCGCGTCAACGGGGCGATACGCGTCGAGCGCAGTCGCTCGCGCTACGGGCCCAGCGCCGCGAGCAGGCGATGCTCGCCCGGGAGGGTCTCGAGCGCGACGCCGCGGAGACGGCGGCCGTGGGCGAGCGCCATCGCCAGCGCACGGGTTTGATCTATGACCCCGGTCAGCGCGCGGCGGCGGTGGCCGAGCTCGAACGCCAGGCCTGGCTGCGCCGGGGTATCTCGCCTGGGCCCCGGCGGCCGCCCCGGGAGTACCGCGACTACCGGCGCCTGGCGGCACTCGGCGGCCTGACCTCGGCGGCCTATCAGGCGCTGCCCGCGGGCGACCAGCGGCGCGCCCGCCTGCACATCGATCGGGAGCTCGAGCGCTACCGGGACCCCGGTGGCGACGCGGCCCGTGGCCGGCACCCGGACGGCCGCCGGCGAGCCGACGGTCCCGGCGCCGATGGCCGGCGCGACACCGGAGAGGCCGGTGCGCCGCGCGGCCTGCGGCGCGCGATGGCGCGGGCCGTGCCCGCCGCGGAGTCGGTGCGCCAGCGACGTGCCCGCCAGCTGCTCTCCGGCGCTGTGCCGGAGGACTGATGGGTCGCGAGCCGCTCGGCCGTCCGGCGCGGTTGGCGCCCGCGGCGCTGCTCGTGGCGGCGGTGGCCACCGTTGGGTTGGCGCTGGCGATCGCCGGCGTCCTGACCGGCGTGGGGGGTGCCAGCTCCGGGTGTGGGCCCGCAGGCCCCGTCGACCCCGCGGCGTCCGGGTCGCCGAGTCCCGCGGGACCCGGCGCCAAGGAGATCCCCCGCTGGCTGGTGCCCCTCTACCTCGGCGCGGCGCGCCGCTATCACCTGGGCGCGGAGGGGTGGAGCTGGCTGGCCGCGATCAACGCGGAGGAGACCGACTTCGGGCGCAACCTGTCCACCTCCTCCGCTGGGGCGGTGGGATGGATGCAGTTCGAGCCCGCGACGTGGCGGCGCTTCGGTGTCGACGCCAACCACGACGGACGCCGCGATCCGCGCGATCCCGTCGATGCGATCTTTTCCGCCGCCCGCTACCTGTGGGCCTCGGAGGCACCTGGGGACTGGCACCAGGCCGTGCTGACCTACAACCACTCGCAGTCCTATTACGCCCAGGTGGCGGCGAGGGCCGCCTCCTACCGCCGGCCCTCGACCGGCGGGGGGCTGGCGCCGACGGTCGTCGCGGCGTCCGCAGGGCCAGCGGGGCCCACGGACGCGGCGTCCGCAGGACCGGCCGGCGGGGGGTACGTGCTGCACGGCTACGGCTCGACCTTCAGCGATCACCGCACCGCCGGACGCCACCCGGCGGATGGCGGCTATCCCGGGATCGCGGTGCCCGTGCGGGCCACGCTCAACGGCTACTGGCTGGTCACCTACCCCAACGGACACGCGCTCGTGCTCGAGCAGATCGACATCGGACCCGCCCCTGGGCTCGGACCCGCGCCGGAGCACCGCGTGGTCGACAGCGATACCGCCGCGGCGATCGCCGCCGGCTACGCCCCGTCGCGCTTTCCCACCGACCACGGCCTGATGAGCGCGATCTACCTGGGCCGGTCTCCCGAGTGGGCAGCGCTCAACGGTCAGCCGGCCGGCGCCGCGACGGGCGGATGCCAAGCTCCCGCGGCCGGCAGTCTTTCCACGTGGGGATACGCCCTGCCGCTGGATCGGCGCTATCTGACTGCGCTCGGGCGCACCGACGACGGCGTGGACATCGAGACCGCCCCCGACGGGGCGAGGATCTACTCGATCGCCGCCGGGCTGTGCACCGCGGTGGCCAGCAACCCCTCGGGCTTCGGTCCCGCCTATCCCGTCGTTCGGGCCGACAGCGGGCCACTGCGGGGACAGTTCGTCTACTACGGGCATGCGGCGCGAGCGCTCGTGCACGCCGGTCAGCGGGTGATCGCCGGTCAGGCGATCGCCGTGGTCGGCCACACGGGCGACGCCGCCGGCCTCGGTCACGGCCACGTCGAGATCGGATTCTCCGATGCGGGCGGCAACCCCCTCAACCACCACGGTGCGAGCGCGGCCACTCCGGCCGGCACCCGCATGCGTCACCTGCTGATCGAGCTGGCGGCCGGGGCGGGGATCCGACTCAGCTGACCGGTCCTGGCCAGGGCCAGCCAGCGCGGGCCTGCTAGCAGTCCGGCCAAGGCCCGGCCAGGGTCCGGCCAGGGTCCGGCTAGGGTCCGGCGGGGGTCCGGCTGCTAGGGGTCCGGCGGGGGTCCGGCTACGGTGTCGGCGTGGCCGATCGTCACGTGGACTTCCTGCTCATCGGGGGCGGCGTCGCCTCAGCCAGCTGCGCGCGCGCGCTGCGCGAGGCGGGAGCGGAGGGCTCGGTGCTGGTCGTGGGCCGAGAGCTCGACGCGCCCTACCACCGACCCCCCATCTCCAAGGACTACCTGCAGGGCCGCCAGACACGTGAGGCGACATTGGTCGCACCCGCAGAGTGGTGGGGGAGTCAGGACATAGAGCTGCTCACCCGCACGAGCGTGACCGCGCTGGACCTGCAGGCGCGAGTGGCCACCCTGTCCACCAAGGAGCAGGTCGGATTCGGCCAGGCGCTGCTGGCCACCGGGGCGATGGTGCGTCGCCTGAACGTCCCGGGCGCTGAGCTCGAGGGGATTCACTACCTGCGGGCGCTGGGCAATGCCGATGCGCTGCGGCGCGACCTGGAGGGGGGCGGGCGAGTGGTGCTGGTGGGTGGCTCATACATCGGCTGTGAGGTGGCCGCCTCGCTCACCGCTCTGGGCAAGCACTGCTCGATCGTGATGCTCGAGGAGGCGACCTTCGAGCGAGCCTTCGGAGTCCGCGCGGGGCGCCACCTGCAGCAGATCCTCGAGGGCCGCGGCATCGAGGTGCACGGGCAGGCCTCGTTGGAGCGCTTCGAGGGCGCTTCCGCTAGCGGGGAAGGCCCCGGCCGGGTCAGCCGGGTGGTGGTCTCCGGTGACCGTGAGCTGGAGGCCGACGTCGTGGTGTGCGGCGTAGGGGCAGTCCCCGACGTGATGCTCGCCCGCCGCGCGGGGCTGGAGATCGGGGAGCTCGGGGGTGTGCGGGTGGACGCCACCCTGCAGACCGCGGTCCCGGGCGTCTACGCCGCCGGGGACATCTGCGAGTACGACAGCGTGATCCACGGGCGTTCCGTGCGCATCGAGCACGAGCAGGTGGCGATCGACCAGGGCGCCACGGTGGCAGCCAACATGCTCGGGGCGGGGCGCGCGCACAGCGAGGTGCCCTACTTCTTCTCCGATCTCTACGACTGGGCGTCGCTGGAGTACGTCGGTCCCGCCCAGGCCTGGGACGAGGAGCGGGTGCGCGGCGCGATGGCCGACGGCGCCTTCTCGGTCTGGTATCTGGACCGCGGACGCGTGGCGGCGATGCTGTCGGTCGGGCGCCCCGAGGATCTCCCGCAGGCGCGCCGGCTGATCACCGAAGGCGTGAGCCTGGCCGGGCGCACCCCGCTGCTGGAGGACCTCTCCACCGACCTTGCCTCGATCACGCTCGCTAGTTCCTGAGCGCCCGAGAGACGGGCGCAGGCGCCCTGAATCCTTAGCGAGGCAAAAGGGTCTCCCGGTACCCTGGACCGATGACTCAGCGTTCCGCCCGTCTGCCTTTGCTCGTCGGTGGCGCCTGCGTGGCGGGGATGGTCCTCACCGCGGCCCTAGCGCTGCACGATCCCGGCGCCCAGGCCCGCGACGCCCTGACGCTGCAAGGCTTCAACTCGCTGAGCTACTCGCGCCTGGGATGGTTGGCCCACCTGATCGTTCATGCCGTCGATCCCGTGCCCTACGCGGTAATGGGTGGCGGGCTGGCCTGGATCTGTGTCGGTCGTGACCGGCCGCGCGTCGCGCTGGCCGTCGCCGTGGTCATGGTCGCCTCGGTGCTGACCAGCGACATACTCAAGCCGCTGCTGGCCGAGCAGCGCAACGCCGGACTTCCCGGCCACTTTCAGCTGGGCGCCGCCTCGTGGCCCAGCGGTCACGCGACCGGGGCGATGGCGCTCGCCCTGAGCGCCGTGCTCGCAGCACCACGGCGCTGGCGACCGCTGGCGGCGGCGCTGGGAACGGCCCTGGCGGTCGGAGTCGGCTACTCGCTGCTGATGCTGGTCTGGCACTTTCCCAGCGACGTCCTGGGGGGCTATCTGGTCGCCGCCCTGTGGATGGCGCTGGCCATCGCCGGGCTGCGCTGGGCAGACGCGCGCTGGCCCGCCCTGACCGGCCGTCAGGCGGTCGGCCGGGCGGGAGGGATGCTTGCGCCGCTGGCGATGGCCGGGCTGGCGGGCACGGCCATGCTGGCCCTGGTGGTGGCCCAGCCCCACGAGGCCGCCACCTTTGCCGAGGCACACAAGTCCTTCGTGGTGGGCGCGCTGGTGATCGCCGGCGTCGCCTGGTCGCTGGCCACGGGCCTCGTGGTCGCGCTGCGGCGCTGAGGGCGCACTCAGCCTGGCGGCCTCGGCCTGGGCCCGTGCTCAGCCGGCCCGGCGCTCAGCCCCGGCCCCGGCCGGGCTCCCACAGGGGCTCCTCGCCACCGTTGGCCGCCCGGCTGAGGATGAACAGCAGATCCGAGAGCCGGTTGAGATAGCGCACGACCTCCGGGTTGGCCTCCGCGCCCAGGCCGAGCGCCCGGCGCTCCGCGCGCCGGCACACCGTGCGGCACACGTGAAGCGCCGCGCCCGCCGGCGTCCCGCCCGGCAGCACGAAGGACTTCAGCGGCTCCAGGGTGGCGTTGACCTGGTCGCAGACCTCCTCCAGCCAAGCGGTTTGCGCCGCGCTGACGCGCAGGCGCTCGCGTTCGCCGCCGGCCGGCACGGCCAAGTCGGCGCCGACATCGAACAGGTCGTTCTGTACGCGTGCCAGCCACTGGCGCTGCTCGGCGGGCAGCTCAGCCAGCGTGCGGGCCATCCCGATCTGGGCGTTGAGCTCATCGACCGCCCCGTAGGCCTCGATCCGGGGGTGGGTCTTGGGGACCCGGCTCATGTCGCCGAGGTGGGTCTCCCCGTCGTCCCCCAGGCGCGTATAGATGCGGGTCAGGTTGACCGTCACGGCCCGTCCGAGTCTAGAGCGCACCGGCGGGCGAGGTCCACGCGGTCGGCCTCCAGATACACTCCGATCCGTTAGAGGTCGGTGGTCTAGGGAAGCCGGTGTGAGTCCGGCACGGTCCCGCCACTGTGACCGGGGACGTCCATCGCTCGCGCTCCAGCGCAGCCACTGGTGTGAGCACCGGGAAGGCGCGGCGGATAGGCCCGGAAGTCAGGAGACCTGCCTCCGGCCTGAGTCATCTGTCCTCGCGGAAAGGGACGAACATGATCCGCCTCTCAGCACGCGCAATCGCGACGTTCGCTGCCTCGGCTGGCCTGCTGGCCGGCCTCGCCCCCGATACGACGGTCGCCAGTCCGGCGACCCCCAGTCCGGCCACCGTTCAGGTTCGCGTCGAGGGCAGCACCTCGACGCTGCTGGAGCTCACCACCGTGACCACTGGCACCGCGCCGGTGGTCAAGGACGCCAACAACACGCACTCATGCAGTGGAACCAGCGCCGGCGGGGCGCTGGAGCGCGGGACCCAGGGCAACTGGAATGGCCCCTACTACAGCGGCCTGGGCTACTCGCCCGAGTCCATCATGGGCGAGAGCCATACCTTCTCCTCGGGCTACTACTGGCTGTTCTGGTATGACCACCGCTCCTCCTCGACGGGGATCTGCGGGCAGGAGCTCTCCAGCGGCGACGACATCCTGTTCTTCCCGGTGTGTGCCTCCAACTGCCCGGCCGGCTACACCTATCCACCCGTGCTCGGGCTGAGCGCCCCCGCGACCGCCGACGCGGGCAGCCCGTTCACGGTAACGGTGACCTCCTACAGCGACACCACCGGCAGTGACCCCAGCGGCAACCCGGCCCCGGACGGCACCCCCTCGCCGGCCACCAACGCCACCGTCACGGTGACCCCGAGCGGGGCCACTTTTCCCACCGACTCCCACGGGCAGGCCAACATCAC
>DASYID010000186.1:0-4074 GCA_036252775.1 Solirubrobacteraceae bacterium
GCGCACCGTCGGCAATCCACTGCGCCGGCCGCTTCACCTGTGCCCCAGCTGCCTGGGCGTGACGCGGGACCTCAGCATCACCACCTGCCCGGACTGCCACGTCGAGCTGCTGGCCCGCGTGCCGATCTCGGGGCAGCGACCCGTCGTGGCCAGCGGGCGCTTCCCCGCTCGCACCGCCCACTGATCGCGGCCGCTTTCCCGCCCGCGCCCCCCCGCTGACCGTGGGCGCTTCCCCGCCCGCTGCCGCGGGCTTCCCTTCCCGCTCTGACCGCGGGCCGGCAGCTTGTGCTTTCCGGCACTACGGCTACACTCCCTTTCAGGAATAGGAGCGCGGCCAGAGTCGCGCGTGCGCACGGATGCCCACAATCGAAGCCCTCATCACCGGTGCCCTCGTCGGGCTCGTCCCTGGACTGATCATGGTCGTTGGGCTCGTGGGGCTGGTCATATTCGTCAGTCGCTCGGTTCTCCTGGACGCCGGCGGGCCTCCGCAGCGACGCTCTGACCAGGAGCCCACCCGCCCGGCCTCGCCGGGTGCCCCGTCCGTCTCTGCCGCGCCGGCTGACCCGTCCGTTCGCCGGCGCACGCGCGGGCCGGCCCGCCTCCCGCGCTTGACGCCCGAGCGTTCTGAGGACCTCGGCAGTGCCCGCCTGCTCGCCCATGAGCCGCCGCCACCGGGCGTCGCCCTCCCCTCCCACCGCCCGCGGGTCGACCTCTACCGCGCCCATCCGCGGCGTCCGGCGACCGTCGGCCTGAGCGCCCCCGCAGCAGCCCCCGCCGGAGCTCCCCCAGCCCCGGTGGCCACGCCGGGTAGCCCTGAGCCCGTCGTGGGCCAGGCCATGACCGGCGTCAGCTTCGAGACCCCCGGGATCGTGGGGCCGGCCGAGCCGGTGCTGCGGGCCTGCCGCGACTGCCTGGCGGTCGTGGAGAATCCCAGCGGAGAGAGCTGCCCCGCGTGCGGCGGCCGACTCGCCCAGGAGCACACGATCGGCGGTCAGGGCCGCGTGCGCAACCCGATGCGCTCGGTCGAGAACGAGATGCGCGGCTGGGTGGGCGACCGCCTCGACGACGCCCACGGAGCGCGCATCGGCACGATCCACGACGTCGTCGTGGATCCGGAGACCGATGTGGTCTGGCTGGTCGTCAACCTGGCCCGCTTCGGCGAATGGCACACGCTGGTCCCCGCGTTGGGCGCCATGGTCTCCAACGGGCGTGTGCTCGTGCGCCACACGCGTGCCTTCGTGCGCGCGGCTCCGCGGGGCCTGTCCGCCGACACCTATCGGTGGGGCCCCTTTCGCTCTCGCCTGTACCGCTACTACCAGCCGGTGGGCAAGCCCCGCGAGCGCACACCGGCCGTGGTCCAGACGGCCCACACGCCCAGCGCCCAGCACTCCCTGCCCGACGCCTGACCAGCACCCCTTCATCCTCGGCTGATCTCTGGCCGCGCCGGTTCCTGTGGCGTGACGGCGACCGCGTAGTGAGCTTCGGGCGCGGCGTGGCCGCCGAGGCGTCGAAACTGATAGGCGAGGGCTACGTGCTGCTCAGCACCGCTCGCGCCGAGCGGCGGCTGCCGGCGGTGCGCGACGGGGCTGCGATGCGTCTGCAGGTCGGCAGCGGCCGCGTGGACGAGCTCGCCGGGGCGCTGCTCGAGCGCCTGGACGCCGGCGCCACGCTGCTCGTGGCTCTCGGCGGCGGCCGGGTGATTGACACCGCCAAGGCGCTGGCCGCGGCGCGTCCCGGCGATCGGGTCGCCGCCATTCCCACCACGCTCTCGGCGGCTGAGATGACGCGCGTGCACCGGCACGCCACCAGCGTGCCCGCCGACACACCGAGAGTGCGCCCGGTGATCGTCATCAACGACCCGGCGCTGTCGGCCTCGCAGCCCGACGACGAGCTGGCGGCCAGTTGCGCCAACGCGCTGGCCCACGCGGTCGAGGCGCCGCTGACGCCCCAGGCCAGCCCGGTGCCGGTGCTGGCCGCTTTGGCCGCCGCCCGCGAGCTGGCCGCCGGCTGGCGCCCGGCTGACACGGGCGGGCCCGTCGATCGCCAGGGGCTGGCGTTGGGGGCGCTGCTGTCGGGGTACGCGATCGATGCCTGCGGCTACGGGCTGCACCACGTGCTGGCCCAGACGCTGGTGCGCGAGGCTGGCGCCGCTCACGGGCAGGCCAACGCGGCCCTGCTGCCTCATACGATCGTCGCCCTGGCCCGGCGGGCCCCGGAGGCCATCGCTCGCCTGGCCGACCAGGTCGAACAGGAGCCGGTGGTGCTCGCGCAGGCGCTGGCCGCGCGAGCCGGGGCCTCGCGTCTGCGCGACCTCGGGCTCGACCACGGGGTCCTTGACGCCTGTACGGCCGCCGCGGTCACACGGCCGGAGCTGTTGCTCACACCGCCGGCGGCCGAGGCGACGGAGATCCGCGACCTTTATGAGAGCGCCTGGTGAGCGAGTCTGACCGGGCTGGCCGGCTAGGCCCAGGGCTTCTTAAGCAGCAGGATCGTGTTCAGCGCGAACACGATGGCAAAGCCGATTGTCCACCGGTTGAGATTGCGCTCGACCAGCGAGCCGCCGCCGAGGGGGCCCTGTCCGGTCCCCACGCCAAAGGCGCCCGAGAGGCCGGCGTCCTTGCCCGAGTGCATGAGCACCAGGAAGATCAGGACCACCGAGATGATCACCTGGATGACCGACAGGATCGTCTCCATAGGCCCAGGGTACTAGTCCAGCGCATCGAGGCGGCGCAGGATGTCCATCGCCTCGGCGCGCAGGGTGGAGTCCAGCGCCGTGTAGTCAGACTCCGACAACTTGCCGGTGCGGTAGTCCAGCTCGGCGTCGCGGATCTCTCGGTACTTGGCTTCGCGCTGCTGCTCGAGCTCGGGCCGCGCGTCGGCTTCAGCGGCGGACCGGTCCGTGGCCTGCGAGCTGCCGTTGGGTGCGCGCAGCTCGCGGCGTAGCGGCGCCGAAACCACGAGCGCCACCGCGGCGACCAGCGCCACCAGCAAGACCAGGGCGATGACGTCCACCCCAGGCTCAGGCGGGGCCCGGGTCCCGGGCGAGCCGCGAGCGCGAGGCCAGGCGCGCGCCCGCGCGCAGGCGCACCGGGCCACCGGCGGGCCACAGGGCCACCAGGCCCCCACCGAAGATGATCAGTCCTCCCAGCCAGATCCAGGTCACCAACGGCGAGTCGAGGAAGCGAAACTGGGCGGGTGGCGGGCTGGCGCGGTAACGCTGGGCGATTGCCGCCAGCGCCACCAGGCCGAGATCGGGACGCACCAAGGGCACCACCTGGTTGCCGCGTTTGACCAGTGGCATCAGCGAGGCCATGTCGGGCTCGATCGCCGTCCAGATGTCGCGACGCAGCCCGGCGCTCAGCCCGACGTGGCTGGTCGCCTCTCCTCCGATCAGGCGCCCGACCGATCCCTGCGCGGGATCCAGCGACGGGTAGTAGCCGCGGCTGGGCGTGAGCGTCACGACATGACGACCGTGGCGCGAGACGTCGAGAACCGCCCCCAGGTCCAGCAGCGCCCCGGTGCCACGGGGGTCGTTGGCCACCGCCGCGGTCGGCCGCACGTAGGTCAACCGGTAGTCGCCCACCGAGGCACTCTGTCCGGGCGCGAGCCGAACGTCGCGCGCGTTCTGAAACGCCGAGGACGCCGCCACGCCGACGAACAGCACCGCCATCCCCACGTGGATCAGGTAGCCGCCGTAGCGGCGACGGTTGCGGCGCACCAGCGCGACCAGCGCGCCGGGAGTCGATTCGCCGGTCATCGCCCGCCGCGCACGCACGCCCCGCAGGAACTCCTGCGCGACGCTGGCGGCGACGAAGGCCGCACAGCAGAACATCGCCAAGGCCAGCGGCTGGCGACCCGCGCCGGCCAGGCTCAGCACCGCCAGGGCCAGCGCCGCCGACAGCACGGGGGCGGCGAAGTTGCGTCGCGCGTTAGCCGCCGTCGCCCGGCGCCAGGCGATCACCGGCCCGATGCCCGAGAGCGCTACCAGCACGAGCGCCAGGGGAACCGTGTAGCGATCAAACCAGGGCGGGCCCACCGAGGCCTTGGAGCCCGTGACCGCCTCGGAGATGAGGG
>DASYID010000187.1:0-7992 GCA_036252775.1 Solirubrobacteraceae bacterium
GTCAACCTGCGCAGCACCCTGGACGCGCTCAAGCCGCTGGTGGACGAGTCAAAGCCCGTGGCCAGGAAGCTGCGGCCGTTTCTGGCCGAGCTTCGCCCCCTGGCCCGTGACGCCAAGCCGACCATTCATGACCTGTCGATCCTGGTCTCCAAGCGCGGCCCCAACAACGACCTGATCGACCTGACCAACAGCGGCATACCCGTCCGTGACGCCGCCATCGGCCCGGTCAACGTCAACGGCGCTCAGCGGCTGGGCGCCTTCCCCGAGACCGTCAAGGCCCTGCAGGGGGGAACTCCGGAGCTGGCCTTCGCGCGCCCCTACGCGGTCGACCTGACCGGCTGGGCCTCGGACTTCTCCACCCCGGGCATCTACGACGCGCTCGGCGCCGCCAGCCGTGCCGCCCCCTACGTGAATGCCTTCGCCGCGGTCGGCGGGGTGCTCACCCCGGTGCCGCCGGCGCTGAGGGCCCAGACGTTCAACGCCCAGGTCGCCCTGCACCAGAACGACCGCTGTCCCGGCGGGGCCGAGCGCACCTACTACAAGCCGCCCCCTGGCTATGAGTGCAACCCCAGCCAGGTGCCCCCCGGCCCATGAAACGGATCGTCGCCAGCCTCGTCGTGCTCGCCGGTGGTGCCCTGTTCTGGGTCTTCGCCGCCGGTGCCGGTACCACCAACAGCCATCCCACCTACTGGGTGGAGCTCGACAACGCCTTCGGCCTGGTCTCCGGTGCCGACGTGAAGGTCGCGGGTGTGCGGGCCGGCAAGATCAGCTCCTTCAAGCTCGACCGCACGACCTACCGCGCGCTGGTGGGCGTACAGGTCGACCAGAAGGGCTTTGACCAGTTCCGCACCGATGCCTTCTGCGAGTCCCTGCCCCAGTCGCTGATCGGTGAGTACTTCCTGGACTGTCAGCCCGGGGCCAACGGGCAGCCGCTGAAGTCCGGGGCGGTCATTCCGGTCAAGCAGACCGCCTCGACCGTGGCGCCCGACCTGGTCAACAACATCCTGCGCCTGCCCTACCGCCAGCGGCTGCGGATCATCCTCAACGAGCTCGGGGCCGCCGTGGCCGGCAACGAGACCAACCTCAACGACGCCATCCGCCGCGGGGTCCCCGCCCTGCGCGAGACCGACCGGGTGCTGGCCCTGCTGGCCCAGGAGAACCAGACCCTGGCCGACCTGGCCCAGAAGGGTGACGCCGTGATCACGCCGCTGGCGCGCAACCACGCGCAGGTGGGACGCTGGGTGCAGATGGCGGGACGCACCGCCACCGCCTCGGCCGAGCGCCGCGCCCAGATCGCCCAGACCTTCCACAAGTTCCCCGCCTTCCTGACCGAGCTGCGCTCCAACATGGCCGCCCTGGGGAAGGTGGCGACCAGCCAGACGCCTGCCCTGCAAAACCTCAACGCCTCCTCGGGCCAGCTCAAGCGCTTCTTCAACGACCTCGGTCCGTTCGCCGACGCCTCGCGTCCCGCCTTCCGGGCCCTGGGGCAGGCGTCGGTCACCGGAAACCAGGCCCTCAAGGCGGCGGGCCCGACGATCGCCGAGCTCAACCGCTTCACCGCCCAGGCGCCGGAGGTGGGCAAGAACCTGGCCGTGGTCCTTCAGCATCTCGATGACCCGCGCAACGCCGTCGAGACCGATCAGCGGGCCAAGCCCCAGCATCCTGACGGCCGCGCCAGCTACACGGGCCTGGAGTCCCTGCTGCAGTGGGTCTTCGATCAGTCGATGGCCATCAACGTCTTCGACGGCGAGCACTACATCCTCAAGGTCAACGCCTTCAACGACCCCAACTGCGCCCCCTACACCGACGCCGCCACCGCCGACAAGGGGGGCTTTGCCCTCTATCAGGAGTGCAGCGGCAACACGATCGGCCCCGTCTCGCCGGGCCTTTACGGCCAGAGAGACATCTGTGACACCGGCAAGTGCCCGGCCCGGGCGCCCACCACCAGCCTGAGCCGCTCACGCCGGCCTCGCGCGAGCGCCAAGTTCGTCCCACGGCCGCTGCCCAAGGGCGCCGGCGGCCCCGCCCCCGCGGCGCCCCCGGGCGCGTCCTCGCCCTCGCACCCCCTCGCCCTGCCCAAGCTGACCAACGTGCTTCCCGGCGTCGGCGAGCTGCCCTCGGTCCCGATCGTCGGGCAGCTGCTGGGCTCGAAGACCGGCAGCCCCTCCTCCTCGGACTCCTCGGGCTCGAGCGCCAGCTCCAGCTCTGTCCTCGGCTACCTCCTGGGTCCATGAATCGCGGCCGCGGAGGATCGATCGTCGCCAACCCCACTCTGGTGGGGGCGGTAACCACGCTCGTGGTCATCGTCGCGGTGTTCCTGGCCTACAACGCCAACAACGGCCTGCCGTTCGTTCCCACCCGCGAGGTCAAGGTGCAGATCGCCAGCGGCTCGAACCTGGTCAAGGGCAACGAGGTGCGCGAGGGCGGCTACCGCATCGGGGTGGTGTCCAAGATCGAGCCGATCGCCGTCAACGGCACCGCTCAGCAGGTGGGCTCGGAGACCGGCGTGGACCGGCCCACCGTGGGCGCCCAGCTGACCCTCAAGCTCGACAAGAAGGTGGGCACCATCCCCGCCGACTCGACGGTCAGCATCCGGCCGCGCTCAGCCCTGGGCCTGAAGTACATCGAGTTCACCCGCGGGCGCTCGACCAGCCGCTATCTGCGCGACGGCGAGACGATCCCGATCAGCCAGACCAGCGTGCCGGTCCAGTTCGACCAGGTCTACAAGATCTTCGACACCCCCACCCGCCAGGCCTCGCGCGACAACCTGGTGGGCTTCGGTAACGCCTTCGTGGGCCGGGGGACCGATCTCAACCAGACGATCTCGCTGCTGCCGCCCTTCTTCAAGCACCTGGAGGCGGTCACCCACAACCTGGCCGACTCCAAGACCGGCTTCGCCCGGTTCTTCCGGGCGCTGGATCGCACGGCGCGTACGGTCGCCCCGGTGGCCGAGGTCAACTCGCGGCTGTTCACCGACATGGCCACGACGTTCGAGGCGTTCTCGCGCGATCAGCAGGCGCTGAAGGACACGATCGCCAAGTCGCCCGCGACGCTCGACGTCTCCACCCAGTCGCTGCACGACCAGCTGCCCTTCCTGAAGCACTCGGCTCAGTTCGGCACCCACCTGACCAGGGCCACCGCGGAGCTGCGCGCCGCGCTGCCCACCATCAACTCGGCGCTGGAGATCGGCACCCCCGTGACGCGTCGCTCGGTGGCGCTCAACCAGAATCTCCAGCAGGCGATGGTCGCGCTGCGTGACCTCGCGCAGGCCCCGACCACCAACGCCGCCCTGCGGGGCCTGACCGCCACGATGACCACGCTGAACCCGACGCTGCGCTACCTGGGCCCGTTCGTGACCGTCTGCAACTACTTCAACTACTACTGGACCTTCGTGGCCGAGCACTTCTCCGAGGGCGACGTCACCGGTTCCGCCCAGCGCGCGCTGCTCAACAGCGCCAACCACCAGACCAACAGCATCGGCTCCGCCGGCGCCAGCACGCCGGCCAACGGCAACTCCAGCCCCGTGCCCAACGAGATTCCCGAGTACACCCACGGCCAGCCCTACGGCGCGGCCATCAGCTCCACCGGCAAGGCCGACTGCGAGGGCGTCCAGCGCGGCTACCCGAGCCGCATCGCCAAGTACGTCGACCCCAAGTACATCGTGGCCGGCGACCCCCACACCCCCGGCGGAACCGGCCCGGTGTTCAGGAGCTTTGACGACCGCAACAAGCGGCCCAGCCAGCGCCAGCTCGGCACCCCCCAGGTGCCGTCGGGCGAGACCTTCACGCGCGACCCAGGCGGGATCGGGGCGCCGCTGCCATGAGGCGCAACCAGAAGCGACAGCTATCGACCTTCGCCGTGGGCGCCATCGTCCTGGCGTTGATCGTCATGCTCACCTACCTGGGGTTCACCAAGGCGATCCCCTTCCAGCACCACTACACGATCCAGGCCGCCTTCCGCAGCGCCAACAACCTCAAGAAGGGCTCGTTCGTGCGCATCGCCGGCGTCAACGTGGGCAAGGTCACGGGCGTGCACAGCGTGATTACTCCTGGGGGCCAGCCCGGGGCGCTGGTGACCATGCGCATCGATACCAGCGGCCTGCCCATCCACCGCGACGCGCAGGCGGCGATCCGTCCTCGGATCTTCCTGGAGGGCAACTTCTTCGTTGACCTCAAGCCGGGCACCCCGGCGGCGCCTACGATGAGCGACGGGGACACGATCCCGATCCAGAACAACACCTCGCCGGTTCAGCTCGACCAGATCCTCAGCCTGTTGCAGGCCGACACGCGCAAGAACCTCCAGACCCTGATCAGCGAATACGCCAAGGGGCTGGAGGGGCCCGGGGCCGCCGGCTTCAATGCGTCGATCAAGTACTGGCCCAAGGCCTACCGCGACAACGCGATCGTCAACGACGCGACGATCGGCCAGAACCCCCACGACCTGTCGGGTTACCTCAAGGGTGCCGCCGGAACCGCCGAGGGCCTGGACCGCAACCCCCAGGCACTGCAGAGCCTGCTGACCGACTTCAACACGACCGCGCACGCGTTCTCTGTGCAGCAGACGGCGCTCGAGCAGACGGTGGCCGAGCTGCCGCGCACCCTGCACGCGGCCCAGCCCGCACTGGCCTCGCTGAACAACGCCTTCCCGCCGGTACGCCGCCTGGCTGTGGACTTCCTGCCCGGCGTACGCTCCTCCGGCCCGGCGCTGGACGCCAGCCTGCCGTTCGTGCGCCAGCTGCGGGGCCTGGTGTCGCGGGCCGAGCTGCGCGGCCTAGTTGCCGACCTGCGCCCGACGGTGCCGGCGCTGGCCATGCTCAACAACGTCACGCCCGCGTTCCTGGCGGAGAACCGGGCGTTCTCGAGCTGTCAGAACAGCGTCGTGCTGCCGTGGACGAAGCTGACGGTGCCCGATCCCAACTTCCCCGCCACGGGCCCGGTCTTTCAGGAGGCCCCGAAGCCGCTGGTGGGCCTGGCCGGGGAGAGCCGCACGGGCGATGCCAACGGCCTGTGGTACCGCGTGCTGCTCAACGCCGGCAACTACACCTACAACCTGGGCAACAACCGCTTCGTGCAGACGGCCTTCCCGTTCCTGGGGGCCAACCCGCCCAAGGCCCAGGTGCGCCCGCCGCTGCGCCCCGACGTGCCGTGTGAGACCCAGAAGGTCCCCAACCTGCAGACCGTCGTCGGCCCGCCCCCGCCGCAGGCCAAGACCGACCCCTCCTCGCCGGCCACCCAGTCGCTGTACAACTGGGCGCGCAAGGGCGCCGTGCAGCTGCTGCGCGACGAGCTCAAGGCCCACGGCCAGCGCACGCCGGTCTCCAACCAGGACATCACCGCCGCCCAGATCGCCCAGCTGGCCGCCAAGTACGGCAACAGCGCAGCGCTCAGCCAGGTGCCCAACCTCATGCGTTCCGCGAGGGCCGGCAAGTGAGAGCCATCTCCAAGCACCGGCGCGACTTCATCGCGATCCTGCTGCTGGGCCTGATCGCCGCCGGCACCGCGGCGGTGGTGCTGCCCAACGAGCGCTTCCGCTTCCCGTGGGAGGCCTCGCCCTACAAGCTCAAGGCCGCCTTCTCCACCGCGCAGGCCGTGACGCCGGGCCAGGGCCAGACGGTGCGGGTCTCGGGCGTGCGCATCGGCGACATCGCCCATGTCGCCCTCCAGGACGGTCAGGCGATCATCACCATGGACATCGACCCGACCTACAAGGACCTGATCCACACCGACGCCACCGCCCTGCTGCGACCCAAGACGGGCCTCAAGGACATGTTCATCGAGGTCAACCCCGGCTCGCACTCTGCGCCGGTGGCCCGGGAGAACTCGACGCTGCCGATCCAGAACACGCTGCCCGACGTCAACCCCGACGAGGTCTACTCGGCCCTGGACGCCGACACCCGCGACTACCTCAAGCTGCTGATCGACGGGGCCGGGCGGGGCCTGAAGGGCCGGGGCGCAGACCTGCAGGAGGTCTTCCGGCGCTTCGAGCCCACCCACCGCGATCTGCAGAGGGTTCAGTCCGCCGTGGCGGTGCGCTCCCACAACCTGGCCCGGCTGATCACGTCGCTGAACACGCTCAACGCCGAGCTGTCTAACAAGCGAAACGACCTCGCCACCCTGGTCAGCTCCTCGGCCGCGGTCTTCAACGCCTTTGCCTCTGAGGACAAGAACCTGTCCCAGACGGTGGCCAACTTCCCCGCGGCCCTGCGCCAGACCACCGACACGCTGGGCAAGGTCAAGACCTTCGCCGATGTGCTCGGCCCCACCGCCGAGAACCTGCGTCCCGCGGTGCGCTCCCTGAACACCGCCAACCACGCGGTCACTCCCTTCGCTCTCGAGGCCACCCCGATCCTCAAGAATCAGATCCGTCCGTTCGTGCGCGCAGCCCGCCCGGTGGTTCGCGACCTGCGTCCGGCTGCCATCAACCTGGCCAAGGCCACCCCCCAGCTGACGTCGAGCTTCGTGGTGTTAAACCACTTCTTCAACCTGCTGGGCTACAACCCGACGCCGTCGAATCCCACCTACGACGGCTCCCAGCCCGCCAGCTACCTGTTCTGGCTGGCGTGGGCCGATCACATGGGGCTGAACCTGTTCTCCACCCAGGACGCCAACGGGCCGTTCCGCCCCGTCGCGCTGGAGCAGAACTGCGCCACGATCAAGTCTGAGCTCGCCGCGTTCCCCACTCCGGTGCAGCAGGCCGGCTTCATCTTCGTGGAGAACCTGGCCCCGATCCTGACCACCCCGGGGCTGTGCGGATGAGCCCGGACCACCGCCCACGCGACCCAGGAGCCGCCTGATGCAAAAGCAGGCTCCCACCTTCGGCCGGCTGCTGACGATGACGCTGTTTGCGCTGTCGTGTTTCGGGCTGCTGCTGTTCCTGTGGCTGTCCTTTGGCGGCCCGATCCCCCTCAAGCCCCAGGGCTACCGCTTCAAGGTCGCCCTGCCGGGGGCCACCCAGCTGGGCCTGGAGGCCGACGTGCGGGTGGCCGGGATCTCCGTGGGCAAGGTGGTCCGCAAGGATCTCTACAACGGGCCCGGCAACGCGACGGTGGCCACCGTCGAGGTGGATCCGCGCTTCGCGCCCATCCACGTCGACGACAAGGCGATCCTGCGCCAGAAGACCCTGCTGGGCGAGACCTACCTGGAGCTGACGCCGGGCACCCACAACAGCCAGACGGTCAGAGACAACGGTTGGCTGCCCAACGGTCAGGTGCAGAACGCCGTCACGCTGGATGAGATCTTCAACGCGCTGGATCCCAAGACCCGCCAGGCCTTCAGGACCTGGCAGCAGTCGATGGCCCCGTCGATTCAGGATCGGGGCCCCGCGTTCAACGACGCGCTAGGCAACCTGCCCGGTTTCGCGACCAGCGGCAACGACCTGCTGACGGTGCTCGACCAGCGAAAGCAGGCCGTCACCGCCCTGATCTTCAACACCGGGACGGTGTTCAACGCGCTGTCGCGCAACGAGGCCCAGCTGCGCAACCTGATCACCGGCTCGAGCAACGTCTTCTCCGCCACGGCGTCACAGAACGAGGCGCTGGCCCAGACGTTCAAGATCTTCCCCACCTTCCTGGATGAGTCCAAGAGCACGCTCGCGCGGCTGCGGACCTTCTCCCAGGACACCGATCCCCTGATCCGCGACCTCAAGCCGGTGGCGCGCGACCTGGTGCCGACGCTGCGCTCGGTCAAGGGCCTGGCCCCCGACCTCAAGCGCTTCTTCATCAAGCTCGACCCCCTGATCAAGGCGTCCAAGAAGGGCCTGCCCGCGCTGCGCGACACGCTCAACGGCCTGACCCCCCTGCTGGCCCAGCTCGGGCCGTTCCTGACCCAGCTAAACCCGATCCTGCGGTGGCTCGAGTACAACCAGGCGCTGGTGGGCAACTGGATCAGCGCCGGCATCACCGGCGTGGCGGCGACCACCGCCTCGGCGACCGGCGGCGTCGGGCATTACCTGCGCCAGTTCGGGCCCAGCGGCCCGAGCACCTTCAGCCTGTCG
>DASYID010000188.1:0-29330 GCA_036252775.1 Solirubrobacteraceae bacterium
TTCTTCGCGATGCCCTATGCCATCGTGCTCGCCTGGGTGCTGACCCGCGACGGCGGCGCCCAGCGCACCCGGGGCGGCCTGGTCCTGCTCGCGCTGATGCTGGCGGTCGAGGCCTTCGCCTATCCCCTGGCGCTGCCCCTACCCGTCCTGGCTCTGGCCGTCTTCGCCTGGCAGGACCGCCGCGCCCGGCGCCAGGCCGGACAGCCCGTGGCGCCGATCCGCCTGGGCGGCCTGTACCGCGGTCGCCGGTCGCTTCTGTGGCTGGTGCCGCTGGCCGCGGTGCTCGCCGTCCCGCTTCGAGGGGTGATCGAGAAGGCGGGCGCGGGCGCGATAGTGGTGCTGGACTTCACCCACAGCCTCGGCACGTGGGCCGGCGATGTGCCCGGCTACTTTCCCGAGCACGAGTTCCTGTCGCTCAGCTCGACCCCCATCCTGCTCGTCGTCTCGCCGCTGCTGCTGTTGGCCATCGGCCTGGCCCTGCGCCATGCCCCCCGGTCGGTGCGGTGGGGGCTGGGGTCGCTGCTGGTGTTCGGCGTCGCCGCGGTGGTGCTGTTTCGCCTGCGGCGATTCGGCTACTACTTCCACTTCAAGATCCTCGCCTTTCTCGGTCCGCTGGCGGTGGTGATGATCGCGGTGGGCCTGTCGCGGATTCGCCGGGTGGGGATCGCCCTGCTGGTCCTGTACGCGCTCAACGCCCAGGCGGGCGCTACCGACGAGCTGACCAACACCCACAACCAGCTGTCGGACCTGATCGTGCAGCTGCGGCCCGCCAACGCCAAGCTGCCGCCGGGCTCCTCGATACGCCTGGACATGAACCCGGGGCTGCAGATCTGGACGGCGTACATGCTGGCTCCCCACCGCCTGTGCTCCCAGCGGCCGGTGCTGAACACCAGCTACCCGCACGTGCCGATCTCGCGCAAGGCCGACTTCATCCTGGCCAACCATGGCATGCGCCAACCCTTCGACGCCCAGGGCGGGCCGATTGCCTACCTGGGGCAGTTCCGCCTCTACCGCGAGAAACCGGACGTGCCGGGCCCGGATCGCTGCTCACAGCGCATGGTGCAGACGGTCAACGACATCGCGGCCTCCTGACCGCGCGGCCACCGCGCCGGACCCGAGCGGCCGACTCCGGCGCCGCTAGACCCGGGCCACCGCCTCCAGGGCCTCGCGCAAGCTAGCGGCGGTGGTCTCGGGCGAGAAGCGCTCGAGGCGCTGGCGACCGCGTTCGCTCAGCGCGCGCCGCAGCTCGGGGTCGGTGGTGGCCAGGTGCGCCAGCTCGGCCACCACCGCCAGATCCTCGTCCTCGCACAGCAGAGCGGCATCACCGGCCACCTCGGGCACGCCCCCCACGGGTCGCGCCAGGACCGGAAGGCCGAAGTGAAAGCTCTCGAGCAGCGGCACGCAGAAGCCCTCGTGCTCAGACAGGCACAGGAACAGGTCGGCCGACCGGTAGCACTCGGCCAGCTCGGCGCTCGACAGGCCGCTGCGGAAGGTCACCGCGCCGGGGGCGACCTCGTCGGCCAGCCGGCGCAGGGCGACCAGGTAGCGGTCGTTCAGCGGCTCGCCGACCAGCACCAGACGGGCGTTGGGGGCGCGGTGGGAGCGCAGTAGGGCCACGGCCCGGATGGCCTCGTCCTGGCGCTTGTGCGGCGCCAGTCGGCCGACGAACAGAATCGACGGCGCCCCCGGCACCGGCTCGCGCTCGGTGCCCGCCGCACCCAGGCGCGCGGGATCGAACAGGATGGGGATGACCGCCGGATCGCGGCCACCGGCCGCCTCGAGCTCGTCGGCGTTATAGCGCGAGACCGCCGCCACCGCGTCGCTGGCGGCGATGAACTCCGCTAGATGCTTGCGCCCCAGGGCGCAGCGCACGGCGATCGCCGGCTCGTGATCCCAGAACCAGCGTGCCGGGGTCACGTTGTGCGACAGCAGGAGCTTGCGGACGGGCAGGTCCAGCACCGAGCGCAGCCGCGGCGCGTAGGCCGAGTAGTGCACCAGCAGCACGTCGCCGGGATCGGGCGACAGGGTGCGCAGCGGACGCACACGGCCATCCATGCGGGGGTCGATCGACTCCGCCACGTCATGACCGCCCCACCCCCAGGCGCTGAAGTGCTCACGAAAGGCGAGCGCCTGGTTGGTGACCGCGTCCACGGGCCCGGCTCCGCTGAGGACCTGGTGAACGTTCACGGGCGCCTCGGCGGGGCGCCGTCGGGGCCGGGACCGGGACCGGGGCCGGGGCCGGGGTCGGCCCCCGGACGTCCGCCCGCCCCCCGGCCTTCGTCCCCCTCCTGGCGCCGGGCCAGCCACTCGTGCCGGGGGCGCGCGGGCCCGGCGGGCCACTGCTCGAGCGGTCCGTGCCGGCGGTCGTGGGCGGGTGGCGGCTGAAACCCGGTGGCCCCGGGCGTCTCGTCGCGCAGCCAGTCCTCGACGATGGCCAGGCGCTCCTCCTGCTCGACCACCCGGGCCAGGATGTGGACGTTGAAGCGGGTCTGCTGGGACTCGAGCTGGCCGTGGTACTGGCGCAGCAGGTGCATGAGGGTGCGCTTGAGCCAGGCGATCGGCGCGCCCAGGCGCCGCGTGGAGATGACCAGGCCGGGGTCGGGCTCGATCACCGCCCACTCCATCAGCTGGTCGGAGGTCACCCGGTGGTGGGTGGGGTTGATCGTCACGTCGCTGAAGTCGCGCTCATAGGCACCGGCCCGCCGGGCCTCGGTCACCGCGCGGCGGGCCGCCTCCAATGCCTGCTCGGGCTGCACCTCAGCCCACCGCTTCGGGCGTCGGCGTACCCATCAGGCGGTGATAGAAGGCCATCGCCTCGGTGGCGGGGCCGTCGCACACCACGCGGCCGCCGTCGAGCACGATCACACGCTCACAGCGGCGCTCGATCAAGTCGGCGTCGTGGGAGACGAGCACCAGCGTGGTGCCCGCCTCGATTCGCTGCGCGATCCGCGCCAGGCACTTTCGCTGGAAGGCCTCGTCGCCGACGGCCAGCACCTCGTCGATGAGCATGATGTCGGCGTCCAGGTGGGCCGCGATGGCGAAGCCCAGGCGCAGGAACATGCCCGAGGAGTAGGTCTTCACGGGAGCGTCGATGAAGTGCCCGAGCTCTGAGAAGGCGACGATCGACTCCAGGCGCTCGTCGATCTGCGAGCGGCCGAGTCCGTGCAGGGCTCCGTTGAGATAGATGTTCTCCCGCCCGGAGAAGTCCCGTCCGAAGCCGGCGCCGATCTCCAGCAGCGAGACGATCTCCCCGCCGCAGGCGACCGTGCCGGAGTCCAGCGGGATGATGCCGGCCAGGACGCGCAGCGTCGAGGACTTTCCAGCGCCGTTGCGTCCGACGATCCCCACGGTCTGGCCCGGCTCGATGTGGAGGTTGACGTCGCACAGCGCCTGCACCGGCGGGGGCCCGACGCGCTCGTGGCGGCGTCGCAGCAGCATCTCCTTGAGTGTGCGGCCCCGGTCGGCGCGCACGCTGAAGGTGCGCGTGGCGTGCTCGAGGACGATCTCCCCCGGACGCAGTGACGTGCTCACACGACCACCGCCAGCTCGCCGGCGTGGCGGCGGAACAGCAGCTGACCAAGGACCAGCGCGAGCACAGCGGCCCCGACCATGTAGCCGACGTCGGCCAGGCCGGGGCTGTGGCCGTCGAAGACGACGGCTCGGATCGCGGTCACGAAGGGGGCCATCGGGTTGGCCCAGTGAAGCAGCGGCTCCAGGCCCGGATGGCTGGCGGCCCCCGGGAAGCGCTGAATGGGAAAGAAGATCGGCGTGATGAAGAACCACGGCAGCAGGGCGGCTCCGATGATCGGCTCCATGTCGCGAAAGAAGGCATGCAGGACCGACACCACCAGCCCGACGCCGAGGGCAAACGCGAACAGCAGCGCCATGTACAGCGGCAGCTCGATGAGGGCCGCCGACAGCGAGCCGTGCACCACGAAGACCACCGGGCACACCAGCGTCATGATCATGACGAAGGTCACCAGCTGCACCGTGACCACTGAGGCGGGGATGCTCTCGCGGGGAAACCGCGCCTTTCGCACCAGCGCCCCCTGGTCGAGCAGCGAGGTGGTGGCCGACATGATGGCCTGCTGAAAGAAGGTCCACACCACGATCCCCACCAGCACGAACAGGGCGTAGTCGTGGATCGCGAACGGGCTGTGCAGCACCAGGCTGAACATGACCGTGTAGGCCCCCATCAGCACCAGCGGGTTGACCAGATACCACAGCACGCCCAGAACTGAGCCCTTGTACTTCTGGCGCAGCTCCCGACGGACCATCTGCTCGAACAGGTACCGGTAGCGCAGGGCCTCGGAGACCGCCGACAACATGCCCGCCATTATCGCCTGCCCCCCTTGCGGCCGGTCAGGCCGCCCTAATGCCTCTAGAAGGCCCCCCGGCGCGACAGGACGGCCGGCACAGTCTTGACCAGGATCGTCAGGTCCAGGAACACCGACCAGCGCTCCAGGTACAGGAAGTCCAGGCGCACCAGGTCGTCGAAGTCCAGCTCCGAGCGCCCCGACACCTGCCATAGACCGGTGATGCCGGGCATGACCAGGTAGCGCTTCATGTGCCAGTCCTCGAGGCGCTCATAGTCGCGCTGGGGCAGGGGCCGCGGGCCAACCAGCGACATCTGGCCCCGCAGCACGTTGATCAGCTGAGGTAGCTCGTCCAGGGAGAAGCGCCGCAGGATGCGACCGATGCGCGTGGTGCGCGGGTCGTCGCGGATCTTAAACAGCGCACCCGAGGCCTCGTTGAGGGACTCGAGGTCAGCCTGGCGCTGGTCGGCGTCGTCGTGCATGGTCCGGAACTTGAAGCAGGCGAAGGGGACGCGCCCCACGCCCGGGCGAACCGAGCGGTAGATCACCGGGCCCCGCGAGCTCAGCCGCACGGCGACGACGATGGCCAGCAGCAGCGGGCTCAGCAGGACCAGCAGCAGACCGGCTACCACGAGGTCGAAGGTGCGCTTGATGGCGTAGTCGATGCCCTCGAAGACCGGGGACTTCAGCTCGAACAGGGGCACCGACTGGCCGGGCACGAACTCGGCCCGGTGGATGAGGATCTCCATCGTCGAGGGAGCCACGTGCACGCGGACCGCCCGGCGGTGGCACTGATCCACGAGCTCGAGCGCGCGCACCTGCGGGAAGTCGGGGTCGGCGATGATCACCTCGTCCACCCGGTGGGCGTCGATCACCGCGCCGATGTTGTCGATGTCGCCCAGCGAGCGCAGGCCGTTGTCCGGGCGGGGGTTCAGCGAGATGAACCCGACCACCTGGATCGGCGAGTTGGGGGCGTCCTTCAGGGCGTGCGCGACCGCCTCGATGTGCTGGCCCGAGCCCACCAGAACGGCGCGCCGCTGATAGCCCGCGGCGCGCAGCAGCACCCCGGTGGCGCTCTCGTAGGCGTAGCGCAGGCAGGAGACGTAGACCAGCCCGAACAGCAGCGAGCCGTAGAACACGTAGTAGCTGGAGAAGTGCTCGCCGTTGACCACAGCGAAGACCAGCGCGATGAACGCCACCTGAAACAGCGAGGCGACGATCTTGGTCAGGCCGGGACGCTCGCCCCGGTCGGCGTACAGCGAGGAGCGCGCGAACAGCAGCGCGGTGAGCAGGTAGGCGAAGGCGACGATGTCATCGGTGCCGCGCAGGATGGAGTCGAGGTTGAAGTGCCCGCGAGCCAGCGCTTTGAGCCCCAGCGCCGTGAAGATGGCCAGGTAGACCCCGGCGAAGTCGAGCACCAGCAGCGAGGCCACGCGACTGAGGCGGCGCAGGGTCTCCCAGCGCAGCAGCAGCGACAGCAGCGCCGGGCGCTTACGCCGGACGTCGCGGTCGGGGGGCCGCAGGTCGACCAGGGAGCCGGGCGCGCCCAGGGAGCCGGGCCCGGGAACGCCGTCCTGCTCGGGCGTCCCGGTCCCGTGAGCCGGAAGGGTTTGCTCTGAAGAGGCCATCTGGGGTACTAAACGCGCTACCTGGATATATGTAGCGGGGAAGCGATCTCCTTGTTACACGCGCTGCCGCGGCCGGTCGGGGGTCCCCGCCGGCGTGACCCTCAGCGGGGGCCGAGGCCGATCAGCGCGTCGTGACCAGCCTCGTCGATCGTCCGCGCCAGCCCTTCGCGCAGGCTGACCTCCGGAGCCCACGACAGGATCCGCTGAGCCAGGGTCGTGTCGGGCTGGCGCACATGCGGGTCGTCGGTGGGCAGCGCCTCGAAGACGATCTCCGAGCTCGAGCCGGTGACCTCGATGACCACCTTGGCCAGCTCGAGCAGCGTGTACTCGTCGGGATTGCCGATGTTCACCGGCGTGTGGTGGCCGGACTCCGACAAGCCGATCAGGCCCCGGATGAGGTCTGAGACGTAGCAGAAGGACCGCGTCTGCTCGCCGTCGCCGAACACCGTCAGGGGCCGGTTGGCCAGCGCCTGGCGCAGGAAGGTGGGGATGGCGCGCCCGTCGTGGGGGCGCATCCTAGGGCCGTAGGTGTTGTGGGCCATGACTCCGGAACCGGCCCAGAAGTTCTCAGCGCCCGGCACCGAGAAGTCATAGACCAAGGGGGTGGGGGCGACGGGCTCGATCGCTGTCACCGCGGCCCACACAAGGTCACCGCTGACCCGCGCGTTGAGCTTCTGGGTCGTCCCAGCGTCCCACTCCAGTGGGCTCCAGGGGGACACCTGACATAGGGTCAGTCGCCAGAACGGGTAGCGCCGATCCTCGCTGCGGGCCTTGATCCGGGCCTGGTAGCGATCCACCGATGGGACCAGGCCAAAACGGGCGAAGGCCACGATCAGGTCGTCCTTGAGACCGGTGTCCACCGTGGTGAACTCGTGGCGCTCACCGGCCTCGTACCTCGCGCCGGAGTGGACACCATCGCCCTGGCGGTAGCCCTCGATGAACCATTTCAGGCGGCTGAGCGGAAGGCCGAGAATCCAACCGGGAATTCGTTTGGGCCCCGGTCCGAGCCCGAGACGCTCGAGGAGGTGCAGGAGCAGGCGGGAGTGGACGAACAACGAGCTGGAACGGGCGTCGGTAGCCGGGGATCGGACCACATGCAGTCCGAGCTCGCCCTCGACGATCCTCTGGGCTCGGTCCAGCAGTCCTTCCTCGCAGGAGATGTTGATGAATGCGTTGCCGGGGCTCTGGTGCCAGCAGCCCTCGGCCACCCACAGGCCGAGCAGCCAGAGCAACTCGTCGCTGATCGCCACACGAGCGGGCATCGGGACGCTGCGTCCCGCGACCCGTTGACGAACCAGCGCCTGGCGTGGAATCTCGCGGTCAAGGCGTCTCAGGACCGGGAGCGGTACGCGGTCACTTGCGCGCATGCGGATGATCTTCGTCCAGGCGCCGTTACGCCAGTTTGGACCCTTGTTGCGCCGCTCGGAGACCAGCAGGCCGAACACGTCGTGGCGCTTCTCCCATACCCGAGCACCGAGACCTGGAGCCTCGATCAGCAGGTCCCACGGATCACGATCGGCGTGGCGCCATACATCGACCATGTCCACTGCGTCGTGGTCTCGCTCGGGCACCTCGATGCGCCGGGCGATCGCCACGCGATCCCCAACCTGCAGGTCGGACACGAGGCGGGCTTCGGGCCGGCCTCCCGGTCCCTCCACGAAGATCGAATGGTCCCCGGTGACGCGGATCGACCGCCCATAACGCGTGCGGACTTCGAAACAGGGCTCGGAGGTCGGGTGACCAATGAGCGAGACCGCCGGGACCGCGGACAAGCGGGCGTGGTCGTCGAAGGCAGGAACCGTAAACCCCTCGAGCGGATACTCGACGGCGGGCTGAGGGTGGGTTCCCGTCTGGTGCTCGATAGTGCCGTGGGCGGCAGCCGAGAACGCGGCGGGCACCGCGTTGCGCGCCAACCGCGAGGCGAGCGCTGCGACGGGCTCGCGGCGCAGCTCCCGGCCATCGTCATAGAGGACCTGCTCGTCGGCCAGCACCGAGTTAAAGATCCTCACGATCGCCGTGTCCACGCCCTGCTGGCGGTGGTAGGCCATGGTCAGGGCCTCGGCGTAGCGCTTGGCCTCGTCGTAGACGCCGCGCGGCCCGATCGGGTTGACGTGACCCCAGTAGGACTCGGGCTGGGGATGCACCTGGGGGTCGCCGTAGACCTCGCTGGTGGACGCCAGCAGGAAGCGCGCCCGGTGGATCTTGGCCACGCCGAGGGTGTGGTGGGTCCCGTAGGAGCCGACCTTGAGCGTGTGCAGCGGAAGGCGCAGGTAGTCGATCGGCGATGCCGGCGAGGCCAGGTGGTAGACGCAGTCGACGGGCTCGTCGATGAAGTAGGGCTCGGTTATGTCCAGGTTGAGGTGTACGAACTCCGGGACCCGGATGTGCTCGATGTTGGCCAGCGAGCCGGTCTCGACGTTGTCCACGCAGATGACCCGGTTACCGCGCCGCAGCAGCTCGTCGCACAGGTGCGACCCCAGGAACCCGGCGCCGCCGGTGACGAGACAGGTGGGCATCAGCGCTCCAGAATACGCGTCAGCTGGGTCAGCCGGGCGATCACGTCGCGGGTCGGGCCCTCCCGCGGAGCCTCGGGGTCAAGCACCAGGCCCGACCCCAGTGCGCCTCCCGCTGGGGAGACGATCGCCACCTCCTGGCCCACCGCGGCCGTCAGGGGGGACTCGAGGCGCAGCTGCCAGAAGCGTCCCCCCAGACGCGACAGTCGGGCCGACGCCTGCCCGTCGCCGATGCGCACCCCGACGGTGTCGCCGTGAGCGGGCTCAAGCTGGCGGTCGGGGAAGGTCAGGGCGGCGTCCAGGCGCCGGGTGGCGGTCATGGACCGGGCTGCTGACCGGGGACCCATTGGGCCCGGTCGCCCTCGACCTCCTGTTTCCAGATCGGGGCGCTGGCCTTGATCTCGTCGATGATCGCGCGCGCCCCGGCGAAGGCCTGTTCGCGGTGGGGGGCCGAGACGGCGACGGCCACCGAGGGCTCGCCGAGGGCGACACGCCCGACGCGGTGCTCGGCCGCCGCCGCACAGAGCCCGTGGCGAGCGGCGGCGTGCTCCAGTATCGCGCCGATTCGCTCCTCGGCCATCTCGACGTAGGCCTCGTAGTCCAGGAACTCGACCTCGCGCGTGACCCCCAGGAAGGTCACGACCGCGCCGGCGCGGGGATCGCCGACCGAGCCGATCAGGCGATCGACCGACAGCGGCTCGCCGGTGACCCGCGCGGGACGGGCAGCCGGGGCGCCACCGGAGACCGGCGGGATCAGGGCCAGCTCGTCGCCGGGACCCAGCACCTGGTCGGGCTCGGCGTAGACCCGGTTGACCGCCATCACCAGGGGCAGGCCCTGGGCCAGGTCGCTGACGCGCTCGAGCGCGTCGCGCACCAACGCACCGTCAGGCAGCTCGAGCTCGAGCTCGCCCGTCTGGGCTCGCTCGCGCAGCTGGGCGAACAGGCGAATGCGAACGAGCATCGCGTCTGCAACCTAGAGCCTCGAGGGTCCTCCCGCCTGCCCAGGCGCGAAGATGCACGCATGCCGACCTCCGACCCTGCGGGCATCGCCGCCCCGGCCCGGACAGATCCAGCGGCGCACCAGCCCAGGGTGAGCGCGATCGTGCCCGCACCCGTGCTCAACGAGCGGGGTCGACGATGCCTGCAGGAGCTCGTGCGCCTGGAGGACGTGGAGGTCATCTTCGTAGCGGACGGGGCCACCGAGGGAGCGCCGGAGGGGGTGTGCTGCCTGGAGTCGGGCCCGGCCATGCCCGGCGTCAAACGTCAGCTCGGGCTCGAGCGCTCCCAGGGCGAGGTGATCGCCCTGATCGACGACGACGCCTATCCCCATCCCGACTGGCTGCGCTACGCGCTCGCCGAGCTGGACGCCGACCCGGCCGTCGGGGCGGTGTCCGGACCCACGCTCACGCCTCCCGATGCCCCCCTCCTGGAAGAGCTGGGGGGCCTGGTGTACGCCTCGCCGCTGGTGTCAGGGCCCCACCGCTGGCGCTACGCCACCGTGGCCGCCCGTGACGTCGACGACGCCCCCACCGTCAACCTGGTCGTGCGCCGGGAGGACGCGCTGGCCATCGGCCTGGACAGCGCGTTTCAGGTCGGGGAGGACACGGTAATCTGCGAGCGCCTGATCAAGAGGGGACGGCGGATCCGCTACGTGCCGCAGGCGATCGTCTTTCACGCCCGCCGACCCCTGTGGCGCCCCCACCTGCGCCAGCTGTGGAAGTGGTCGCGCCACCGTGGCAGCTTTGCCCGCCGCGGTGGCGTCAACTCGCTGCGCCCGTCCTACTTCGCTCCCTCGACGCTGCTGGTGGCGGTGGCGTCGGGGCCCGTGCTGCGCGGCTCGCTTCGGCGCCTGTGGTCGCTGGGCCTGGTGGGCTATCTGGGCGCCTGCGCGGCGGCCGGCGCGGACCGCGACCCCCGCCGCTGGGTCCGCGTCAGCGGCGCCATCGTGGCCACCCACGCCACCTACGGCGTGGGCTTCCTGCTCGGCTTCGGCGGAGTGCGGGTCAGCGGACAGGAGGGCTAGCCGGGGGCCGGCTGGGCCGGGGCAACCTCCACCCCGGGCCCCGCGCGTCGGCCGAAGCGCTCGAACAGCTCGCAGGCGAGCAGCAGCGTGGCCGAGCTCGCCAGCTGCACGGCGACGATCTGGTCACCGGTGGCATGCAGCAGGGCGAACAGAGCCTGCTGGGCGACGAAGACCCCCGCCAGCCATCGCCAGAACCCGGTCGCCCCGACGGCCAGGAAGTGGTTGATGTAGACGGTGCTGAGCGCGTACAGGCCCATCGCCGCCCCCAGCGGCGCCAGCCACGGCGCCGCGCCCTCATAGCGCGAGCCAAAGGCCAGGTCCAGCAGCGCCCGCGGAGCCAGCGCCATGACCACGACCCCGATAGCCGCCACCGCCCCGACTATGACCAGCCCCCCGAGCAGATGGCGCCGGGCCGAGCCGCGGTCGGGCAGCCTCGCCACGCGAGCAAAGAGAACGGTGATGACGCCCGTGGGGACGAGCAGGAGCAGTCCGGTGGCCACCGAGGCGGCGGCATAGTCGCCCGTCCGGCCCACGGCCAGTCCGGCGCGTGACCAGATCAGGTCACTCTGGGTCAGCCCCGTCTGCAGGCCGAGGACGGCGGCGGCCGCCGCCGCGTAGCCACCGATGATCCGCGCCGTCGGGCCACCTGCCCGCGCCCGAGCGCGGGCCAGCAGCGGACGCAGCTGGTACAGCCCGATGGCGGCGCTGGCGACCAGGGTTGCCGCCGTGGCGAAGGTGATGGCTATCGCCCCCAGCCCCAGCGCCGCGAGGCCGAGCCCGAGGCCCAGCTTGGCGATGGTGCCGGTGAGCTGCGCCAGGTTCAGGACGCCGAAGCGCTCGCCGGCCTGCAGCGCACCCCAGGCGGCGGGGAGGGGGACGGCAACCACGACCACCACCAGCGTCGCGACCACCACCAGCGGGTGTCCACCGGCCACCAGCAGCGCCACCGGATAGGCGATCACCACACCGACCCCGGCGGCGGCCGCGACCCAGCGGCCCAGGGTGCTGAGGGTCAAGCGCAGGACTTGACCGGCAGCGGCCAGCTCGCCCGCGTGCAGCAGCGGAGCCATACGCCGGGCCACGGTGGCCTGCACGGCGACCAGAGGCACGGTGGCCACGGCCTGGATGGCAAAGATCGTGGCCAGCAGCGAGTATTCGCGCGGCGCCAGCAGCCGCGCGAGGCCGAGGTGCAAGATCACGTTCATGGCGCTGGCGGTCACGGCCGCCGCCGAGACGATCGCGCCCGAGCGCAGCAGGCGAGGGCCGGGGGGGCCGCCCCCGGCGCCCATGATCGCCAGGCCCGCCGGGATCGGGGACGGCTCCCCGGAGGGAATCTGGGCTCCGCCCATGCGTCCGCCACCCTACTGCGACCGCGCCCAGTACCCGTATGCTCGGCTGCCGTGGCCGGACGCTCGATAGACGTTGTGATCCCCACCTTCAATGCGAGCGCCACGCTGGGACGGGCGCTGCGCTCGATCGCCGCTCAGCGCTACGACGGGGCAGTCCGCGTGCTGTGCGTCGACGGCGGCTCGACCGATCACACCCGCGAGCTGGCTCACGCCCAGGGCGCGCTGGTTCTCGACAATCCCAGGCGGCGCCAGGAGGATGGGGTGGCCTGCGGCATCGGGGCGGCCAGGGCCGAGCTGCTCCTGTTGCTCGACGCCGACAACGAGCTGCCCCACGATCGCTGGCTGACCCACGTGGAGGCGGCCCTGGACCTGGCCGAGGACGTCGTCGCGGCCGACTGCCTGTTTCACACCTGGCGTCCGAGCGACAGCTCCCTGAACCGGCTGTTCGCGCTGATCGGCGGCACCGACCCGATCGCCATCGAGCTGGGCTGGTCAGACCGCTGGAACTACCACTTCGACCGCTGGACGACGATGCCGGTGCAGGAGGAGGACCGCGACAGCGCCATCCTCGTGCGCATCGACCCTGAGCGGGCGCCGCCGATGGGCTCCAACGGCTTCCTGGTTCGACGCGAGGAACTGCTGAAGGTCGACTACCGGCCCTTCGTACACCCCAACGCGGTCGCTGACCTCGCGCGACGCGGTTGGCGCTTTGCCCGGGTGCGCGACTCGGTGGTCCACGACGTCGCGCCCGGCTACCGGGCCCTGGTGGCCAAGGTGCTCCGCCGCACCAGGCGCACCCGCACCGAGCGCAGCGACCGGCGGCTGACCCCCCGGCCCTCCGGACGACAGTCGGTGACTATCGCGCTGCGGTCCCTGACCTTCGTGGGCACGGCCCGACACGCTCTCGCGGGCCACCGCCGCCACCCCGACCGCCAAGCCTGGGCGCTCTATCCGCTCGTCCATGCCTTGTGGACGCTGGCCTACGTCAGCCAGACGCTGACGACGCTGCTGGAGAGACGCGCGAGACGCTGACGGGCCGAGTCCGGGAGCCGGGTGGGCCACGCCAGCCTGAGGGTTTTGGGCTCCGACGGCGAATCGGAGATGATCGGCACCACGGCCGTGCCACCGCGCCGCGATGCCGCGGTCGCTGGCGCGCGCCGAGCAAGCCGATCGACGATGGACGAAACCACACCCAGCCCGGCCGAGGGGGCCCCAGTCCATCCCGCCCAGGAGCCACCACCGTCCGGGACGGGGGACCGGCGGGCGCACGCGCGCCGCCAGACCGGCGACGCCACCCGCGCGCTGCGCGAGTTCGAGGGGCTGATCTCGGTCGTCGTTCCCACCTTCAACGAGGCCGATCGCATCGCGCTGTGCCTGAAGGAGACCGACGACGCCATGCTCCAGCTGGGCTGTCGCTACGAGATCCTGGTGGTCGACGACGGCTCCACTGACGGCACGCTCGAGGTGGCCCGGGCCGCGGTGAGCGCGGTGCATGCGCGACGGTTCGTGGGCACCAGCGTCAACCTCGGCAAGGGGTCGGCGCTGATCCGCGGTATGCAGGTCGCCCAGGGAGCACTCGTGCTGTTCCTTGATGCCGACCTCGAGGTGCATCCGCGCCAGCTCGCGTTGCTCTACGACACGATGCTGCGCGAGCACGCCGACGTGGTCATCGGGTCAAAGCTTCACCCCGAGGCCAAGATCGACTATCCCCTGTCGCGGCGCATCCTGTCCGGGGGCTACTACCTGCTGGTGCGGGTGCTGTTTCGCCTGCCGGTCCGTGACACGCAGACCGGGCTGAAGCTCTACCGGCGCGGCGTGCTCGAGCGGGTCGGACCGCGCCTGCTCGTCAAGCGCTTTGCCCACGACCTGGAGGCGCTGGTCAACGCCCGCCGCCTCGGCTACCGGCTGGCCGAGGCCCCGGTGGTGGTCACGCGCGAGCGGGAGTTCCCGCGCATCACCGCCGCTGACGTGGTGCGCACCGCCCAGGACACCGCCGCGGTCTTCTACCGGACTTACCTCACGCGCTACTACGATCGGGTGGGTCGTCACGTGGACCGGGCGCTGGGGGAAGCCCCGCCGGGCTGGAAGCACGTGGAGGGCGAGCCCGCCGACCAGAGCCATAGACGATGACCACCGCCCTCTCAGACCAGCGCGTCCGTGACCCGATGGCCGACCGCCGGCCGGCACCGGGTTCGCTGGCCGCGATGGCCTCCGTGCGGTGGGGAGCCGCCGAGGAGATCGATCCCGCCCGGACCTCCGACATCGCGGTGGCGGCGGTGCCCGAGGACGTCTGCCGCCTGTTCGGTGTGCTGCCGGTCCATCTGGCCGGCGACCTGTTGACGGTGGCCATCTCAAACCCCGACGACGATCTGACCCTGTCGGTGGTAGCCCAGCAGGTCCGCAGCCGCAACCTGCGACTGGCGGTGATCGTCGTGCCCGCCGATCTCCTGCAGGCGGCCATCGACGGCATCTGGCCCCCGTCCCCGCAAGCGGCCCCGCAGCCCGAACCGGCTCGGCCCCCCCAAACCATCCCGCAGCCAGCACCGCCTCGGCCACCGCCACCCGCTGCGGCGCCCAGCACCCTGTTTGATCCCGGGCCCCGCGCGGCACCCGAGCGGTCTGTCCCCGCGGCCGCGCCGGCCACGCCCTGGGCCCCGCCGGGCGGCCCGCTGCTGCTCGGCGAGCTGCTGATCGATCAGCAGCTCGTCAGCGCGGAGCAGCTGGCGAGCGCCCTCGACGAGCAGCAACGCGTCGGCGACCGCCTCGGCGACATCCTGACCCACAGCGGTGTGCTGCGTGAGGAGCGCCTGGTCGACGTGCTCGCCGGCCAGCTGGAGATGCCGATCACCAACTTGGAGGGCGTCACGCCCGAGCCCGAGGCGCTGGCCCTGATCGACGGCCATCTGAGCCAGCACCACCGCATCGTGCCGCTGGCCATCGAGGATGACGCGCTGACCATCGCCATGGTCGACCCGCTCGACGATGGCGCGATCGCCGAGCTCAGCCGCGCCGCCGGAATGCCGCTGAGGGCGCTGATGGCCTCGGACACCGCGGTGGACCACCTGCTTCAGGATCTCTACGCGCCCGAGCACGTGCACGCGGCCACCAGCCTGTTGCTCGAACGCCGCCCCGAGGAATCGGCCTTCGTGGTCACCTCCCACGGACAGCGGGTCGCCTTCGGCGTCCTGGTGGGGCTGACCCTGCTGTCGCTGGTCCTCAACCCGCTGCTGGCCGTGATCGGTTTCAACCTGGCGGCCGGGATGTTCTACCTGTCCTTCTCGGGCTACAAGTTCTGGCTGGCCTATGACTCCCTAAGCCACGACAGCGAGCTAGCCGTCACCGACGAGGAGGTGCGAGCGCTCGACGAACGTCGGCTGCCCACCTTCACCGTGCTGGTTCCGCTCTACCGCGAGGCGGCGGTGGTGGGCAAGCTCACCGGGGCGGTGGCCCAGCTGGACTACCCGCGCACCAAGCTCGACGTGAAGCTGCTGCTCGAAGCCGACGACGAGGAAACGCTGGCCGCCGTCCAGGCGCTGGACCTGCCGCCGAACTTCCGCACGGTGATCGTGCCCGATGCGCCGCCCAAGACCAAGCCCAAGGCGTGCAACTACGGCCTCCTGCACGCCCGCGGGGACATCGTCGTCATCTACGACGCCGAGGACCTGCCCGACTCCGATCAGCTCAAGAAGGTCGTCGTCGCGTTCTCGAAGTCCGACCCGGCCACGGTCTGCATCCAGTGCAAGCTCAACTACTACAACCGCGACCAGAACCTGCTCACGCGGTGGTTCACGACCGAGTACTCGATGTGGTTCGACGTGTTCATGCCCGGCCTGGACTCCCATGACTCGCCGATCCCGCTGGGCGGCACCTCCAACCACTTCATCACCCAGAACCTGCTCGAGCTGGGGGCGTGGGACCCCCACAACGTGGCTGAGGATGCCGACCTGGGCATCCGCCTCAACAAGGCGGGCTGGCGCACGGCGATAGTGGACTCGACCACCTACGAGGAGGCCAACCCCGACCTGCCCAACTGGATCCGCCAGCGGTCACGATGGGTCAAGGGCTACATGCAGACGTGGCTGGTGCACATGCGCCATCCGGTCCAGATGGCCCGCGCGATCGGGCTGCGCAGCTTCATGTCCTTCCAGCTGGTGGTGGGCGGGACGTTCGTGGGCTTCCTGCTCAACCCGATCTACTGGGCGCTGACCAGCCTGTGGCTGGTGACTGAGGCGGGCCTGATCCGCCAGCTGTTCCCGAGCTTCGTCTACTACGCCGCCGCGGTGGGGCTGGTGCTGGGGAACTTCGTCTTCACCTACCTGAACGTCGCCGGCTCGATGCGGCGCGGCTATTTCGGCCTGGTCAAGTACGCGCTGTTCTCACCGCTGTACTGGGGGCTGATGTCGGTCGCCGCCTGGAAGGGGGCGATTCAGCTGGTGACCAAGCCCCACTACTGGGAGAAGACGGTCCACGGGCTGGCCGACTTCCATCCCGACGATGCGATCAGCGCCAGCGTGAGCCGCCCCGCGGCGGACCCCTCCGGGCGCACGGGCTTATGAGCACGACGGCGCTCGAGCCGGCCCCCCGGCCACCGGGCATGACATTGATCCCCGAGCGCGTGTCGCGCCTGCAGGGCGACACGCGCCGAAAGAAGCAGCGCATCACCGGGTGGACCCGCGAGGGGCTGACCGTCTTCGGGCTGTTCGCGATCCTCTACGTGGCCCTCGGCTACCACGTCATCATCGACCAGCACGTCGTGGTCTTCGACGCCACCGCGCGGCTAGCCCACGCCTTCTTCGTGCTGTGGAACGCGCCCCCCAAGCTGGCCGCCATCGGCTTCGTGTGGGCCCCGATCTCGACGCTGATCTTCATCCCCTTCGTGGCCTTCAAGGCGATGGGCAGCTCGCTGCTGGCGCTGCCGCTGTGCTCGGGGCTGTTCGCCGCGCTGCTGATGACGATCCTTTACCGCACGACGGTCTACATGGGGATGCGCTGGTATCAGCGCATCCCCATCATCGCGCTGTTCGGCCTGAACCCGATGATCCTGTTCTACGCGGTCAACGGCATGAGCGAGACGTCCTATCTGGCCCTGCTGTCGGCGGCGACCCTGTTCTTCGTTCGCTGGTATCGGACCAACGAGCCTCACCTGCTGGCGCTCACCGCCACCACGCTGACGATCGCGTTCCTGGACCGCTACGAGCTGTTTGCCTTCGCGGTCATCGTGGCCTTCGCCGTCCCCGTCACCCTGATGCTGCGGCGCCGGTCGGGACTGGAGATCGAGGGCTCGGTTCTGAGCTTCCTGGCCCCGGTGATCTACGGCGTGGGGCTGTGGGTGTTCTTCAACTACGTGATCCTGGGAGACCCGCTGTTCTGGCTGAAGAACCAGACGCCGGGCGCCACCAACGGCGCCCAGCACAGCACCCAGGTTGTTCAGCACATCCCCACCGGGGAGCTGGCGCGGCGGGTGCTGGACCTCAACTACAGCCTGTTTCCCCTGGTCGTCTTCGTCGTCCCCTGCCTCCTGGTGGCCGCGGCGCTGCGCCGCAACCTGATGGCGCTGTGGCTGGCGCTGCTGTGCTGCGCCAACGCGGTCTCGACCTTCTTGCTCATCTACCAGAGCGGGGCGCAGGGCCTGATGCAGCTTCGCTACAACATGCGCGCCATGCCGCTGGTGATCGTGGGGGCGGCCTGGCTGTTCTATCTCGGCCGCGCGCGCCTGACCCGCTGGTTGGTATGGGCAGCCACCGTGGCGATGCTCGCCCTCTCGCTGCCGGTGACGTGGCACACGATGCAGACCTACCCCGCCCAGTACGAGGAGAACGTGTTCGTGCGCGCGCTGAGCCAGGGCGGCGACCAGGAGGCCTCGAGCTCGATCGGCTCCTACTACGTGGGCAACGAGCCCGACCGCGACATGGCACGGTTCATCACCCAGCACGTCCCGTTACACGAGGACGCGATCCTCACCGACGACGGGCAGACCTTCGGCGTGATGCTGGCCAGCGGGCGCCCCGATGTGTTCCTGGACCGCATCGACAAGGGCGACGCGGTGTGGAAGCGGCTGCTCGAACGGCCCCACGGACGCGTGACCTACATCCTGGTGGCGCGCTTCGCGCCGGGCCTGGACGAGGTCCAGCGCCGCTACCCCAGCATGCTCTCCCAGGCCCTGCCCGGCAGCTGGGTGGTCTACGCCAACTCCCGTTACGTTCTCTATGGGGTCGCCCGGCGTCGACCCCATTCCCGGCTGACGCATTTCGACCGGGCCATACAGGTCCTGGCTCGCGGCTCGACCTCGATATGACCCGAATCGACCGTCGCGGCCTGTTGACCGGCGCAGCCGCGACGGCGGCGCTGGCCGGCTGCGCCACCCGAGTCACGCCGGCCCGCAGCCCCGCCCCCTCCGACGAGCCCGGGCTGTTGAGCGACATGGTCGTGCTCAAGCGCATCGCCCGAGACACCTACGCTCTCGGGGCCGGCGACCCCACGCTGCCCGGAGCTCAGCGCTCTGCCGCCAGCCGCTTCGCGGCGATCGAGAACCAGCATCTGGGGGAGCTGAGCCGGCAGCTGACCAACATGGGTCACGGGCAGCCCCCGGTGCCGGCGCCATTACCGGGCCGCGGCGCGGCCCGGCTGCACCGCCTGCTCGACCTCGAGCTGGCCACGGCGGCAGCCTGGGTGTGGATGGTGCCGCGGGCGGTGAGCAAGGAGCTGCGCGCCATCACCACGCTGCTGATGCCCGTCGAGGAGCGCCAGGCCGCAACTCTGAGCGCGTTGGTGGGCCGCCCGCTGCCCGATGAGGCGGCGGTGGGGGCGCTGGGACCGGCCACGGTACGCGCCCGCTTCGCCCCGCCGGGGCCAGCCGCCGCCCCTGGCTCGGTGGGCCCGCGGTGAGCGCCGGCACCCGCCAGCAGCTGCTGCGAGGGGCGCTGACCGGCGCCGGCCTGCTGGCGCTGGAAGCGCTGAGCGAAGCCCCCAGCGCCTGGGGGGTCCCCTACCACCCGCGCAGCTCCCACGACCAGGAGGGGCTGGTGACCCTGCGGGCCGGGGAGTCGCTGGGCGAGCAGCTCTACCGCCACGGCGCCGGCCTCAGCCTGGACGCGGCCGTGCAGCGTGCCCTGGCCGCCGCGCGAACGGCCAAGCACCAGCACGTGCGGAGCCTGACCGCCCTGGTCGCCCGCGGCGGCGCTTCCCCGCAGCTGATCTCCCACCAGTTCTCCCAACGCGACCAGCTCTCGGTGCTGGCGCTGGCGGTGCGGGTGGAGAACACCCTGCTCGGCGCCTACACCGAGGTGCTGCTCGGCCTTGACGACCTCCCCTCGGTGGGCGGCACGCTGGCCTCGCTGGCCGCCGTCGACGCCCGCCTTGCCGCCCGCCTGGCCCTGCTGGCCCGACAGCCGGCCGTACCCAGCCCGTTCAACGACCCGCTGCCCCGCTACCAGTCCCAGGGGATGTTCCAGGTCGGCGCGCAGTGAGCGACGAGGGCGAGACGCCGATGCTGATCGACCCGAGCGCGAGCGTTCCGCTGGTACCGGCGTCCTCCCCGGCGGGCACGAGCCCGGTTGCGCCGGGAGCCGAGGGGGGGGCGCTGCGCCAGGGCGTGGCCGCCGCCGGCCTGCTGACGATCGCCGTCGGGCTGGCGAACGCGCTGAACGTCGGCTTTCACCTGATCGTGGCGCGGCTCATCGGCGTCGAGGAGTACTCCCTGCTGGGCACGCTGCTCGGGGTGATGATGATCCTGATCGTCCCCACGCTGGCGCTGCAGGCCGTCGTCGCCCGCCAGGTGGCCCGCGACCTGCAGACCGTCGGCCCGGCGGCCGCCGGTGCCACCCTGCGCACCTGGTACCGGACCCTGACCCGGGCCAGCCTGGCCGGGATCGTGGTGCTGGCGCTGGTCAGCGTTCCGATCGCCGCGGCCGTGCACACCTCCCGCTTCGTGCCCATCGGGACGACGCTTCTGGCCGTCGCCGCGGGCCTGGCCCTACCGGTCTCCTGGGGCGGGCTGCAGGGCATCCAGCGCTTCCGCGCCCTGGCCTTCAGCCAGATCCTCTTCTCGGCGCTGAAGCTGGGCGCCGGCGTGGTGCTGGCCCTGGTGGGGCTGCACGCCACCGCGATCATGCTGGGCATCGCCGCAGCCGGGCTGTTGACGCTCGGGGCCTCCCTGCTGCCGCTGGGCGAGCTGCTGAGCGCCGCCGGACGCGGGGTGAGGACGCGGTCGCGGTTGCTGCTCACCCGGGCCACCGTGGGCTCGGTCGCCTCGCTGACCACGCTGACGGCGCTGACCATGAGCGACCTGCTGGTGGCACGCATCGCCTTCAGCCCCCACATATCGGGCGCCTACAACGCGGCGTCGATCTCCGCCCGTCTGCTGCTCGTGCTCCCGATCGCGGTGACCGCCGTGCTGCTGCCCCGGGTCGCGGTGCTGGACGACGTGCGCCTCGAGCGCCGCCTGCTGGTGCTCGGCCTGGCCGCGGTCGGCGCCGCCAGCGCGGCCGTGGTGGGCGTCTTCTACGCGCTGCCTCACCTGCTGATCTCCCTGGGCTTCGGGACCGGCTATGAAGCCGCGGAGAGCTGGCTGGGGCCGCTGGGACTGGCCATGGCCGGCTACGCCCTGGTCAACGTGTACGCCTATCAGCTGCTGGCCGTCGGGCGCTCCGGCGTCTACGCGCTGGTGCTGGCGGGGACCCTGCTGGTCCAGGTGGCGGGTTTCGGCTTCTTTCACGGCCGCCCCGAGGACCTGATCGCAGTCCAGGTGGTGACCGCCGGGCTTCTGCTGGTGGTCAGCGAGGTGGCCGAGCTGCTGCTCGTGCGCCGCCGCGACATGACGGCCCCCGAGGCAGGGGTATGAGCCGCCCGCGGGTGGCGCTGGTCACCGAGCGGCTGTTGCTCGGCGGGACCGAGAAGGGCATGGTCAACCACGCGCTGGCCTTTGACCGCTCGCGGGTGGACGTGCACGTGGTCACCCTGCTGGGCGACGGGCCGCGCCTCGAGCAGCTGCAGTCCGCCGGGATCCCCAGTGCGTGTGCGCACTCAGACCCCGAACGCCTGGCGCAGCTGCTGCAGGGCTCAGACGTGGTGCACGTGTTTCGTATCGGCCTGGCCGACGCGCTGGTGCCCGAGGCCCGAAGGCGGGCGGGTGTGCCGGTGATGGTCGAGACCAACATCTTCGGCCAGGTCGACGCCTCCGAGGACCGCGGCCAGTTCGACGCCCACCTGTTCATCTCCAAGATGTGCGCCCTGCGCTACCGCCAGCGCCTGGGGGTGGACGCGCGTGGCTTTCGCAGCCGCCACGCCGTTGGCTATCTGCCGGTGGACGCCGAAGGGTTGCGGGCCCAGGCGCCCAATCGCCGCGCGGCCAAGGCGGCGCTGGGCCTGGACCCCGACCGACCGGTCGTCGGTCGCACCGGCCGCGACGACGACCGCAAGTGGCGAAACCTGCTGGTGGACATGGTGGAGCCGCTGCTGGCCCGGGTGCCCGAGGCCCAGGTCCTGTTCGTGGGCGCGACCCCCGCCAAGGTGGGGCGACTGTACCGCGCCGGCGTGCTGGACCGCTGCCGGCTGATGCCTCTGGTGCCCGAGGCGAGCCTGGCGCTCGTGTACAGGGCCTGTGACGTGTTCGTAAACGCGGCGGAGATCGGCGAGGCTCAGGGCCTGGTCCTGGCCGAGGCGCTGGCGCTGGAGGTTCCCGTGGTCACCTGCTCGACCCCGTGGGTGGACAACGCCCAGATCGAGGTCGTCGACGAGGGCTCCGACGGCCACGTGGCCGACCACCCGGTGGCTTTCGCCGAGGCGGTCGCCCATCTGCTGCACCCGGAGGTCAACCGCCGCTATGGCGCGGCCGGGGCAGCCAAGGCCCGGCGACTGTTTGACCCGGGCGCGCTGAGCGCCCAGCTCGAGGGGCTGTATCGCTCGCTGCTGGCGGGCGACGGGATCCCCGCGCAGTGGAGCCCCTCGGCCGAGGAGGTCCTGGAGTTCGAGTCTGAGTACGCGCGGCGCCTCGAGTCGCGCTTTCGGCCCCTGACGGCCGCCGAGCGCCGGGAGGTCGAGCTCGAACGCCTGCGCGAGCGGGCGGGCTGGGCCCTGCGCGCCGCGGCCCACCTCGATCGCCGCAAGGCGAGCTTCCTGTACTGGATGCTGCGAGCCAAGCTGGCCGAGCTCACCCCCGGGAGCGCGTCACCACCGGGACCCACGGCCGGACCGGCCGCGCCTGCCTGAGCTGACCGCGCTCGCTGGATACCCTGTGGGAGATGGCCACCCGCGAGGCCCAGCCCGACCGACAGCCCGACCCGCCCGGCCATCGGTCGGAGGATCCCGGGTCAGAGCGCCTGACCATCGCGCCCATCGTGGGGCCTGATGACCCCCGGCGCTTCACCGACTCCGGCATCGAGCTGGCGCCGCTGTACGACGAGTCCGACCTGCCCGCCGAGCTGCGCCTGGGGGAGCCGGGCTCGTTCCCCTACACGCGCGGGGTGCATCGTGAGATGTACCGCAAGCAGCTGTGGACGATGCGCCAGTACGCCGGCTACGCCTCGGCCAAGGAGTCCAACGAGCGCTACAAGTACCTGATCGCCAACGGGTCCACGGGCCTGTCGATGGCCTTTGACCTGCCCACGCAGCTGGGCCTGGACTCAGACAACCCGCGCTGCCTGGGCGAGGTGGGGCGCACCGGGGTGGCGATCGACACGATCGACGACATGCGCACGGCGTTTGACGGCATCCCGCTGGACCAGGTGTCGACGTCGATGACCATCAACGCCCCTGCGGCCGTGCTGCTGCTGCTCTATGAGCTGGTGGGCGAGGAGCAGGGGGTGGCGTCAGAGAAGCTGCGCGGCACGACCCAGAACGACATCCTCAAGGAGTACATCGCCCGGGGCAACTTCATCTACCCGCCCCAGGGCTCCATGCGCCTGACCACCGACCTGTTCGCCTACTGCCGGGAGAATGTCCCGCGCTGGAACACGATCTCGATCTCCGGCTATCACTTCCGCGAGAAGGGCTGTTCCGCCGTGCAGGAGGTGGCCTTCACCCTGTGCAACGGGATCGCCTACGTGCAGGCCGCCCTGGACGCGGGGCTGGCGGTCGACGACTTCGCTCCCCGGCTGGCGTTCTTCTTCAACGGCCACAACAACGTCTTTCAGGAGGTGGCGAAGTTTCGGGCGGCGCGGCGGATGTGGGCCCAGATCATGCGTGAGCGCTTTGGCGCCACCGACGAACGTTCGCTGCGCCTGCGCTTCCACACCCAGACGGGCGGGGTGACCCTCACTGCCCAGCAGCCCGAGAACAACATCGTGCGCGTCGCCCTGCAGGGCTTCGCCGCCGTGTGCGGAGGCACCCAGTCGCTGCACACCAACGGCTTCGATGAGGCCCTGGCGCTGCCGACCGAGCGTGCGGCCCGCATCGCCCTGCGCACCCAGCAGGTCATCGCTCACGAGTCCGGCGCCGCCGATGTCGTCGACCCGTTCGCGGGCTCCTACCTGGTCGAGTCGCTGACCGATGAGCTCGAGTCGCGCGCCTGGGAGCTGATCGAGAAGGTGCAGGAGCTGGGCGGGTCGGTTCAGGCGCTGCAGTTCATCACCAGCGAGATCGAGGAGTCCGCCTTCAGCTACCACGAGCGCTACCGGACCGGCCAGGACGTGGTCGTGGGGGTCAACAAGTACGTCACCGAGGACCTGGAGGTGCCCGACACCCTCAAGGTCGACCAGGCCTCTGAGGACGAGCAGGTGGCCCGCCTGAAACAGTTCAAGGCCACGCGCGACCAGCAGCTGGCCGACCGCCGCCTGGCCGAGCTGCGCAGCGCCGCGGAGGGCTCAGAGAACGTGCTGCCGGCCATCCGCCAGGCGCTGAGGGACCGCTGCTCGATGGGTGAGGTGTGCGGGGCCATGCAGGACGTGTTCGGGCGCTACCAGCCCGCCGCCTGACTGGCCGAGCGAGCGCTAGACCGGCAGCGCCAGCGTGTGCACGTTCCAGTGCGCCCGCTCGACCGGCCGGCGATCGTCGAGCGCGACCGTCTCATAGCCGATCGAGCTCATGAGATCGACGTAGCCCTGGTTGGTGCCGTGCAGCTCACACAGGACGGCGGGACGGATCGTCCGCAACGTCTCGGCCATCCCGGCGATCACGTCGAGCTCGGCGCCCTCGACGTCGATCTTGACCAGGGTGGGCGGGCGCAGGCCGTGGGCAATCAGACGGTCAACCGTCTCCAGGGCCACCTCCACGGTGTGGGTCTGCATGCCGACCGCGACGGCCTCACGGGAGCGGACCTGATCGGCGGTGGCGAGCAGACGGGCGTGAGCGAGGTTGTCGCCGAGCTGCATGATCGCCGTGCCCGAACGCGCCCCGAGCGCCGTCTCGAGGATCTCGATGTGATCGAGGTCGTTGCGGGCCGCGTTCTCCTGGATGGCCAGGACCGAGCCCGGCAGCGGCTCAAAGGCATAGACGCGCCCCGTGGGACCCACCAGGCGGGCGGCGATGAGCGCGTGGAATCCGACGTTGGCCCCGACGTCGTAGACGACGTCTCCGTCCTCACACCTCTCGGCCAGGACATCCTGCACCTCGCCCTCCCACGTGCCCAGGATGCACTCGAGCATCGTGCCCGCGGGATTGAACTTCAGCCCCGCGCCCGGCCCCCGCGCGATCACCCCAACCGAGCCGGCGGCGCGCGCCGTGAGGCGCTCGGCGGCTCGCGTCAGCAGCGGCGAGCGTCCGCGAAGAAACCGGATGGCGCGAATCGTCCACAGCGGCAGCCGGTCCAGCCCGGATAGCAGAGCCCGAGTGGTGCGGTCGGGCGGGCGCTCGCCGCCGTGCGGCTTGCCCCCCGGGAAGGCCATGTTGCCATCTTAGGCCAGGCAGGACTCCACACCGGCGGCGCGAACCCATCCGCCATGCCGACACTCGCCGTCAGCTTGTTTGAGATCGCTCTGGCCGTGCACATCGCCGCGGTGGTGATCGGCTTCGGCGTGACCTTTGCCTACCCAGTCTTCTATGGCTACGGGCGCCGGCTGGATCCCCGCGCGATGCCCTGGTTTCACCGCGTGGCCGAACGCATAGGCAAGACGGTCATCAGCCCCGGCCTGCTGGTGGTGGTGCTGGTCGGGATCTACCTGACAAGCCATCTCCACCAGTGGAGCGCCTTCTACGTGCAGTGGGGGATGGGTGCGGCGATCGTGCTCGGGGCGCTGGGCGGGGCCTACTTCTCTCCGCGAGAGCGCCGCCTGGCCGAGCTGGCCACACGCGACGTCGCCGCCGCTGGGCCTGAGGGCGACGTGCGCTTCTCCGCCGAGTACGAGCGCCTGTTTCGTCAGATCAGCATCGTGGGCATGCTCTCCAGCCTGCTGGTCCTGGTCACGATCTTCTTGATGAGCGTGCAGGCCGGCGCCTGAGGGCGCAAGCCGACGACCGCCAGGCAGGACTCACGGCGAGGCGCGCGAAACCGTTGCCGATGCCCGAAACGCAGGTTCAGCGTCGCCTGGTCAAGTCGCCGCCCGAGCTCTGGGCCGAGGTGTCCGATGCGGGCACCCTCGCCCGCCACCTCGATGGCTTCGGCGAGATCCGGATCACCCGCACCGACCCCGAGACCACCGTCGCCTGGGAGGGCGACACCGCGCGCGGCACGGTGGAGATCGAGGCGTCCGGGTGGGGCACCCGAGTGATCCTGACCGCCAGCGTGGCGGAGGCGCCCCCGGGCGAGCCACCTGCGAAGCAGCAGGCAGCCGAGCCGGCGGCGGCCACGGTCGAACCGGTCGAGGGGATCGAGGCCGAGGAAGTGCAGGAGGCCGAGCCCATCGAGGGGATCGAGGCCGAGGGGGTGCAGGAGGCCGAGCCCGTCGCGGAAGCCGCGGCCGAGCCCGTCGCGGAAGCCGCGGCCGGACCGGTCGAGGAGGCCGTGCCCGAACCCGCGTCCGAGATCCGGGCCGAGCCGGCTCCCACGCGAGCCGGATTCTTCTCGCGGCTGTTTCGCCGCCGCCCGACCGCCGCTCCCGAGGGCGGCGTTCCGGCACCGAGCCCTGTTCCCACCCCGCCACCCCCCGGCCCGGGCGCGCTGCCCACGCCCCCCGGGCCAGACCCGGTGCCGCCCGATCCCGCCCCGGCCCCCGAGCCGGGCCCCCCGCCCGCACCGCCGGTCCCCCGCCCGGAGCCGACTCCGCCAGCGCAGCAGCCCGCTATCGAGGTCAAGGATCCCGCGCCTGAGAGCGCCACGTCGGTAAACAGCACCGAGCCTAAGAGTGTCGCCCCGGTGAATCCTCCGGAGCCTGAGTCAGACGAGCACACTGAGACGCTTCTCAACGGGGCACTCGACAGCCTCGGCGCCGCGCATCACCGACCGTTCTCGCGCTAGCCGGCCTTAGGCTTAGCGCTTCCGGCGTTTGCGCTTCTTCTTCTTGGGCTTGGGCTTGACCGCCTGGATGTTGAGCGTCTTGCGCGCGGCGATGGTCGCGCCGTCGGGGAGGAAGCTCGCCTTCAGGCTGTAGCCGCCGCGCTTGAGACGACCCAGCTTCACACGGAGGCTGTAGGTCCCGGGCCTCCCGTAGTGAGCGTTGCCGCGACCGATGATCTTGCCGTCGCGGACCAAAGCGAGATCGAGGCGCCCCGGACGGTCCGTGGTCGCGGCCACCAGCAGCAGTCGCGCGGTGGTCAGAAGCTTGCGGGGCGCGGTCAGGTCGAGCCCGCCGAGCACCGTCTGCTGCGCGCCCCCGCCGCTGCCGCCCTGGGACCCGATCAGCTTGACCGTGGGGGCGCTGGGTCCGACGGTGGTTCCCGGCCCTGACGGCGGGGTGGTGGCCCCGCCGGGCGTGGTCGTGGTAGGACCCGGCGTCGTGGTCGTGCTCGAGCTGCCGGGGCGGGCGGTGACGGTGATCGTCAACCCGGCTGATCCCGCGTTGCCCGCCCGGTCGGTGGTGCCCGCGGTCACGTGGTAGGTGCCCGGCTGAGTGAACGTGTGGGTGGTCGATGCTCCCGAGCCCTTGGTGGTGTTGTCCCCGTAGTCCCAGCTGTAGGTGCCGGTCGGTCCCGAGCCGCCGTCGGTAGAGGTGGCGTTCAGGGTCACGAGGTCGCCCGCGTGCACCGATGTGGCACTCGCCGTCGCGGTGACCGCCGGCGCGGTGCGGTCCAGCGTGACCGAGCCGCAGCCACCCGCGCCCGTGCTCGTGTTGACGGTGGAGGTGTTGGCGTGGGTGGCGTCGGCGTAGGCGGGATCGAATTGGTTGGCACCCGTGGGGTTGTCGGGGATGGCCGAGTCAGCCTCCCGCGCGCAGTAGAAGTACTTGCCGTCCTGGCCGAAGCCGCTGACCTTGGTGACATCCACGGTGCAGTCCATGGTGGTCGACGTGCTGCGGGACGCCCCATGGCTGCACGCGGGGTCAAAGCTCGACGAGGAGACCGCGGGCTGACACGGGCTGCCGATCTGCAGGCAGTCAAATGTGGCCCCCCCGACACTGGTGGGAAACGGCGGGCTGAGGGCGTCGGAGTAGGCGATGTGGACCGCCAGAATCGGGTTGTTGGTAAACGTCACGTTTCCGCCGTCGACACTGGTGTTAGCGGAGGGAGCACCGTTGTCCATGATCGTCTGGTTGGGCGCAGAGAAGGATCCCCCCGTGCAGCACCCGACGCCGTGGTCGTAGTACTCGGACATGATCACGTCGTAGGAATGCCCCTCCGTCAGGTTCGGGTACGTGACGTGGTACCCGCCCGACCCTTGGCCCAGGTTGGCGCTGCAGTCGTGGGACCCGGCGGCGGGGATGTGGCCGTTCTGATCGTCGGGTCCGTCGGCTCGGGCGCCGTTCTCAAACCCGGTCCAGCACACGTAGTAGGTGGAAGAGGGCGAGTTGTAGGTGAACCACCACGTATTCGAGGTGCCCTTGGTGTAGGAGGGCTCGGTGCCGGCGACGCTCACGGTGGCCACCGCGGAGCCAGTCATCGCCAACACCAGGGCCACTGCGGTGGCCAGCCCCAACGCCCAACGCCGCGTGCCCCCGATACCCCACGCCATCCCTGACCCCCCGGTCTCCGCGTTTTACGGCGGAGAGGGTACCGAGAATCGGCGTCCAGTCAACTAGGATCCCGCGCCGTGTCCACCCACCGCGCCAACCCGCCCGAGCGCCTGCGCGGCTCTAAGACCCCGCGCCTGCACTCGCCTGAGACCTACGAGGAGAAGCTGGCCCAGTTGCAGGAGCTGCGCGAGGCCGCCGCGCACTCCTCCCCCGAGGCTGAGGCCAAGCAGCACGACCGCGGCAAGTACACGGCGCGCGAGCGCGTGGAGAAGCTGCTGGATCCCGGCTCCTTCCAGGAGCTCGACACCTTCGTGCGCCACCGCACCTACGACTTCGAGATGCAGAAGAACCGCCCCTGGGGCGACGCGGTGGTGACCGGCCACGGGACGATCGACGGCCGGCGGGTGTGCGTGTTCAGCCAGGACTTCACCGTCTTCGGCGGCTCCCTGGGCGAGGTAATGGGCGAGAAGATGTGCAAGCTGATGGACCTGGCCGCCAAGATCGGCTGCCCGGTGATCGGCATCAACGACTCGGGCGGGGCGCGCATCCAGGAGGGAGTCGTTTCGCTGGGGGCCTACGGCGACGTGTTCGTGCGCAACGTGCAGTGCTCGGGGGTGATCCCCCAGATCAGCCTGATCATGGGCCCGTGCGCGGGCGGCGCGGTCTATTCGCCGGCCATCACCGACTTCATCTTCATGGTCAAGGAGACCTCGCACATGTTCATCACCGGCCCTGACGTGATCAAGACGGTGACCGGCGAGGAGGTCGGCTTCGAGGAGCTGGGCGGCGCGATGGCCCATAACACCAAGTCGGGGGTCGCGCACTTCGCCTCCGAGGACGAGGACGCGTGCCTGGAGGACTGCCGCTACCTGATCAGCTTCCTGCCGTCCAACAACATGCAGACCGCCCCGCGGGTGGTGCCCACCGACGATCCGCAGCGCATGGACCCGGCGCTGGACACCGTCGTGCCCGACAACCCCAACAAGCCCTACGACATGCGCGACGTGGTGCGCCTGATCGTCGACGACGGGGAGTTCTTCGAGGTCCACGAGCACCACGCCCGCAACATCATCTGCGGCTTCTCGCGCCTAGACGGCCACGCCATCGGGGTGGTGGGCAACCAGCCCAACCAGCTGGCCGGCGTGCTGGACATCGACGCCAGCGCCAAGGCGGCGCGCTTCGTGCGCACCTGCGACGCGTTCAACATCCCGCTGCTGACCTTCTGCGACGTGCCCGGCTTCCTGCCCGGGACCGCCCAGGAGTGGGGCGGGATCATCCGCCACGGGGCCAAGCTGCTCTACGCCTTCACCGAGGCCACCGTGCCGAAGATCACGGTCATTACCCGCAAGGCCTACGGCGGCGCCTATGACGTCATGTCCTCCAAGCACCTGCTGGCCGACTTCAACTTCGCCTGGCCGAGCGCCGAGGTGGCGGTCATGGGCCCGGAGGGAGCGGTCAACATCATCTACCGCCGCGACATATCCGCCTCGCCGACGCCGGACACGCGCCGCCGGAAGCTGATCA
>DASYID010000189.1:0-25764 GCA_036252775.1 Solirubrobacteraceae bacterium
AGGCGTCCGATCCCGCTCACAACATCCCCGCGCCTAGGTTTGTCGTGCTCTGCGCATTCCAACGGTTCGAGGTCTGGGAGCCGGGCGCCTACCCCAACGATCCGCGCGCCGAGTTCGCGTTGATCGACCTTCCCGACCAGATGAACGCGCTCATGTTCCTCGCCGAACGCGAGCCCATGTTCGTCGCCACCCAGGAGGCTGTCACCCGACAGGCCGTCAGCCTCATGACAAGCCTCTATCACCACCTCGGAGACCGACACGCCGCGGGCCCGGACGTCCGGCGCAATTTTCTCCTGCAGTCGGTGTGGTGCCTCTTTGCCGAGGATCTCGGCCAGCTCGAGGGGCATCTCTTCACCAGGCTCGTCGATGAGCTGATCGAGAGCCCGGGGCGGTCGAGCGCGGATGACATCGGTCAGCTCTTTGCCTGGCTAAATCGTGAGGGTCCACGGCCGCCGGGGGGCCTCTACGCCGACACGCGATACGTCAACGGCGGATTGTTCGAGGAGCCCGCCGAGGTGCATCTCACCGAGGACGAGCTCCGGCTGCTGCGCTTGGCCTGCGAGTACGACTGGCGCGAGGTCGAGCCGCATATCTTCGGGTCATTGCTGCAGGGCACCCTGGGTCCGGAGGCTCAGCACGCACTCGGCGCCCATTACACCCACGAGGTCGACATCCAAAAGGTGATCAAGCCCACAATCGTCGACCCGTGGAGGGACCGCATCGAGTCGGCGACCACGCTCAAGCAGATCCAGGGCCTGCAGCACGAGCTCATGAACTACGTGGTACTGGATCCGGCCTGCGGATCGGGCAACTTCCTCTACACCGCGTACCGTGAGCTGCGACGACTGGAGCGGCGGCTGCACGATCGTGAGCGTGACCTACGCGCCGCCGCGGGGGTGCGTGCGGGCCAGAGCGCGATCGCCGCGTTCTTCCCCCTCACCAACGTCAGGGGCATCGAGATCGATGCCTTCGCTGTTTCCCTTGCTCGCGTAACGCTCTGGATGGGGCACAAGCTTGCAGTCGACGAGCTCAACCTGGACGAGGCCACCCTCCCCCTCGCGGACCTCTCCGGCATCCGCGCGGCGGATGCCCTCCGCGTGGCCTGGCCTCCAGCCAGTGTGATCGTCGGCAACCCACCATTCCACGGTGATCGCAACCTCCGTGCGCTGCTCGGCGACGAGTACCTGACGTGGCTGAAGGAGGCGTTTGACTGCGGCATCAAGGACCACTGTGTCTACTGGTTCCGAAAGGCCCACGACCATCTAGGGCCAGGCCAGCGCGCGGGGCTCGTAGGAACCAACTCGATCGCTCAGAACCGGGCCCGGTCGGCAAGCCTGAACTACTTGGTCAGCAACGGCGGGGTCATCACCGACGCCGTGTCGACCCAGCCCTGGCCTGGCGAGGCCGTGGTCGAGGTGGCGATCGTCAACTGGGTCAAGGATCCGGACCCACTGCCAGAGCGGTTCGTCCTCGACGAGGCTGGGGTCGAGGGAATCGATACGGCCCTTCAGCCGTCCACTATCCCGATCGCCGATGTTCCCCCTCTATCCGCTAACAGGGACATCGCGTTCCAGGGCGTCATACCCCGGGGGAGCGGGTTTGTCCTCGAGAGCTCCGAGGCACACACGCTGCTGTCCCGCGCAGACGCCGACTACACCTGCGTCGTGCGGCCCTACCTGGGTGGGAAGGACATCGCGGGTCGAATCGATCAGCGTCCGTCCCGCTACATCATCGACTTTGGGCTCCTGGCCCTCGAGGATGCCATGCGCTTTCCGGCTGCGCTTGACGTTGTCCGCGAGCGAGTCAAGCCAACGCGGGACCTCGATCCCGTTTACTTTGACTGCTGGTGGCGGCTGTGGCGGCCCCGACCCGACTTCCGCCTCGCCATCGAGGGCCTAAGCCGATTCATCGCCGGTACCGCGACCGGCAAGCGAATCCTGTTCGCGTGGTGCGATCTGGCCTGGAGGCCGAGCAACAGCACCAACATGTTCGCCCTCGACACCGACTACGCCATGGGCGTATTGACGAGCGGCATCCACACCGGGTGGGCCAGAGCCCGCTCATCCACCTTGCGCGCCGACATCCGCTACACCCCGAGCAGCGCATTCGAGACCTTTCCCTGGCCCAGCCCCAGCGAGTCGCAGCAGGAACGCATCGCGACCTTGTCCAGGCAGTTGCTCGATCTGCGCTCAACGCTGTGCGCGGAGCACGAGATCGGGCTGACGATTCTCTACAACCGGCTCGATGAGGGCGCGTATGCAGCGCTCCGCTCCGCTCATCAGGAGCTCGATCTCGCGGTTCTGGCGGCCTACGGATGGAGCAGTGCGCTCTTGGAGGACGTCCGCCTTAGAAACCGCGCGCTCTACGAGCTGAATGCGTCCATCCTGGCCTCCGGAGAAAGCGACTATCACCCCTTTTAGCTGGCGGCTATTTATCCCCCAGCAACCAGCCTGACCTTCTCCGCGCGGGTGAGGCGCTTGATCCTGGCTTCCTCGCGTCGGGCTGCGGTGCGATCGGCCATCGGCAGCGCCAGTGCCAGCGCCACCGGGCGGCGTGGGGCGGTGTAGCGGCTGGCCGTTCCCGCCTGGTGCTGAGCCAGGCGGCGGGTCACGTCGGTGGTCCAGCCGGTGTACAGGGAGCCGTCGCGGCAGCGCAGCAGGTAGACCCAGGCGTCCGGCTGCTGGTCATGGCCCGGCCGGGCGTCCTCGCTGGCGGGGGTCACCCAGGTCCCTTCGCCCATCACCCGAGGGCTCCTGCCTCAGGTGCGCTCGCGCCACATGAACCACGCCCGCGCACCGCCAGGCAGACCGGCCTCCCCGGTGACCGTGAAGCCGTGGCCCTCGTAGTAGGGCACGTTGATCGCCTTGGTCGCCTCGAGGTAGACCGGCAGCTCGAGCCGCTCGGCCTGCTCGAACACCCAGCCCAGCAGCGCCCCTCCCACGCCCGTGCGCTGGGCCTCGGGCGCCACAGCGAGCAGCGAGAGGTAGAGGTGCGGGCGCCGCGGGTGGGCGGCCTCGATGATCGAGTCCGCCCGCAGGCTGCGCACGCTGGCGGGCAGGCCCGCGATCGCCAGCGCCGGCAGGTAGTAGGCCTCAGACATCCACGGAGTCGGATAGCGGCCGGGCGCGTAGGTCAGCGCGAGACCCTCCAGCGCCGAGCCTCTCTGAGCGACGCGCATGTGCCCGTCGAAGCGCCCGGCCACCGCCAGCTCGCCCCAGTGCGACAGGTCCATGACCCGCCGGCGCAGGCGCGCGCTGCGCGGACCGACGGCCAGCCAGGCGGGGTCATCGTCAAACGCCGCCGTCAGCATCCTCACGGCCTCGCGGCGTCGCTCGGGCCCCATCGGCCCCAGCGTGATCGCCCCTCCTGCGGGCCGGGAGCTCACGGTCGGGCACCCTATACTTTCTGAAGCGTCGGGCGCCCCGCTCGGCCTGCTTCGCTTTCTCCGGCATGACCGATCGTCACTTCGTCAAGTACACGTTCATCAAGGTCGACCCCGCCTGGCGGCGCCAGGACGACGACCTTCGCGCGGCGGACAAGCGTGAGCTGCTGGCGGCCTGTGAGGACTTCGGCGCCGATCACCTCCTGCAGTCCTTCTCGCTGGTCGGCACACGGGGCGACGCCGAGCTGCTGCTGATCGCCGAGGCCGAGAATCTCGACCGCATCCACGAGTTTCACGTCGTGCTGGCCCAGAGCGGGCTGATGAAGTGGGCCAACATCCCCCACTCCTTCCTGGGTCTGCGCAAGAGCTCTGAGTACTCAGACGAGCAGCGCCGGGTTCCGCGGCCGTTCACGGGCAAGTACCTGTTCGTCTACCCCTTCGTCAAGACGCGGGCCTGGTATGCGCTGGACGCCGACGAGCGCTGGCGGATCATGCAGGAGCACATCGCCGTGGGACGGGAATATCCGACCGTCGACAACCACACCACCTACTGCTTTGGCCTTGACGACCAGGAGTTCGTGGTCGCCTTCGACACCGACGACGCCGGAGCCTTCCTGGACCTCGTCCAACGCCTGCGTACCACCGAGGCCTCCTCCTTCACCCTGCGCGACACGCCGAGCTTCACCTGCATCGCCGCCTCCCTGCCCCGAGCCCTGAACGCTCTCGACGGCGAGGCGCTGGTGGCCGAGCCACTGGCCTCCGCCTCCTAGCCCCCCCTTACGCTGACCTCCTAGCCTGGCGCTGATGAACGACCTGATTGGGGACTCCAAGGCGCTCTCCCGTGACTATGACGAGGTGCGCGACATCACGGTGATCGGGGCCGGCCCGGTCGGTCTCAGCGCCGCCTTCTGGGCGGGAATGCGTGAGGCATCCGCCCGAATCATCGACTCGCTGCCCGAGCTCGGCGGCCAGCTGACCACGCTGTATCCCGAGAAGTGGATCTTCGACGTGCCCGGCTACCCGCGGGTCCTGGCCCGGGACCTGGTCGAGGCCCTGCGTGAACAGACCCTCGAGCAGTTCGACGTGCCGGTCCATCTGGAGACCACCGCCGAGCGCATCGCCTGGGAGCCCGATCCCGCCGATCCCGAGCGCGAGCTGGTGGTGCTGCACACCGACCGCGGCACGCTGCGCTCGCGCGCCGTGGTGATCGCCGGCGGCCACGGCGCCTTTGAGCCCAAGAAGCTGCCGGGCTATGACCTGACGCCCTGGGAAGGACGCGGCGCTCACTACCTGGTCGGCGAGAAGCAGGCCTTCGCCGGCAAGCGGGTCCTGATCGTTGGGGGCGGTGACTCGGCCTGCGACTGGGTGGTCAACCTGCTCGACACTGCGGCCGAGGTGAGCCTCGTCCACCGTCGTGAGGGCTTTCGGGCCCACGAGGTGACCGTGGGACAGGTGCTGGAGGCAGCCGAGCGGGGCGACGTCGCGCTGCACGTGCCGTTTCAGATCAAGGAGGTCGCGGGCGACGGATCGATCGAGCGCGTGGTGCTGTTTCACTCCGAGGACGAGGAGCACGAGATCGAGCTCGAGGTCGACGCGATCCTGCTTCAGCTCGGCTTCAAGACCGCCCTGGGGCCCCTCAAGGAATGGGGTATGGAGGTGTCCAAGGGCGCGATCGTGGTCGACGGGCTGATGAAGACCAACCTGCCCGGAGTATGGGCGTGCGGGGACATCAGCACCTTTGAGGGCAAGCTCAAGCTGATCGCCACCGGCTTCGCCGAGGCGGCGATCGCCGTCTCCCAGGCCGTGCACTCTTTCCGCCCGGAGATGAAGATCCAGCCCAAGTACTCGACCAACACCGGGGTCCCGGGAGCCGCGGAGGGCCAGCCCTGACCGCGACGGTGGCGGCCGCGTACCTGCGCGACCGCGACCCGGTGCTCGCGGGCTTGATCGACCGGATCGGCCCGCTGCCCGAGGGACCCGACCCCTCGCGCCCTGCTCGCGATGACCACTACGGAGCCTTGCTGCGCGCGATCGTCGGCCAGCAGCTGTCCACCGCGGCGGCACGATCGATCTATCGCCGCCTGACCGACCGCTTCGGGGGCCGTCCCCCGACGCCCCAGGAGATCGTCGAGGCCGACCCAGACGAGCTACGTGCCGCCGGCGGGCTCTCCCGCGCCAAGACCGCCTACCTGCAATCGCTGGCCGAGCACGTCCTGCGGGGCGAGCTCGAGCTCGAGCGGATCGCCACCCTTCCCGACGAGCAGGTGATCGCCGAGCTGGTGGCGGTCAAGGGACTGGGCCGGTGGACCGCCCACATGTTCCTGATCTTCCAGCTCGAGCGCCCGGATGTGCTGGCCGTCGGCGACCTGGGCGTGCGCCGGGGCGCCGAGCGACTCTACGGTCTGGACGGTCTGCCGAGCGGGGCCGAGTTGGAGGCGCTCGCCGAGCCCTGGCGTCCGCACCGTTCGACGGCCTGCCGATACCTGTGGCGCTCGTTGGAGGCGACCCCTTAGAGGTCTCTGTCTCAAGGTGCGCACTCGCGGACCGGCGGGGGCGCCGGGCCGCGGGCGCCCTGACGCGCGCTCCAGGCACGCCAGGCGTAGAAGGCCGGGTACAGGCGCGTGAGCGAGGGGTCGACGAGGCCGACGGGAAACGCCGTGTCCTCACGGAAGGTGTACTGGAAGGCGGCGGTCACCCGAGGGTCGGCGTTCCAGCGAGCGAGCTGGCCCGCCAGCTCACGGCACCCGGCCCTCATGTCCGCCGACCCGCGCGGGCGTCGCGCGCCGGCATGTGGGGCTCCGGCACCGGTCTCGGTGACCCAGAGCGTCAGCCGGCGCCCGCAGCCGCCGCGGGCATCCAGCGCCCGCTCGGCCTCACGCACCGCCCCGGGACCGACCGTCGCCTGCCCGCGGCGGGCGTAGGCGTGAAGTGCGAACACATCAGCCGCGCAGAGTACGTCGCGCGGCAGGCCGCCTATCAGCTCGCTCACCCCGGTGGCCAGCGGGCGTCGGTGGGGAAACGCGGCGAGCTCTCCCAGGATCAGGTGATGGGCGACCCCGCGCGCCGCCAGCTCGTCGCGCATGGCTCGGGCCAGCGTCGAGTAGACGGCGAGGGCCCGTGACCGAGCCGCGGAGGCGCAGGTGGCCCGCTGCGGGCTGATGAAGTAGGGGTGGTTGGGCTCGTTCCACGGACTCCAGTACCCGAGGCTGACCCCTCGCTGGGCCCCGAGGACGAGCAGCGCATCGATCAGCCGGCGGTAGCCGGCCAGGCCCGCCGCATTGATCGGACGCGACCGCGCCGCCGTTCCGGCGCGCTCGCAGCCGTGCGGCGCACGCGCCGCCCACGCCGGCACCCCGTAGACGACGATGACCACGATGAAGCGCCCGGGATGGGCCCGTTGCTGGGAGGCCGCGGCCGCCAGCTGGTCGCTGAGCCCGGCAAAGGGCGCGCAGGGAGGATTGCCCCGCAGGCAGCCATCGGCGGCCATGTCCAGCCGCAGCATCCCGGGAACCGGCTCGAGCTGGGCGAAGTCCACGTCCACACGCAGGAACGTGGGCTCCAGTTGCGCGAGCGCGGCCCGTGCCCACCCGAAGCCCGCGGGCGCCTGCGCACGGGCCAGCGGACTGAAGAGCAGGTTGGCGTTGCGCTCGTCCAGCCCCACGGCCAGCCCCGGCGCCACGCGAGGGCCAGCCGCTGGCGCCATGGGAGCCCCAGCCGCTGGCGCTGGGGGCGCCTGTTTGAGGATGGGAGGTGACCGCTGTCCACATCCAGCGAGCACCAGCAAGGCCGCCGCGGCGAGCGCCACGAGCCCGAGCCCAACGAGCCGGCAGACCGCGCGAGCGGCAACCGCACGGACGCTCAGACGGCGGAGACCTGCTCCTCGTCGGCGACCCGGAAGGAGGACCCGCAGCCGCACGCGGCGACCACATTGGGATTGTTGACCTGAAAGCCGGCGCCCTGTAGGCCCTCGTGGTAGTCGATCACCGAGCCGGCCACGTAGGGCAGGCTCTGACGGTCGACCAGCAGGCGCAGGCCGTGGTCCTCGAAGATCGCGTCGCTGTCGCGCTGTTCGTCGAAGGCCAGCTGGTACTGAAATCCCGAGCAGCCCCCGCCCTTGACCGCCACGCGCAGGCCGGCTGTCGACAGGTCGGCGTCCTGACCGTCGAGGAACTCTCGTACCTTCTCGGCGCCTTTGTCGGTGATCGTGATCATGGCTGCTCCGGGGTCGGTGTGAGCGCGACGCGCGGACCCAACCGCCCGCCTGGTTGCTCAATGCTTCTAAAAGTGTAGCGCCCCGGTCGGCCCGCGGAGCGATCCTCTACGCTTGGCGTGAGCATGCCCGACGCCGACGAGATTCGCCGCCGCATCGAGGCCGCGATCCCCAATTCTGAGGCCGTGGTGCAGGACTACACGGGGGGCGGCGACCACTTCCAGGCCACGGTGACCTCACCCGCCTTTGCCGGGCGGAGCCGCATCGAGCAGCACCGGATGGTCTATGAGGTGTTCGGCGAGGAGATCGGGGGGCCAATTCACGCCCTCTCGCTGAAGACCCAAACCGAGACGAGGAGATCATGAGCACACCGCCCGCCGAGCCTGACAACGAGATTCGCAGCGCAATCGCCCAGGCCATCGCCGACCACCGGGTGCTGCTGTTCATGAAGGGGACGCCAGAACAGCCCGCCTGCGGCTTCTCGGCCCGAACGGTCGCCGCCCTACAGGCCCTCGACGCCCCCTTCGCGGCCATCGATGTGCTCCCCGATCCCCGCATTCGCCAGGAGCTCTCGGCGCTGTCGAACTGGCCTACGATCCCGCAGCTGTTCGTGGGTGGCGAGCTGATCGGCGGCTGCGACATAGTCATGGAGATGTATGAGTCGGGTGAGCTGGCCCCCACGCTCGGGGTGCCCGAGGACTCGAACGCCTCAGCGTCCGCCTCGCCCGAGCCGGCATCGGCCACCGGGCAACCGGGCGCAGTCGCTCCCCTGGGCATCGAGAACCGGCTCGCCTGACCGCTCAGCGACGCACGCGGACCGAGAAGCTCGCCGAGCCGCTGATGCGCAGGTTGGGGTCGCGGTAGACGCGACGGACACCCCGCTTGTGCCCGTCCACCAGGACCGCGGTCACCCCATCGTAGCGGTGGATGGTGGCGATCTGGTGGGCCAGTTCGTCCGGCGACGCCGGACCCTGGTCGGCGCTGGCGGAGTTGGCGTTGGCGGGCGGGGTCGCGCCGGGGGACCCGAGCGTGACAGTGGTGGTCGGCGCGCTGGAGGGCGCGGAGTCGGCCGCCGTCCCCGACAGGGTCACCTGGTCCAGGCCCGGGCGCGCCCCCCGAGGGATGGGAACGGTGATCGTGCGCGTGTGGCGCGGCCCCAGCGGACGCTGGAGGGTGAGCGCCACGCGCACGCGCCCCCCGCGCCGAACCGGGCCCAGCGCCCGGGCGCCCAGAAGCACGCCCTGGCGCACAGCGGGCACGAACTGCAGGTTGCCCTCGACGCCGGTGATGTGCAGCGGCGCGAGCTGATAGGAGTCGAGCACGCCCATGGCCTGGCTGACGTCGGCCAGCATCGTCGTGTCGAGCACCCCGGCCGGGGAGCCGCCGGCGTTGACGTAGGTGTTACAGAAGCCGACCGGCCGCGCCCGCTCGCGCACGTGAATATTCAGGCAAAGCGAGCCGCTGTGGCGAGGCGGGGTGCCGCCCAGAATGGAGGCGGCGGCCTCGCTGATGGCAATCGGGGCGATCGTGGCCAGGGCACTGGAGCCCGCGGGCAACCCGACGTCCCGCTCATCAGCCACCTGCACGTTCAGCGACAGGTGACGCCCGGTGTCGGGGCGCAGCGCCAGGACATGCAGGGCGATTCGCGGCGGCAGCGCTCCCAGCACCCCGGTCACCGCACTGGCGCCGTCGCCGGTCAGGGTGCCCAGGTCGTGGCCGGGGGCCGCCAGCTTGTAGGTGGTAGCCGCCTCCGACAGGCCCAGCGGGTTGTTGATCACGTCATAGACGTAGGCGTCCTCGAGCAGTAGCGACCGGCGACCGGCGGAGTCAAGGGGATGGCCGAAGGCCCATACCCGGTTGCCGTCGGTGTAGGAGACGGTGCCGATCGCTCCGGCGGTCACGTCACCGCTGGCCAGGCCGACCGCCACGGCGGCGCCTGGCCGCAGCGTCTGGGGCGGGAACGTGTACAGCGGGCGCGAGGGAGCGAAGTACAGCGCGCGCCCGGATCGAGCCGCCGCACGCGTCAGGTAGCCCTGCAGCGGCGCCGACACCCCGGTGATGGTCAGCGGCTCAGACAGATTGCGGGCTCGCCGGCGCAGCGCCGGGTCGCGTCGGGCATCGGAGGGCGGGACCACCGGCTGGCCCAGCATCGACTCGATGGGCGTGGCCAGCAGCTCGGTGTTGCCGTACTGGCCGATGCCCTGGGAGATGGCGCCGATGTTGCGCTGGACACCGTTGGCGTCGGGGCAGTAGATCGGCGATCCCGAGAACCCGTTGCCGGCACCCGTGGCCTCGATCCTAGATCCCGACAGGCGGATCAGGATCGCCGGCGCCTGGGCGCCGGCGTCACCGGCGATCACGTCGACCACCGAGGCGGTGAATCCCTCAATCTCGGTGCCCGAGAACACTGAATAGGCGGTGCAGGTCATCCCCTTGTGCACCTGGGAGAGCGGCATGATCGGGTCCCCCGCCCAGGCGCCCGGGGAGTGGGCCAGCCACACGGATCCGGCCAGCGCGAGCAGGAACAGCCCGCGAATGCTGCGGCCCCGACGGTGAGACTGGCCTCCCCAGTGTCGATGCGCTCGCACGTCGCGACACTAGCGGTCCCAGCGGCGCGGCGCGACTAGCATCAACAGGGATGAGCTCATCCGCTGGCGGCCGAGGAGCCCGCGCGCTGGTGGGGGCCGCGGTGCTGGGAATGCTCCTCGCTCACAGCGCGCGCGCCTGCACCCCGACCTCCAGCCTGAACCCGGCGGTGCCGACCTGGGAGGCGGTCAACCACTTCGTCCTGGGGTCGCGCCCAGCCACCGACGAGGAGATCACGGCCTACCTGGACGCCCTCGCACACTCCTCTGCCCGGGTACGTGTCAGCTCCTACGGCCGGTCATGGCAGGGCCGCCCCCTGCCCTACGCGCTTGTTTCCAGCCCCGCTCAGCTGTCTACCCGACGTCAGCGCCAGCTGAGCACGCGCCTGAGGGCGGTTAGGGCCGGCACGGCGAGCCCCCGCCAGCGCCGGGCGGTCCTGGCCGGACCGGCCGTCACGTGGCTGGCGGGCAGCGTTCACAGCAACGAGCCCAGCGGCAGCGACGCCGACATGCGCCTGCTCTACGAGCTGGCCGCCGACAACGGCTGTGCCACGGTGCGGCGCCTGCGCCAGGTGATGCTGGTGGTGGCCCCGCTGCAGAACCCCGACGGTCGTGCCGCCGGCACCCGCGTCAACGCCTACGGGTTCGATCTCAACCGCGACTGGTTCGCCCAGACCCAACCCGAGACCAGGGCGCGCACGGCCTTGCTCTCGCGCTTCCCGCCCGTCGTCCTCGGCGACCAGCACGAGCAGTCGGGCAGCGGGTTCTTCTTTCCTCCCAACGCCGACCCCATCCATCACGAGGTCCCGACCGAGGGCCTGGCCGCGATCGAGGGGATTCTCGGGCCAGCCTTGGCCCGTGCGTTCGATGCGCGGGGTCTCGAGCACGCCAGCTACGGCCCCTACGACCTGTTCTTCATGGGCCTGAGCGACGTTGCCTCGAGCACCCTGTTCGGCTCGGCCGGCATCACCCTGGAGAAGGGGGCCGATGCGCCCTTCCCAGACCGCGTGGCGGGACAGCTGCTGGCGGCCCAGACCCTGGTGACCAGCGTCGCCACCCACCGTTCCGCTCTGCTGCGGGGATGGGTGGGCGTGTGGTCGCGGGCCGCCGCCCAGGGAGCACGCGGCCTGCTCGCTCCCAATCGCGTGCTCGAGCCCGGCAACCAGGTCCGCCGGCCGGTGCCCCCGGGGCGGGTGTACGCCTACCTGCTCAGCGGCACCCGCAGCACGGCCGACGCCGAGGCGCTCGCCGCGACGCTGCGTTCCCAGGGCGTAGCGGTGTACCGCTCCAGGCGTCCCCTCGCCCTGGCCCGCTACCACCCTTACGGAACCCACCAGCTGGGCCCGGCCACCCTGGGGGCGGGAGCCCTGGTGGTGCCGATGGACCAGGCCCAGAAGCACTGGGTGCAGGCCCTGCTCGGCGAGGACAGCTACTCGCCGTTTCCCTACTTCTATGACGTCAGCGCATGGTCGGCCCCCCTGCTGGCAGGCCTCGAGGGCGGCTACACGGCGGCGCCGCTGGCTCGAGCCGTGTGGCGCCACCGACGTCCCGGCCCGGGCCTGGTGCCCTGGAGGCCCGCCCCGCGCTCCGCGCTGCCCGCGGCCGCCGGCTATTGGCTGCCCACCGATTCCGAGCGCTCGCTGGAGCTCGCCTTCGCCCTGCAGACCCGCGGGGTGAGGCTGTCGCGGATCAGCGGTCGGGGCACCGGCCCGTCGGCGGGTGCGATCGTCGTGCCGGGCGCCGTCGATCGCCGCCTGCTCGCACGCCTGGCGGCGGCGTACGCCACCCGCCCCCGGGTCCTGGCCAGCGTCCCCCCGGGGACGGTCGCCCTGCGGGCGCCCTCGGTGGCGATGCTGGCGCCCACCACTCCGGCATCGAGCGCCGGCCAACCCGAGCACGGCACCGGCCCGGCATTGAGCTTTTCCTGGTGGCGCTTTGAGCTCGAGCAGCGCCTGGGATTGAGTATCGCCATGCTGCGGCCCGGCGACCTGGAGTCCGGGCGTCTGTCGTCGGGAGGCTTCTCGCACCTGCTCGTAGCCGAGGGCGGGGGCGGCGGCGGTGCCTCGCTGAGCCCATCCGCACTGACCGCCGTGCAGACGTTCGTGCGCTCCGGCGGGATCTACGTGGGCGAGCGCGGAGAGGGTCTGGCCGTCGCCCAGGCCGCGGGCGTCACGGGCACCCAGGCCCGGCCGGCACCGCCCGGGCTGGTGGTGGCTGGGGCGCTGCTCGGGCTCAGCCAGGACACCGCCGATCCCCTGGCCTGGGGGCAGCCCGCCAGCGCCTATGCGTTTAACGCCGGCGACCCGATCCTCGTCCCGGGCCCGGCCGCCCGCGTCGCGGCCCGGTATCCCGACACGCCCGAAGGCCCGTTTGTCTCCGGCTACACCGAGGGCACCGATGCCCTGCGCGGAGTGCCCGCTGTCCTCGACGAGCCGCTGGGCTCGGGCCGGACCGTGCTATTCAGCTTCGACCCCGCCTTTCGCGCCTACACGCCGGGCACCGAGCGCCTGCTGGCCAACGCCCTGCTGTACCCGCCGTCGGCCGGGGCGGCGCGTAGGCGGTCACCGACCAGCGCGACGGCGCCTCTGACGCGCTGGCGCTCCGGGAGGGTCGTGTCGCGCGCGGTGAAGCTCCCCGCTACGGGGGCACGACCCACCGTGGTTCGTGTGGCCGATGGGGACGGTCCGGCACTGACCGACGCGGTCCGAGCCAGCGGCCTTCCCCCCGGTTGGCGGATGACGAGGGCCGCGTCCGGCGTCTCGCTGACCGTGCCCAACACCGGCGAGGCCGCCGACCCCGAGCGCCGGCTCTGGCTCGGGCGTCTGCTCGCCCGCCTCTCCCGGGAGAGGGTCCGCCCGACGCTGGTCGTCCTGTAGGGCGTGGCTGCACCCCGCGATGCTCGTCCTGTAGGCCGCCGCTGCGCTCGTCGCCGCTCTAACCCGTCTCGCCCTGCCCTTGCTCTACGCGCCAGCGCAGGTGCTCGACGATGCGTCTCGAGTCGCAGATCGTCTCGCCGCCAATGACCAGGACGGGAACATGGGGCTGATCGCTCAGGGCGCGAACCTCGGCCCGTCCCCGCCGACGCTGAGGGACGCGCACGTGCTCGGCGCAAACGCCGGAGCGGCGCAGCTCCCGCGCTACGCGCCCGCACGGGCACAGCCAGTCGGTGGGCGTCCGGCAGCGATAGAGGGTGGCCATCGCCCGAGCGTAGCGCCGTCAGGGCGCCAGGCGTTCGAGCACTCCGCCGCCCGCGCGCAGCGCCCCGCCCACCAGTCGCAACGCGGTGGGCTGACGGGTCCCGGCGGTGGCCAGGCGACCCGGCTCGCGCTCCCGGTACCAGTCGATCGTTGCCTCCAGGGTGTCCTCGTGGTGAGAGGGCTTCCAGCCGAGCTCGCGCTTGGCCTTGGTCGAGCGATAGGCCCACCACAACGACGACGCCCGCACCTCATCGATGGTGATCACCGGCCGGCCGGGGAGGCGTTCGGCCGCCATCGCCAGCCCCAGCGCCGCGGGTAGCGGGAGCTTGACCGCCGGCGGCGCGACCCCCGAGATGCGGCCGAGGTCGGCGAACAGGCGGTCGAGCGTGAAGTTGCGGTTGCCCAGTATGTAGCGTTCTCCCACCGCGCCGCGCTCGTCGGCGAGCAGGTGACCCTGCGCGACGTCCTCGGCATCGACGATGTTCAAGGCACCGTCGACATAGGCGGGAATCTCGCGGCGCAGGAAGCGGCGCACCATCTCGGTGGAGGAGTGGTTGACGTCTCCGCGGCCGAAGACATGGGCAGGATTGACGATCACCACCGGCAGCCCCTGGGCGGCCAGGCGCAGGGCCTCCCCTTCCGCCTCATGCTTGGAGTTGACGTAGGCCAGGCCGTGGCCCCCGGCCCGGAACACCTGGCTCTCATCCGCCGTCGAGCCGCGGGGCGCCGGGCCGATGGCGGCCACCGAGGAGGTAAAGACCACCCGCTCGACCTCAGCCCGCAGGGCCTCCTCGAGCACGATGCGAGTCCCGTCTACGTTGATCGCAAACAGGGCGTCGGCCCCGGCCCTCAGGTTCGCCAGCCCCGCCGTGTGGAACACCCGTGTTACCCCACGCAGGGCGCGGCGCACGGCGCGCCGATCCAGGACATCGCACAGGATCGGCTCGAAGTCCAGGTCGGCGAGGTTGTCCAGCCGCGTTCGCGGACGAACGGTCAGGCGCAGCGTGTCGCCACGCTCGACCAGCAATCGGGCCACGTGCGAGCCCACGAGGCCCGCTCCGCCGGTGAGCAGCGTCGTCGTCAAGAGTTTCGGGCGCCAGTCTAGTCCTCCCTGCCCGCTCTCACCGTGAGCACCAGCGGCGCCGGATCAGCGGGCGGTGCTAGGGTCACGCGGCCGATGGGCGGGGTATCGATCGTCACCGACACGACGCACTACATGCCCCCCGAGCTGCTGGCAGCCAACGGCATCGGTCAGGTCAGCCTCTATGTCAACTGGGGGGACGACCCTCAGCGCGAAGGGGACATGGAGAACTTCGACTCCTTCTATGACCGCCTGCTGGCCGGCACGGAGATGCCGACGACCTCCCAGCCGTCGGTGGGCGACTTCCTCGAGGTCTACGAGCCCCTGCTCGAGCAGGGTCAGGACATCCTCTCGGTGCAGATGTCCGGTGGTATCTCGGGCACCTACAGCACCGCTCTGCAGGCCAAGCAGGTGTGCGAGGAGCGAGGGGCCGGCGGGCGCATCGAGGTAATGGACTCCGAGAGCTCGGCCGGTGGCCTCGCCGCGGTCGTGCTGGCGGCCGCCGCCGCGGCCCGCGGCGGCCGTGACCTGGCGGGCACCCTGGCGCGGGCTCGCGAGGCGCGCGAGGCGACCCAGATCTGGTTCGCGGTCGACACGCTGGAGTACCTACAGCGTGGCGGTCGCATCGGGCGTGCCCAGGCCTGGCTGGGGGGCGCGCTGAAGGTCAAGCCGATCCTCACCCTGGGCGCCGAGATCACCCCGGTCGAACGGGTGCGCACGTCGGGTCGGGCCTACCAGCGGATGGTCGAGTTCATGGAGTCGCTGCACCGCGACGGTTCTGACGGCTGGATGGTGCAGCACATCCGCGCCCCCGAGCAGGCCGAGCGCCTGGTGGCCCACGGCCGCGAGCTGTTCGGCTCAGAGCCCGTGCTGGTCTCGGAGCTCGGTCCGGTCCTCGGGACCTACACCGGCCCCGGGATGCTGGGCGTGGGCGGCCTACCCGCCCGGCTGCTCGAGCCCTGACGGCACTGCCCCGGCCCTAGCCGTAGCCGCCACGAGTCTCGCGTCAGCGACCCGGTGCAACAGCCCGCGGGTCTCGCGTCAGCGACCCGGTGCAACAGCCCACGGGTCTCCCGTCAGCGACGACGGCGGAACAGGCCACCGATCGCCGCGATCCCCCCGCCGATGACGAAACCGGTCACTGCCGCCCCGATCAGCACGGGGGTCTGGTGACGAACGAGATGAGCCCGCCAGTCGGCGAGCTCGACGATCTCTCCCCGCAGGCGGTCCAAGGACACGGCGAGCTGGGCTCGATTGGCCTCGATCGAGGCGCGGATCTGCTCGGGGTTGCGTTCGGGCATCAGCGACCGAGCTCCCGGGCGGTGACGGTGTCCTTGATCTTGCGCGCTTCCTCGATGGCCATCTCCGGTGTGGGGGGAGCGCCGGACTTGAGCGCCTTGGCCGCCAGGTAGCCGGCCAGCCCTCCGACCAGCAGCAGCACACCCGCCACGATGAAAAAGCCCCAGAACGCCTTGCTGTTGTTGAACAGCTCAAAGGTGGCCAGCCAGGCGAACCCGTGCAGGATGAACATCAGCGCCGTGACCACGAAGATCCCGGCCACCAGGCCGACGATCGCGCCCTTGATGAGCTTGGTGACCTTCTCGGTGACCTCCGCCTTGGCCAGCTCGATCTCCTCGCGGATCAGCGTGGTCGCCCGCTCGGTCACCTCCGAGACCGCGGCGGCGATGTTCTGCGGGTCAGCGGCCAAGGCGCTTGAGGATCGTGGCCAGCACAAGCCCTCCAGCGAAGGCACCGGCGACGGCAACCTCCGGTCGCTGCCCCGAGACCGCCAGCGAGCTCGCCGCCGCGCCCGCGTGCTCCCCGCCGCCCGCGAGCAGGGGGGCGCCCGGCGACAGGGGCGGAGGAGCCTCACCGGGGTCGCCCAGCGGCCCCTCGCCGACCGGCCCAGCGCTCAGCGGCCCGGCACCCATCGGCCCGGTGCCGAGCGGCCCCTCGCTGATCGGCCCCTCGCTCACTCCGGCGGTTCCTCCCCGAAGACCCGCTGCCAGATGCTCGAGGCCACGCGCTCGGTGACAATGCTCGCCAGCGCACCCAGCCCGGCGAGCAGGCCGGACCACATCAGGCGCTTGGTCATGTCGCTGTGCATCGGCCGCCAGTCAATCAGATCGCCGGTTGCGGGGCATCGGCCGCCGACCGCCCGCCGACGGCGTCCAAGCCACCGCAGATCATCTCCACCACGAGATCCTTCGCGCGCTCACACTCGCGCTCGTTGCAGGGCAGGAAGCCGAAGATCCAGCCGGTCAGGACCTGCTCAATGGCCCCGTAGAAGGTGAGCGCCGCGAACTGGGGGGTCACCGCGACCTTGAACTCCCCGTCGGCCTGCGCCTGGGCGACGATCTCCGCGATCATCCGGTAGGCCTCGCGGATCGCCTCCAGATGCGTCTGAGCGAAGGAGTTGGCCGCCCGCGTCACCTCGACGATGATGACCTTCATCAGGTCGGGGTCGTGGCGGTAGGAGTCGATGATGAACGACGCGATCGCGCGCAGCTTCTGACGGGCGGGGATCTGCTGGCGATCGGTTTCCCGGATCAGCTCGAGCATGATGTTCCAGCGCTCGAGGAACAGCGTGTCGAGCACCTCGTCCTTGGAGTCGAAGTAGTGGTAAACGAGGCCATAGGCCACCCCCGCCTCGTCGGCGATGTCCGACACCCGGCAGGCGTGGAAGCCCTGGCGCGCGAAGACCCGCAGCGCCGCATCGAGGATAACCCGGCGCTTGTCGGCAGCCGCCTGGCGGCGCGTGGTGGACATCAGACCGCGACCTCCTCGGGCCAGCGATAGGCCTGCGGGCGCCGATGGGCCAGGGCTGGGAGCCGCTCGCGGATGTCCTCCTGGGCCGCCAGGTCCAGGTCGGCCAGGGCGTAGCCCTCGGTGTCGGGCACCTGGGCGAGCACCAGCCCCCACGGGTCTACGATCATCGACCGGCCGCCCGATCGGCGACCGGGCGAATGCGCGCCGATCTGGTTGGCCGCCAGCATGAACACCGCGTTCTCGATCGCCCGCGCGCGCACCAGGATCTCCCAGTGATCGCGGGTCGTGGCCAGGGTGAAGGCCGACGGAACGACGATCACGCGCGCTCCCCTCAGAGCCAGGATCCGATACAGCTCAGGGAAGCGCAGGTCGTAGCACACCGATAGCCCGACGCCCACCCCGCCAGCGGTGGCAGTGACCACGATCTCCGCTCCCGGCTGCTCATGCTCTGACTCCCGGTAGGCCTGGCCATCGACCTCGACATCGAACATGTGCAGCTTGCGGTACACGCCCCGGCGCGCCCCGTCGGGGCCGAGATGCACGCAGGTGTTGGCCAGCTTGGATTGACCGGCCCGGCGCTCGGCGATCGACCCGGCCACCAGGTCGATCGCCAGCTCGCGGGAGAGATCGCGGGCCCAGGCGATCGTGGGCCCGTCAAGGTCCTCGGCCTCGCGCCTGAGCAGCTCGCCGTCGCCGAGGACGTTGAACTTCTCGGGTAGCACGACGAGCTCGGCGCCCGCACCGGCCGCGGCGCGCACCAGGCGCTCAGCGCTGGCCCGGTTGGCTGCGCCGTCGGCCCCACTGTTGAGCTGGACCACCGCGGCCCTCATGACGTGCGGATAGGAGACGATCGAGCCGCCACCCGTACGCCGTGCCCCTCAACGCGACGATGGATTGACTGGTCAGTCAACGACAACGACGAAACGATAGCGAGGCCGATACGGTGGACAGCGGGTGAGCCCTCTCGGTCCCTTTCCCCAGCTGCCCGCCGTCCGCCGCGGTCGCCCCCTGAAACGCTGGCGCTACGTGGGTGTCTTCGACGAACGCTTGATGCTATGCGTGGGCGATGCCCGGGTGGGGCCGACGCGTCAGACCTTCTGGGCGGTGTGGGACCGCCGCGCGGGGGTCCTGAGGGAGCACACGGGCTGGCTGCGTCACCGACCGGTGGCGCTGCGCCCGGCAGGCTTGAGTGTGCGCGGCGCCGACGTTTCGATCGAGCTCGAGATCGAAGAGGTCGCCGGAGTCGAGACCATCTGTAGCCACGGTCACAACCATGTGTGGACGCGCAAGCAGGGCGACGTGCGGGCCCGCGGAACGGTCGAGCTCGACGGCACCAAGATCGTCATCGATGCACGCGGCATGATCGATGACACCGTGGGCTACCACGCGCGCGAGACCTCGTGGTTCTGGGCGGCCGGGGTGGGCTCAAGCGCCGACGGGGCGAACGTCGCCTTCAACCTCGTCGCCGGGGTCAACGATCCCGAGCGGGCCTCCGAACGCTCGGTGTGGGTGGATGGCGTCTCTCACGAGCCGGATCGCGTCGTCTTCGTCCCGGACCTCAGCCGCGTCCACGGCGGAGATCTGGACCTCAGCTTCGAGCCGGAGGCCGAGCGCGCACGCCGCGACGAGTGGCTGCTGGCGGCCAGCGACTACCGCCAGCCGTTCGGACGCTTCTCGGGGTCGCTGGGGTCCGGGCTGACCCTGAGAGGGGGCCTGGGCGTGATGGAGCGCCATCACGCTCGCTGGTGAGTGGGATTGGGCTTGGCCCCAACGGGGTATGGTGCGCCCTGCCATGACCCCGCGCACCCCCCGCCGACGTCTCAGCCGACCGAGTCCCGCGATGGTGGTCGCCGTCATCGCGCTCGTCATGTCCACCGCCGGCACGGGCCTGGCCGCGTCGGGAGTCCTCATCCGGCACAGCTCGCAGATCCGCTCACGCGTCATCACGGGCTCGAACATCGCCTTGGGCACGATCAAGAGCGGCAACCTGGCCCGTGGCTCGGTGCGCCAGGCCAACCTCGATGCCGACCTGCGCAACCTGATCCTCGCCGGCGCGGCGAACCGGGCGGGGGCGGGCGGTCCCGCCGGGGCCAGCAACGTCAGCAGCGCGGTGGAGGCCTACCGCAAGTCCGGACCGCAAAAGGCTCCGCCCGGCACACCCGCGCGCATCGCCACGATGCACGGTCTGGCGCCCGGGGTGTACGCGATATTCGGCAAGACGGTGATCGCGGCCGAGCCCCAGCCGACCCTGGCCAACGACCTGCACAGTGGAGCGCAGTGCGCGCTGGACGCCGCCGGAGACAAGGACGTCGCCAGCGCTTCGATCGCCGTGAGTGCCCGCAACTCGCCCAGCACGCTCAACATGCAGGTCACCCGCACCCTCGACAGGCCTGCCGACGTGACCATTGAGTGTTCGTCGGACTACTCGAGCTTCTCGGCCACCGACTCGACGATCATCGCCATCAAGGTGGCCAACGCACCCAAGAGCGCCGTCGGCGGCTGACGGGCCACCGCAGCGGCGGTGAGTGGGACCCCCCAGGCGAGCGCTAGCGCGTCGTCGCCAGGGTCCGCTGGCGACGTAGCTCGGCCAGCAGCAGCTTGGAGTGCATCGCCCCGATCAGCTCGCGCAGCGGCTCGGCCCCGGAGCCGATGATCTCGGCGGCGCGCTCGACCTCCACCTCGCCCGCCAAGCGGTCGAGCAGGGTGCGGACCTCCTCGACGACGAGCGGCTCGAGCGCTTCGCGGTAGCGCAGGGTGTCATAGACGGTGAAGCCCAGCGCCTCGTCGTAGCCGCCCGCCCGAAAGCGGCTGATGGCCTCGATGATCGCCACGTCATCGGGGTCATAGCCGCGCGAGCCGGGGGTCAGCACCTCCAGCGCCCCCAGGCGCTCGAGCACGTTCTGGGGTATCCCGTAGCGGCGTCTGACCTCGGCGGCCGACACCCGACCGCGTTCGCGATCGGCCACGGCGCGCTCGAGAATTCGGTCCTCGAGCTCGACCATGGCGCGCACGCGATCGGGATCCTCACTCATCACCCGCTTGATCAGCTTCAGAGGCATGAAGCGCTCCTCCTGCAGGCGCTTGATCAGGCGGATCCGCTGGACAAACTCGGGCGGGTAGTAGGCCATGTTGCGACTGGTCTTCACCGGTTCGGGCAGCAGCCCCTCGCGCAGGTAGTGCTTGATCGTGCCCGAGCTGACACCCGAGAGCTCGGCGAGCTCCTGCATCTTGAGCATGCCCTCGGCGGCGGCCGAGCTCATGCGCTCATGAAGCTGCCCTGCACGCCCTCGGCCGGTCCCGCCACGGCGCCGCTGTCCAGCAGAGACGCGATGCGCTGCTCGTCGAAGCCCGCTTGGCGCAGCACCGACTCGGTGTGCTCGCCCAGCGCGGGGCCGGGTAGCCGGTGGGGGTCGGCGGGCGTGGCGCTGAGCTTGATCGGGACGCCCAACTGGCGCACGGGTGCGAGCGCTCCGGGCTGTTGGATCTCGATGACCATCTCTCGCGCGCGCACGAGGTCTGAGTCCAACGCCTCGTCGAGGTCAAGTACCGGCTCCAGGCAGCAGTCGTGCTCGGAGGCGAAGGCCCGCCACTGCTCGCGGGTACGTCCAGCGAAGATGGCGCAGACCTCCTGGTGGGCGGCTGAGCCCGGAGCCTCGAACTGGCGCTCGAGCAGATCCTCGCGCCCCACCCCGGCGCACCAGGCAGCCCAGAACTTGGGCTCCAGCGCCCCGAGCGTGACCCATCCATCCGCGCACTCATAGGGCCGGTAGCAGATCAGGCTGCCGGCCAGCTCGAGTCCGCCGCGCTGGGGCGTGACCCCCTCGGCGAACATGCGGCCGGCCACCATGGCCAGCCACGACAGGGCCCCATCGGCCATCGAGATGTCCACCAGCTGGCCCTCGCCGGAGCGCTCGCGATGGCGAAGAGCGGCCAGGATGCCCACCGCGGCCATCAGCGCACCCCCTCCGATGTCAGCGATCTGGCCGGCCGACTGCACCGGTGGCCCGGCGCCCTCACCAGTCAAGCCGAGCAGGCCGACCAGGCCGAGGTAGTTCATGTCATGGCCCGAGCGATCGCGCAGGGGCCCGTCCTGGCCGTAGCCGGAGATGGCGCAGTAGACCAGGCGCGGGTTGACCGCGCGCAGGCTCTCGTAGCCCACACCGAGTCGATCGAGCACCCCCGGGCGGAAGGACTCCAGCAGCACGTCATGCTCGCGGGCCAGCGCGAGCAGGACCTCGCGTCCGTCGGCGGACTTGAGGTCGATGCGGATCGAGCTCTTGTTGCGGTTCAGCGCCAGGAACAGCGCCGACCGGGCGCTGTGGTCAGCGCCCTCGCAGTACGGTGGCGCCCAGCGCACGTAGTCGCCCATGCCGGTGTCCTCGACCTTGAGCACCTCGGCGCCCAGATCGGCGAGCAGCAGCGAGCAGAAGCCCCCGGGCAGCAGCCGGGACAGGTCGAGGATGCGGATCCCCTCCAGCGACTGGGTCACGGCTGGCCCTCGGCCGAGCCGGTCAGCAGCTCACGCCGGGTGACCTCACGCCGCGGCACGCCCAGCATCTCACGGGCCTCGGCCACGGTCGCCGGGCGCCGACCGACATCCTCGGTCAGCTGACGGGCCTTGGCAATCAGGTCACCGTTGGAGCGCGCCATCTCGCCGTTGGGCAGATAGAAGTTGTCCTCAACGCCGACGCGGATGTTGCCGCCCAGGGTCAGTGCGGCGGCCACCAGCATCCACTGCTGGCGCGAGATGCCGATCACCCCCCAGTTGTTGGGGCCGTCGGGGCCGCCCGGAATCTGCTCGGACATGTGCGACAGGTTGCGCGCGGTCGGGCGGATACCCCCGGTGACCCCCATCACGCAGGACACCTGCAGAGGCTCGGCCAACAGGCCCTTGTCCATCAACGGATCGAGGTTGGCCACGTGACCGGAGTCAAAGCACTCGTGCTCGGCGCGGATTCCCAGCTCGTTGAAGGCCTCCAGCAGGGTGGTGATCGTCTCGAAGGAGTTCTCGAACACCGCCTGAAAGACGAAGTCCTTGCGCCGCGCGGAGTACTTGGCGTAGTTCATCGACCCCATGTTCAGGGCGGCCACGTCCGGACGCAGCTCGCGCAGGTAGGCGATCCGTTTCTCCAGCGGCACGCCGATCGCGCCGGTCGAGTAGTTGATGATCACGTCGTCGACGGCATCGAGGATCGCGTCGGTGATCGCCCGGAAGTCCTCGACCTCATAGGAGGGCACGCCGTCGGGCGTGCGGGCATGGATGTGGATCATCGAGCCACCCTCATCGACGATGCGGCGGGCCTCGTCGGCGTACTCCTGCGGTGTGTAGGGGATGGCCGGGCACTGCTCGCGGTTGGCCACCGCGCCGGAGATGGAGCAGGTGATGATGACCGGGTCTTGCAGGCTCATGTCGATCCTCTCTGGTCGTTGCGCTGCAGGGGTCCGGCGGAGCGGGGCATCACACCGGGACGATGGCGCTGCGCTTGTGGGGGCGCTCCACGCGCTTGCCCTCGGCCATCTCCAAGGCGCGAGCGATCGTCGGACGAGTCTCGCGGGGGTCGATGACGTCGTCGACCATGTCGTTGCCCGCCGCGATATAGACGTCGATGATCTCGCGGTAGGCGGCGATTAGCTCTGCCTTCTTGGCGGCCGGGTCCTCGGCCTGCTCGACCTCACGACGCATGACGATCTCCACCGCCCCCTCGGCCCCCATCACGCTGATCTCCGCCGAGGGCCACGCGACGATCAGATCGGGTTCGTAGGCGCGCCCGTTCATCACGTAGTAGCCGGCGCCGTAGGCCTTGCGGATGACGACGGTGATCTTGGGCACGGTGGCGTTGGCCACGGCGTGCAGCATCTTGGCGCCATGGCGGATGATTCCCGCCTGCTCGACCTTGGAGCCGACCATGAACCCCGGCACGTCCATCAAGAACACGAGTGGGAGGCCGTAGGCGTTGCACAGGTTCACGAAACGCGCCGCCTTGTCGGCGGAGTCGTTGTCGAGGATCCCCCCCAGCTGCTTGGGCTGATTGGCCACGATCCCCACCGGGCGGCCCCCGAAGCGCGCCAGGCAGGTGATGATCGTCTTGGCCCACTGGGGCTTGAGGTCAAACCATTGGCCGTCGTCGACGATCCGGCGGATGATCTCGTACATGTCATAGGGCTGGCGGTTGGAGGCCGGCAGCACGTCGAGCAGGTCCTCGTCGCAGCGATCGATCGGGTCCGTGGTGGCCTGCCAGGGCGGTGGCTGCTCGCAGTTCTGGGGCATGAAGGCGAGGTACTGCTTGATGCGCGCGATGCACTCCTCGTCGTCGGCCACCTCGAGGTCGCCCACGCCCGACTTGCGGCAGTGCACGCGCGAGCCGCCGAGCTCCTCCTGGGTGACGTCCTCGCCCACTGCCGCCCGCACGAGGTGAGGGCCGGCGAGCGCCATCGATCCGCGCCCCTTGACCATCGGGACGAAGTCCGCCAGGCCGGGGATGTAGGCGGTACCCGCGGCGCACGGCCCCATCAGCGCGGCGATCTGAGGGATCACCCCGCTCATCACCACCTCCTCGCGGAACAGGTGACCCGAGCCGGCGAACAACGAGCCCACCGCCTCCTGAATGCGTGCGCCCGCCGAGTCGAGCAGCCAGATGAACGGAATCCTCTTGGTCAGCGCCAGCTCGCGTAGCCGGGTGACCTTGAGCTCGCCGGTCATCCCCATCGACCCCGCCATGACCGTGAAGTCATAGGCGCACACCGCCACCAGCCGGCCGTCGACCTTGCCGTAGCCGGTGATGACGCCGTCAGCGGGGGCATCGCGGCCCTCCATGGCCCGCTGGGAGAAGTGGGGGCGCCCATGCATGCCCAGCTCGGTGAACGTGCCCTCGTCGATCAGCAGGGCCAGGCGCTCGCGAGCGGTGAGCTTGTCGGCCGCGTGCTGGCGCTCGATGCGCTCCGCGCCCCCGCCCAGCCGGATGCGCTCGCGGCGCTCGTGCAGGTCCTCGACCAACGGGCGCAGAAGGGAGCTGGGGGTGTCGGTGGCCATTGCCCCTACCGACCCTTCCACACGGCCTCGCGCTTCTCAAAGAACGCGCTGACCCCCTCGACGATGTCCTCCGTGGACAGCGCGATCGTCAGCTGAGCGTGCAGGAACTCCAGCGCGTCGAGGTAGGACATGTCCTGCTGGCGGAACATCGCGTCCTTGCCCAGGCGCATGAGCACCGGGGACTTGGAGGCGAGCTTGGCCGCCCACTCCCCCACGAGCTGCCGGAAGTCGGCGTCGCCGGCCACGCGATTGACGATCCCCGCCTCCATCGCTTCGTGGGCGGTCAGGCGCTCGCCCAGCAGCAGCAGCTCATTGGTGCGCTTGCGCCCCACGTTGCGGTAGATCAGGGCCATGATCATGAACGGGAACACGCCGACGTTTATCTCCGGTGTGCCGAAGCCGGCACGCTCGTGGGCGATGATCAGGTCACAGGCCAGCGCCAGGCCGAGCGCCCCGGCCAGGACGTGGCCGTTGGCGGCGCAGATCGAGGGCTTGCCCAGCTCCCCGATCAGGCGAAAGAGCTCGATGAAGCGCTCGGACCCGAAGTGCTTGTGCACCAGCGCCACCTCGCCGGCAAACCCGCTAAGCGATCCCCCGGAGGAGAACACCTTCTCGTGGGAGGATGTGAGCACCACGCAGCGCACCCCGTCGTCCCCACGCGCCCGCGTGAAGCCCTCGATCAGCGCACCGAGCATCTCGTCCGAGAGCGCGTTGCGCGTAGCGGGATGGTCCATGGTCAGCGTGGCCACCGCGTCGGCGACTTCATAGCGGACGATCTCAGGCATCACGGTCTCCTCCGAGCACCCCCGCCGGCGGCGCGAGGCCGTCGCACCCTAGCGCGCCAAGCGGTAAGTGGGAAGTCCTACTGTTTACTTTCGGCTACCCGTCGTCTAGCGTGCCCCCCGCCCCAGCCCGTCAACCAGGGAGACCGACCGTGTCCAGCACCGCCAGCGCACCGGCCGACGGCGCCTCGTCGTCCGTGCTCAAGCCCGACTTCTCCGCGCGCAAGCGCCACTTCATCTTCACCGACGAGCACGAGCAGCTGCGCGAGTCGATCCGCAACTTCGCCATCAAGGAGTTGGCGCCCCACTCCGAGGAATGGGAGCAGACCACGTTCCCCAACTCGGTCTTCCCCCGCATGGGCGAGCTGGGCTTCCTCGGCCTGGACAAGCCCGAGGAGTACGGCGGCCAGGGCGGTGACTACTACTCGAGCTTCGTGCTCGCCGAGGAGATCGTCCACGCCCAGTCGGGCGGCTTGGCCATGGGACTGGCCGTTCACACCGACATGGCGATGCCGCCGATCCTGGCCTTCGGTACCGAGGCCCAGAAGCAGGAGTGGGTGGTGCCGGCGATCAAGGGCGAGAAGATCCTGTGCCTGGGGATCACCGAGCCCGACGCCGGCTCCGACGTCGCCGGCATCAAGACCCGGGCGGTCCGCGATGGTGATGAGTACGTCATCAACGGGTCCAAGACCTACATCACCAACGGCCACCGCGCCGACGTGATCGTG
>DASYID010000190.1:0-10059 GCA_036252775.1 Solirubrobacteraceae bacterium
TCCGACGGCAGCTTCAAAGGTTGGGCGGTGGGGCAGTTCCCGTCGCCCAGTCAGCTGAGGCAGCAGGGAGTTGACTCAAGCAACGCTGAGGGCGTGAACACCCAGGACATTCTCAAGCAGGTCCCCCCGAGCTTGATGCGCTTGGGTGGCGTCGGCGGTGCGTGGGCGCCGTGGGCGGCGCACGATGCCGCGAGCGACTATCTCTCCATCGACGGCAAGCGGGTCGGTACTGATCTGATCGACGCGTTTCAGCATCAGCTCCAGCTCACCGGTGCGGCTGGGGACGTGGCGGTCTTGGCCCCGGCCCGAAGTCCGGTGTTGTCCTTTGATCAGCGTGGCGGGAGCTGGAGGGTGGCGGGCGCCCCGTTTGTATCTAACTATTTCCTCCAGCCAGAGATCTCATCCTCTCAGGGCAATGTGCGTGCGTTGGCGGCTGATGGGCAAGGCGGGTTCTGGTCGGCCGTGCATCAGGTGGCGGCGTGTGACGGCTGTGGGCACGGTGACGTGTTCTTTTATCACTACACCGACCGGGCGCGGACGCCGGTGTTTGCTTCGGTGGCTCATCCGGTGCGCGAGCCGGTCGGGACGGTGGCGGGTGGCGCGGATGGGCGTCTGTGGGTGGGGGGCCTGAGCGGCACCCTGTTTAGGTATGACCGGGTTACGGGCTGGGACAAGCTGCGGGTGCCGGGCTGGGATCCGGGTAACGTTGTGACCAATCCGTCACCGGTGAACGCGGTCGCTGTGGGCCCCGATGGGAGAGGTGTCGCGGTCGGGCGAGAGGGACGTATCGCCGATCTAAGTCCGGGGGCGGTGGCGTTGGATCCGGCGGCGGGCACGCTGTGCGCGTCGGGAGCCACGAGGGCGTGTGGGACGCTTCGCAGTCTGCGGGCGGTGTCGGTGGCCCCTGACGGCTCGGCGCTGGCGGGCGGGGATGATCTGGCGCTGATCTGGCGGCCGGCGGGCGGTCAGTTTCATGCGCTACCGGCGTTGCCCGACGTGTCGGGCAGCACGCAGATCACCGGGGTGTCGCTCCCGAGCGCTGATCGGGCGTGGTTGACGACTGCCGCCGGGCAGGTCTTCGCGGGCACCCTGGCGGGCGGGGTGTGGTCGTGGAGGCTTGACAGTGTCGATGGGCAGGGGGAGTCGCTGACGCGTAACGCTGCGGGGCGCTCAGTGGCGTTGCACGCGATCGCCGTGGACGCGGCCGGTGAGGGCTTTGCCGTGGGTGATGAGGGCGTGATCCTGCACCACACCGGCTCGGGTTGGACGCGTTTGGGCGCCCCGTACCGGTTCGGTTTTCATTCGGTCGCGTTGCCGCCCGGGGGTGGGCCGGGTGCCCTGGTAGGTGGGGAGTTCGGGCTGGTGTTGACGTGGGTCAACGGGCATTTCTACACCGCCCATGAGGCCGACCCCTACACGGGCCTGGGCGGGTCGGTGTCCGCTGCGCCGGCGGTTGCGGGGATGGCGATTGTGCCCGGCCCTCGTCCCCGCCAGCTCGAGGCGTGGACGGCAATTCAGGGCCCCGACGACGGGGGCCAGCTTGATCGTCCCGCCGGCCTGGGCAACGAGCTTCTGCACTATTCCTCTGATCCGGCTGACAGCCTGCTCAACGGCGGCGCGGGGCGAGCCACGGCGTTGCCTGACGCGCCCGCGCCGGTGGCGGGGGAGCTGTCCTTTGCGGCGTTTGGCAAGTCTGACTGCAGCCGCGCGGCCGCCACAGAGTGTCCGGAGATGACCGGCACCAACCTGTCCAACGAGGTCATCTCGCGCCGGATCGTGTCTGAGGTCGCCGATGCCCCCGGCCGGCCTGGCGGGCCGGCGTTCTCGCTGTTCACGGGAGATACCGCGGACGTCGGTGGCGGGCCGGCCGCCACGACCCGTGGGGCCTTCGTAGTGGGCGCAACGGTTTTGCCTACCGACCGTGACGTCAACGCGCGGCGCTGGGCCGAGCTGGTCGCCCAGCCGATGGCCCAGGCGGGCCTGCCGTTCTTCGGTGCGTTGGGCAGCCAGGATCTGTACTCCGACGCCAACTGCGGCTTCTACCAAGGGGGGACCGGGTATCACTGCAATAAGGCCTCGACGCGTCAGCAGGGCGGCGCAGGGGCCAACCTTGGCTGGCGTCAGGCTTTGGCGGGTATGCCGGCGCCGTGGGGCGGTGGCGCAGCGACTCAGAGCGCGGGCCTGTCGTTTGTTGGCGTTCCTGACACGGGGCAGGCGCCGCCGGATGCGTCGGTGCCCGATCCGTCGGGCTCCACCAACGGGGTGAACGTCTCCACCGGTGGTGCGCGTACGCATTACGCGGTGGACGTGCAGCGTGACGGCAAGCCTCTGCTCCGCGTGGTCGTGGCGGATACGTCGTTGCGGACCTTGAGTGGGGCGGCGGGGGCGCAGAATCCGGTGGAGGAGCAGCTTCAGTGGCTGGGGCAGGTGCTGTGTGAGCCCGGCCAGGAGACTTCGTCGTCTCAGAAGTGCACCCGGGCGACCGGGGAGCGCGCGGTGGTGGTTTCCCAGACACCGAGTTATTCCTATGGTCCGGGTGCTCAGACGGACACGCTGACTGATTCGACCGCGTTTGAGACGCTGCTGTTCAAATACTCGGTTACCGCGGTGATCTCGGGCCGGATGGGCTGGAACGGGCTGTATTGGGCGCTAGCGCCCGGGCTTCACTATCCGTGCGCAGGCAGCGATTACCCCGACCCCGCAAAGGCCCCCACGGTGCAGGACGCCGCGACCTGTGGGGCTTCGTCGGCCATCCCGGGCACACCCGCCGCCCCGACGCAAGCCAACGCGCTGGCCGACGCCGTACAGGGCACCGCGGCACCGGCGGCGGGCACGGTCACCGGAACGCTGCCCAACGTGGTCGCCGCTTCGGCGGGCGGCAAGTTCGGACCCCAGGACGCCACCGGGGGAACCACAGCCGGCGCCGGCTACTGGCACGGCTACACCATCATTCGCATCCAACCCGACGGAGCAGTCGTGGTCACCCAACGCCCCGTCCTTGACTGGCTGGGCATAAACGCCCCCGCCCATCAGCTGGGCCCGGGCCAGCACATGACATTACGTGGCTATGGCCGCGAGCCCGTAGGGGTTGAGCCGAGCGCCCCGATCCGCTACGACGACATCTCCACCCCGGCGATCACCCACCGCTATGACCTCCTTGAGGCCGACCCCGCCCACCCTTGGCTACCCCGCGTAGACCGGGCGCGCATCACCCCGCAAGACCCCACCGGCTACATACCGCTGGACGTGTCCGTCGGCCAGATCAACCACCAGACCGGCCAGATCACCACCGGCCGCGGCAACCACCCCCGCGTCTACGCCATCGGCGTGCTCTCCGTCGCCACCAAGACCGCCACCTGGCCCCTCACCTTCGAACCCCGACGCAGCTACACCCCCATCGCCCCGTCGATCACCTCCCTGCCCGCCCTACCCACACCCCCCCAGATCCACGTCGCCGCCATCGCCGCCACCAGCCCGCCGCCGCCACCGTCCGCCCCACCGCCGGCCCCGCCGAGTGTCGGCACCCCCACGCTGCCCCAACTCCCCGGCCTGCCCGGCCTGCCACCCCTAAACACCCCGCCGCCCGCCGCGCCGCCCCCACCCGCCGGGGCGCCGCCACCCGCACCGCCCGCCTCACAGGCACCATCAGCCCTATCCATCAGCGTCTCACCCCAATCCGTCGGGTTCGCACCACCCTCCGGCGTCGTCCCACCCCCTGCACCCCCCATCAACCCCGCACCCCCCGGCGGAGCCCGACGCGAAGCCAAAGCCAAACAACCCGCCGCCGCCAAATCAGAAGAGAGCGGGGCTGGCGAGGCCGGGTCGCAGGGGACCGAGATCGACACCGGTAACGGCCCGGCCGGCCCGCCTGGCTCCATGTCGATGACGCGCCGCGACGCGACGCGGTCCACGCACTCCTTCACCCCGCTGCGAGCTCGCTCCCAGCCGTCGGCCTGGTCACGGGGCGCGCTCTACGGCGGCGGCTTGCTGATGGCCGCCGGGATCCTGGCCCTGGCCTTCACGACCGTCTGGCCAACCCCCCGACGGCGAACCCCCACGGTTCCGCAGCCCGCCTGGGCACGCCGCCGCCGGGGGGGACCGTAAACCGGCGGTAACCGCGGGCCCTGGGCCTCGTCGGCGCCCAGCGACGGTGAGGCCGCCCGTACACTGGCTGGCCTCATGTCGCGCTTCTCCGAGCCTCCCCACCCGGACTTCCAGCGCCTGAACTCCTCCCTGGCCTTCGACCGGCGCCTGTGGCCCCAGGACCTGGCCCAGTCGCGCGCTCACGCCACCATGCTCGCCAGCCAGGGGATCATCAGCGACGACGATCGTGACGCATTGCTCGCGGGTCTGGCCGAGGTCGAGCGCGAGCTGTCCAGCGGTGCGTTTGCCTTCTCTGCCGAGGACGAGGACATCCACATGGCCATCGAGCGCCGGCTCACCGAGCTCGCCGGTCCGGTGGGGGGCAGGCTGCACACCGCGCGTTCGCGCAACGACCAGGTGGCCACCGATCTGACCCTCTACACGCGTGAGCGCGCCGCCCAGCTGGCCATGGGCACCCACGCCCTGATGGCCACCGTCATCGATCTGGCCGAGCGCCATCTGGACTGGGCCATGCCCGGCTACACCCACCTCCAGCGCGCCCAGCCCGTCTACCTGTCTCATCACCTGCTGGCCTACTTCTGGATGCTCGCGCGCGACCGTGATCGGTTCGAGTTCGTCTTCCGTCAGGCCGACCGGCTTCCGCTGGGCGCGGGCGCGCTGGCGGGCGTGAACTTCGCCACCGATCGAACCCTGCTGGCCCGCGAGCTCGGATTCGGCTCGCTAAGCGAGAACTCCATCGATGCCGTCTCCAACCGGGACTTCGCGCTGGACTTCCTGGCCGCTGCGGCCACCTGTGCGACGCACCTCTCGCGCCTCGGTGGCGAGCTCGTGCTGTGGTCCAGCGAGGAGTTCGGCTTCTGCCGGCTGGCGGACGCCTGGACCTCGGGTTCCTCCATCATGCCCCAGAAGAAGAACCCCGATGCGGCGGAGTTGCTGCGGGCCAAGGCTCCGCGGGTGGTCGGACATCTCGCCGCGCTGCACGGCGTCCTGCACGGTCTGCCGCTCACCTACAACAAGGACCTGCAGGAGGACAAGGAGCACCTGTTCGACACCGCCGACACACTGGAGATGACCCTGGCCGCGGCGCGAGGCATGCTCGAGAGCGTGACCTTTGACCGAGAACGCCTGGCCGCAGCGGCGGCCGACGAGCTGATAGCGGCGACCGACCTAGCCGACCTGCTGGTACGGCGAGGCGTGCCGTTTCGCCAAGCGCATGGCGTCATCGGTGGGCTGGTCCGAGAGGCGATCGACAGCCAACGGGCGCTGTCATCCTTTTCCCGCGAGGAGCTCGCGGCCCGCTCAGAGCACTTCGACGACGAGTACTACGAGGTGCTCAGCCAGCGCTCATGGCTGGAGTCCAAGACCTCTGAGGGAGGCACGGCGCTGGCGCGGGTGGGTGAGCAGCTGGCCGCCGCGCGCGACGCGTTGTCGGTGGGCAGCGAGGCGTTGCCCGGCTGGTGAGGCCGGAGTTCTACGACCGCCCTGTGCTGGATGTGGCCCGGGACCTGGTCGGCTGCACCGTGTCCCACGGAGACACGAGCGGGGTGATCGTCGAGACCGAGGCCTATCACGAGTCCGAGCCCGCCTGCCACGCCTTCGCTGGGCTGACGCCGCGTACCCGCACCCTGTTCGGCCCTCCGGGGCGAGCCTATGTCTACCGCTCCTACGGCATCCACGCCCTGCTCAACGCCGTCTGTGAGGCCGAGGGGGTGGGGGCGGCGGTACTGATCCGCGCGCTCGAGCCTCGCACGGGCGTGACCGAGATGCGTCGGCGCCGGGGGCGCGCCGGCGAGCGTGACGTGCGCGAGCTGTGCTCGGGCCCGGGAAAGCTCACCCAGGCGCTCGGCATTGAGCTGAGCGAGAACGGCACCGACCTATGGCAGGGCCCGGTGAAGATCGGGCCGCGCACCGAAGCCAGGCCCGCGCTACTGGTGGGTCAGCGGATCGGGATAACACGGGCGATGGAGCTTCCCTGGCGCTTCTGTGCGGCCGGCTGTGCCGGGGTCTCTCGCCCGTGGCCCGCGGGTTTGCGGGACACCCTCTGAGCGCGGGGCTACTGGGCGCCGGCGCCGCCGGTGGGGCCGGCCGGTGCGCCCGGGGACTGCCCTCCGCCTGATCCGCCGCTGCGGGGCGGGGGAGCAGCCCCTCCGCCCGATCCCCCGCCGGGGGCGCCCCCGGGGGGCGAGCCGCTCCCGGCGCCGCTTCCGCCACCCCCGCCCTGGCGGGGGCCAGGGGAGGAAGGAGCGCTGGGCCGAGGCGCCGGGGTGGGTGAGGCGCCGGCGGAGGGGGTCCCCCGATGGCGACTCGGCCCCGCTGCAGAGCCGGAGCCGGCTCCCGAGCCGCCGCTGGAGCCCGCCGATCCCGAGCCCGTGGCGCCCGAGGGGCCCGGCGGGGAGGTCGAGGTACCGGTGGTGCTGGCGCCGCCCTGCTGGGCCGCCTTGGCGGCATCGCGCTGGGCGTAGATGGCCAGGGCCGAGGTCATGAAGTCGTGCCAGATCTCGGCGGGAAACGTGCCCCCGGCCACCGGGGATCCGTTGTAGTCGGTCTTCATCGAGCGCAGACGGTCGGGATACCCGACCCAGACGGCCACCGTCATGCGGTGGGTGAAGCCGACGAACCACGCATCGCCGTAGTTCTCCGTGGTACCCGTCTTGCCCGCCGCAAACTGCCCGATCGCCGCCGCCTTGCCCGTGCCCTGGTCGATCACCGTCTGCAGGATGGAGTTCTCGGTGCTGACCAGGCTCGGCGGCAGCACCCGGGTGAACAGGGGGTGGTTGATGTCGGTCCCGCGGCCGGGCACGCCCTGGACCTCGGCGATGCCCACCGGCCCCCTATCAGGAGCTCCCAGGGTGCCCGACACGCGCTGGCCGCCATGGGCCAGCGTTTCGTAGGCGTGCGCCATGTCCAGCGGGGTGACGCCCTGCTTGAGCCCGCCCAGGGTGATGGCGTAGTTGTGAGAGACCGGCGTGCGGATCCCCATCTGCTGGGCCAGAGAGGCGATCCGGCCCACGCCCGCCTGAATGCCGACCGCGGCATAGACGGAGTTGTCGGAGAAGGTGGTGGCGCTGGCCAGCGACTGGCTGCCGACGTAGTTGCCCTCGTAGTTGCGCACGGTGAATTTCTCACCGCCGCCGTGGGGTACGGTGAACACCCGCTTGCGCGAAGGCCAGACCGAGTCGGGCGAGATCCCCCGCTTGAGGGCCTCGGCGAGCACGAACGCCTTGAACGAGGAGCCGGGCTGACGCTGGCCCTGGGTGGCCAGGTTGAACGGCGAGGCCTTGAAGTTGCGCCCACCGACCATGGCCCGGACCTCGCCCGTGCCGTTGTCGATGGCCACCAGGGAGGCGGCGGGGCCGGCCGGATCTGAGAGCTTGTTGGCGATTGTCTGCTCGGCGGCGCGCTGGACGTCGAGGTCGAGAGTGGTGCGAATCCGCAACCCGCCCTCGAAGGCCACGTGCGGGCCGTAGCGGTCCACGACCTGCTGCTTGACCCAGGTGGTGAAGTAGGCCGCCGACGGGGTGACCGACTGCTCGGTCGGGGGCCTGATCTGATTGCGCGGCGGCCCGGTGTCGGCCAGGCCCGTGGCGTAGTCCGCGGGCGTGATGTAGCGCTGGTCGAGCATGTTCCTGAGCACCACGTTGCGCCGGCCCAGCGCCGCCTGGGGATGGCTGACCGGGTCATAGGCGGCGGGGGAGGAGACGATTCCGGCCAGCAGTGCGGCCTCCCACGGCTTGAGCTCGGTCACACACAGTGGGTGTCCGGGCGTGCCGCAGCCCACGTGGTTTATGTCTTGACCGAAGTAGGTGCGGGCGGCCGACTCGATTCCGTAGGCGCCGTTGCCGAAGTAGATCGCGTTGAGGTATTCGGTGAGGATCTTGTCCTTGCCCCAGCGCTTGGTCAGGTGATAGGCCAGCGCCGCCTCCCTCAGCTTCTGAAACAGGGTGCGGCGGTTCTGGGCCTGCAGCGCGTTCTTGACGAACTGCTGGGCGATGGTGGACGCGCCCTGGCTGGGGCGCTGGCTGATGATGTCCTGCACGAAGGCCCGGCCGATGCCCTGGATGTCCACGCCCGAGTTGGTGTAGAAGCGCTTGTCCTCGACGGAGATCACGGCGTGGCGCATCACGGCCGGGATGTCGCGGCTCTGCACGAGGATGCGGTTCTGGCGGCTGGTCAGGATCCCCAGGCTGCGGCCATGGACGTCGAGCAGGACGGAGTTCCTGGCGTGGACGAGGTCCTGGCGGTTCTCCAGCCCCGGCAGGTCGGAGGCGACGGCCATCATCATTCCGAACACGGTCGAGACCAGGGCGATCAGCGACAGCCCGGTGAGAATCAGCAGCAGCCGCAGCTTCTTGAGCCGGGGCCGCCTGGCGGGGAGGTCAGGGAGATCGTCCTCGATCATCAGATGGCAAGCGGCTCAGGACGGCCGAGGGCGGGCCGCGACGGTCTCGGATGACGGACGACGGCGGGCTTCTCGGACCCTCTCCGGGACCGCGCGCGGGAAGAGGGATCCCCGTCCCGCGGAGCGCGAGAGTCTAGCATTGGGCCCGATGGTCCCCTCCCCCCGCGAGCCGGCCGAAACGGCCGCCTGGCTCGCGCGTAACGCGGTCGACTGCCTGCCCACCGGCGGCCTGCCGGGGCGCCTGGCGGAGGCGGCCCGGGAGCGACGGCCGCTGCGGGTCAAGCTGGGCATCGATCCCACGGCGCCCGACATCCATCTGGGCCACACGGTGGTCCTGAGCAAGCTGCGCGAGTTCCAGGACCTAGGTCACGTGGTGGTGCTGATCATCGGCGACTACACCGCGCGGGTGGGCGATCCCAGTGGGCGCTCCTCCACGCGGCCACTCCTGTCCGAGCGGGAGATCGAGAACAACGCCCGCACCTTCGCCGAGCAGGCCTACAAGGTCCTAGACGAGAACCCGGACCGGCTCGAGGTGCGGCGCAACAGCGAATGGCTGGACATGGCGATGGCCGACCTGCTGGCCCTGACCGCGACCACCACGGTGGCCCAACTGCTCGAGCGCGACGACTTCGCCGGGCGCCTGGACCGCAACGAGCCGATCTCGGTGCTCGAGCTGCTCTACCCCCTGCTCCAGGGCTACGACTCGGTCGCCGTGCGCAGCGACGTGGAGCTGGGTGGCACCGACCAGAAGTTCAACCTCCTGCTGGCCCGAGACATCCAGCGCGCCTACGGTCAGTCCGAACAGGTCGTTCTGACCATGCCCATCCTCGTCGGAACCGACGGGCGCGAGAAGATGTCCAAGTCGCTGGGCAACCACATCGGCGTCACCGAGGCGCCATCGGAGGTCTACGGCAAGACGCTGAGCGTGCCCGACACCGCGCTGGGCGACTACTGGCAGCTGCTGCTCGGTGAAACGGCTCCGTCGGAGCTGAACGCGCGTGACGCCAAGCGCGCCCTCGCCCGGCGGTTGGTGGCCCGGTTTCACGACGAGGGGCAGGCCCAGCAGGCTGAGCTCGGGTTCGACCGCCTGTTCGTGACCGGCGAGGAGCCCGAGGACGCACCGGAGGCCCAGCTTCCCACGGCGAATGCGATGGTGCACATGCCGACCCTGGTGGCCGAGCTCTTCGGGGTGTCGGGCTCTCAGGCGCGGCGGCTGCTCGAGCAGGGCGGAGTCCGCCTGGGCCAGCGGGTTCTCGCCCCAGATACCCAGGATCTGGCCGTGGAAGAGCTCGAGGGCCAGCTGCTGCGGGTGGGCAAGCGCCGCTTCGTGCGCCTGCGGCGAGGCTGAAGGTTGACCGCCTTCAGCGGACAGCTGCGGCTGAGCACCCCCGGCCACGGCGAGATCGTCGACCTGTCAGCCGGGGTACGGTCGATCGTGGCCCAGTCAGGGGCCGAGCTGGGGATCGCGGTGGTCTTTGCCTCCGGCGCGACGGTGGCCGTCACGACGATGGAGTACGAGGCCGGCGGGGTGGCCGATCTGCAGGCCACCCTGGAGC
>DASYID010000191.1:0-8339 GCA_036252775.1 Solirubrobacteraceae bacterium
GCGCCCGCGCGAGGAGCTGTGCACCGAGATCGCCACCGACGTGTGGGAGGCGCTGGCCTAGGGGCCAGACCCATGGCGGGCCTGCTGATCGTCAACGCCGATGACTGGGGCGGAGACCGGGTCTCCACCGACCGCATCGCCCGCTGCTTCGATGCCGGCGCCGTCACGAGCTCCACGGCCATGGTGCACATGGCCGACTCCGAGCGCGCGGCCGAGCTGGCCCGGGGCCGCGACCTGGCGCTGGGGCTGCATCTGAACGTCACCCAGCCCTTCGACGGGGCCGGCGTCCCGGGGTCCGCGCGCGATCGCCAGGCGCGCGTGGCGGCGGCCCTGGCGGGCCCGGGGGTGGGCCGCCTGCTCACGGGGCCCGCCCTGCGCCGCGACGTGCGCGCCACCATCGCCGATCAGCTCGCGCGGTTCGGCGAGCTCTACGGACGCACCCCCACCCACATCGACGGCCACCAGCACGGGCACCTGCGGGCGCTGGTGCTGTCCAGCCTGCCGCGCGGCTCGCGCCTGCGCCCCGCCCACACCTACCGCGGCGCTCCGCACAGCCTGGGCGGCCGGGTGCGCAGGCTCCGCCACGCTCTGCTGGCGCGGCGCTTCGTCACACCCGACTACTTCTACGCGATCGAGTCCATCCACCCCGAGCTCGGCGGGTCGGGACTGCAGGGCGTGCTGGCCCGGTCGAGGGACTCGGTGGTCGAGATCATGGTCCACCCCGACCGTCCGCGGGACTTCGAGCTGCTGATCTCCGGGGGGTGGCGAGAACTGCTTCAGGGAGCCACCCTGGGCAGCTACGAGCACCTGCCCGGGGGCGGCGTGACGCCACCGCCGGCGTCCTCCTAGGCGGGCTGGCCCGCCAGCTCGGACATCAGGTCAAAGACCTCTCGGTGCGGCCGGTCCTTGTGGGCGAAGCCATCCAGGCCCGCGAGCCGCGCCCGCTCCTGGAGCCTGTCGGGCGGCAGGCCAGAGAACAGCAGCACGCGCGCCCCCGGCGCCGCCTGTCGAAGCGTGGCCACGAAGCGCTCCCAGTCGCCGGGAGCGACGACCCCGTGGTCGAGCAACACGATGTCCGGCTCGGCGCGGGCGCTCTCGGTCAGGCACTGCTCGGCTCCTGCCGCCTCCCCCACCAGCCGGAAGCGTCCGTCGTCGGCCAGCTGCAGGGCCGTCAGGCGCCGGAAGGCCTCGGAGTCGTCACACAGCAGTACGTCGATGGAGCTCGCCGGCGACATGCAGCCCATTTTAGAGGCCCGTCATCGAGCCAAGAGTCCGGTCACGTCCGGCCGCCCGCGCCTGGCCCCGCCCCGTCAAGGGGCGCATCAATCCCTCCCCGTAGCCGAGCAGGGCTGACACGCTGGCGCGACGAATCCCACATCGTGAAGCGGCTGGTCACACTAGACTCGCCGCCATGAGCGGGGGGGAGCGTAGATGACCGACGTCGTCACGACGGTGACCGGCGGAGCCGGGTACATCGGGGTGCCGCTGTGCGCCGAGCTGCAGGCCAGCGGCCGCCAGGTGCGCGTGCTCGACGTGCTGCTCCATGACCAGCAGGACATCGCCGCCGAGCTCGAGGCCTCCGGGGTGCAGCTGATCCGGGCCGACATCCGAGACGCCGACGCCCGCCGCCACGCTCTGGAGGGCGCCGACGAGGTCGTACATCTAGCCGCCATCGTCGGGGATCCCGCCTGCGCGCGTGACCCCGACGTCGCGCGTGAGGTCAACGTCGAGGGCAGCCGGGCGCTGGTCGCCGACGCCGAGCGGGCGGGGGTCAAGCGCCTGGTGTTCGCCTCCACCTGCTCCAACTACGGGCGCATGGCCGACCCGACGGTGCCGATCGACGAGAACGGCGAGCTCGCTCCGGTGTCGTTGTACGCCGAGCAGAAGGTCGGCATCGAGCGCGCGCTGCTGGAGGAGCATCGGGGCACCCTCGAGCCCACCTGCCTGCGCTTCGCCACCGTCTACGGCGTCGCCCCCCGCATGCGCTTTGACCTGACCGTCAACGAGTTCGCCCGCGACCTGTGGGCCGACCGCGAGCTGGAGGTCTTCGGCGAGCAGTTCTGGCGACCGTACATCCACGTCCGGGACGCCGGGCGAGCGGTGGCGACGGTCCTGCAGGCCGCCCCCGAGAAGGTCGCCGGACAGGTGTTCAACGCCGGGCGCTCGGGCGAGAACTACCGCAAGCTCGACCTGGTGGCAGAGATCCAGCGCCAGATCGACACCGGACGCGTGACCTACGTCCGGCGCGAGGAGGATCCACGTGACTACAAGGTCAGCTTCGACAAGATCGCCGAGCAGCTGGGCTTCCGGACCCTGATGACGGTGCCCGACGGGATCGCCGAGGTCATCGCGGCGCTCGGCGAGGGACGCTTTGGCGACCCCTACGATCGGCGCTACCGGAACATCCCCTAAGGGGATTCGCCCGCGCGGCGCCCACCGTGCCATGCCGGCCACCACCCTGCCCGACATCCCGCTGTTCGACCTCGCGCTGAGCAGCGCCGACCTCGAGGCGGTGGCCGACACCCTGCGCTCGGGGTGGCTGACCATGGGACCGCGGACCCAGCGCTTCGAGGAGGCCTTCGCCGAGCATCTGGGCGTCCAGCACGCGGTCGCGCTGTCGAGTTGCACGGCGGCGCTGCATTTGGCCTACCTGACGGCCGGAGTGTCGCCGGGGGACGAGGTGATCGTTCCCTCCTTCACCTTCGTGGCCACCGCCGCGGCCGTCATCTACTGCGGGGCCACGCCGGTGTTCGCCGACATCGTGGGCGAACACGACCTGTCGATCGACCCCGACCATGTGCGTGAGCTGCTCAGCCCGCGCACGCGTGCGGTGACCGCCGTTCACTTCGCGGGCTACCCGGCGCCCGTGGACCGGCTGGCGCAGCTGTGTGAGGAGCACGGCGTCGCCCTGATCGAGGACGCCGCCCACGCGCCGAGCGCCACCCTGGCGGGCCGCAAGCTGGGGACCTTCGGGCGCTCGGGAGCGTTCAGCTTCTTCTCCAACAAGATCCTGTCGATCGGCGAGGGCGGCCTGCTGGCCACCGACGACGAGCAGGTTGCGCGCCAGGCGCGCCACCTGCGCTCACACGCGATGAGCTCGGGCACGTGGGAGCGCCACACCGGCGCCACCACCACCTACGACGTCACCGGTCTGGGCTTCAACTACCGCACCGACGAACCCCACAGCGCGCTCGCCCTCTCTCGCCTGTCGGGGCTGGAGGACGACATCGCCCGCCGGCGCGAGCTGACGCGGGCCTACCGTCAAGCGCTGGCCGACATCGACGGGGTAAGCGTCCCCTTCACCGATGAGTCGGTCGAGCAGTCGTCGTGTTACGTGATGCCCGTCGTGCTCGCCGACGCCGAGCGCCGCCGGGAGGTGCGCGACGGGATGATGTCCCGCCACGGTGTGCAGACCAGCATCTACTACCCGCCCGTGCATCGCTTCAGCGCCTACGTGGAGCGCTACGGCCAGCAGTCTCTTCCCCGCACCGAGTCGGTGGCGGCCCGCGAGGTGACGCTGCCCCTGTTCGCCCACCTCGCGCCCGAGCAACAGCGGCGCGTCATCGACGCCCTGACCCAGGAGCTGGCGCCATGAGCTGGCAGGTGCCGCTGACCGACCTGTCGATATCCGAGCCAGACATCGAGGCGGTGCTGGACTGTCTGCGCAGCGGATGGCTGACCATGGGACCACGCACGGAGGAGTTCGAGCGGGCGTTTGCCGCCTACGTGGGCGCGCCCCACGCCGTGGCGGTGTCCAGCGGCTCGGCCGCACTGCAGCTGGCGCTGCTGGCCGCGGGCATCGGTCCCGGCGACGAGGTGCTAATCCCGGCGCTGACCTTCGTGGCCACCGCCGAGGCCGTGCTTCAGGTGGGGGCGGAGCCGGTGCTGTGCGACATCGCCGGTGCGCCGGACCTCAACGTCGACGTCGAAGATCTTAAGGCGCGGCTCACGCCGCGGACGAGGGCCATCGTGCTGGTGCACTTCATGGGCTACGTCGGTCCGTGGGGGCCGTTGCGCCAGCTGTGCGACGAGCACGACCTGGTGCTGATCGAGGACGCCGCGCAGGCCATCGGGGCGTGGGCGATCCCCGCCGATCCCGACGCGGGAGTGGCCGGCCAGCGCGTCGGGACCGTCGGGGAGCTCGGGTGCTTCTCGCTGTTCTCCAAGGGCCAGCTGTGCGTGGGCGAGGGCGGCATGGTGGTCAGCGCCGACGAGGCCCTGGCCGCCCGGGTGCGCTCGCTGCGCTCACACGCGATGACCTCCGGGACCTGGGATCGCCACCGCGGCCATGCCGAGAGCTACGACGTGACCGAGGTCGGCTTCAACTTCCGCCTGGACGAGTCGCGGGCGGCGCTGGGGCTGTCGCGGTTGGGGCGCGTCGACGATGACATCGAGCACCGGCGGGCCCTGGCCCGCCGCTATCGCGAGCACCTGCGGGATGTGCCCGGGATCGCCTTGACGTGGTCTGAGGAGGCGGTGCAGACCGGCTCGCACTTCGCCTTTGCCGTACTGAGCCCCGATCGCGAGCAGCGCGATCGGTTGCGCGTGGGCCTGGCCCAAGCGGGGATCCAGACCACGTTCTACCCGGCACTTAGCAACTTCTCGGGCTACCACGCCTACGGTCACCACGAGCGCGCTGGGCAGGCGAGCGCGTGTCACAGCGCCCTGCCGCTGCACGCCGGCCTGAGCGCCGAGGACCAGGACGCGGTAATCGCGGCGGTGTGTGAGGCGGCGGCCGGGTGAGCTCGCGGGCGGTGATCCTGGCCGGCGGCCAGGGGACGCGGCTGCGGCCGTATACGACCGTGCTGCCCAAGCCGCTGATGCCGATCGGCGATCGGCCGGTGATGGACATCATCGTGCGCCAGCTGCGCCGCGTCGGCTTCGAGCACCTGACGGTGGCCACGGGCTACCTGGCCGAGCTGATCGAGGTGTTCTTCCGAGACGGATCGGAGTATGGCCTGAAGATCGACTACTTCCGGGAGACCGAGCCTCTGGGGACGGTGGGCTCACTGGCCCTGATCGACGGGCTCGACGAGGACTTCCTGGTCATGAACGGCGACGTGCTCACCGACATCGACTACGCCGCGCTGCTGGAGGAGCACCGGGCCAACGATGCCGTGGCCACGATCGCCACCCACGCTCGTCAGGTGGAGATCAGCCTCGGCGTGCTGCAGTTCTCCGATCCCGCCGACTCCACGCGTCTGACCGACTACTTCGAGAAGCCGCGCATCGACTACGAGGCGAGCATGGGGGTGTACTGCTTCTCCCCGCGCGTGCTGGAGTTCATCGAGCCCCATGTGCGCCTGGACTTTCCCGACCTGGTCCTGCGGCTGATCGCCAACGGCCAGACCGTGCGCGCCTGGCGTTCCAGCGACTACTGGCTGGACATAGGGCGCCACGACGACTACGAGCAGGCGATGGAGGAGTTCGAGCGTATGCGCCATCGCCTACTCGGTGAAGACTGACGGCGACCGTGCGATGAAGATCGTCAGCGTGATGACCACGTCCTCGAGCGGCGGTGCCGAGTTCGCCGCGGTGGCCCTGCTCGAGGCCCTGTCTGAGCGGGGACACCAGACGGTCATGGTCAGCGACCAGCCGCAGATCACCGAGGGCAGCTCGGTGCGCGCCCAGGCCATCGATATCGGCCCCAAGCTGGCCAGCGACACCTACCTCGGCCTGCTGTTGCGCTTCCCGCTACTGCTCGTGCAGCTGCGTCGAGCCCTCGAGCGCGAGTCGCCCTATGACGTCCTGCTGGTGCACTACAAGAAGGAGCAGCTGCTGGCCGCGCTGCTGCCCCGCCGCCTGCGCTCGACGCTGGTGTGGGCCGAATGGGGACCCATTCCCTTCCAGATGCGCCGCGGCCTACCACGGCGCATCTACGTGTGGGCCTCTCGGCGCGCGGCGCTGATCATGGCCATCTCGGCCGGCACGCAACGCTCGGTGGCCGCGGTGGGAGTCGACGAGGGCAAGATCGTCGTGGTGCCCAACGCGCTGCGCACCGAGTCGATTCGCTACTCGCCCGAAGGTCGCAGGCGCATGCGCGAGCTCCACGGCATCCCGGCCGAGGCGTTCGTGGTGGGCTGCGTCTCGCGCTTTCACCCCAAGAAACGCAACGACGTGGTCATCGATGCCGTACTCGGCCTGGAGGACGACAACGTGCACCTGATCATGGGGGGCGACGGGGAGACCGAGCAGATGCTGCGCGAGCGGGCGGCGCCGCTGGGCGAGCGCGCCCACTTCACCCGCACGCCGCGCGAGGAGATCGCCGACGTGCTGTCGTGCTTTGACGTGATGGTGTTCTGCCCCAGCCCCACCGAGGGGGCGCCGCGCGCAATCATCCTCGGGATGCTGGCCCAGCGCCCATGTCTGTCCGGTGGCGCCGAGGGCGTGGATGACCTGATCGAGCCCGAGTTCGGCGCGATCGCCTCGCCCGAGCATGACCCGACCGCGTTGCGCGCCCTGATCGCCCGCTACATCGGCGATCCCCAGCGAATCGAGCGTGAGGGGGCGGTCGCCCGCCGACGGGCCGAGGAGGTCTACGCCGCGCCGGTGGTGGCCGAACGCGTCGAGGAGCTGCTGACCGCAGCCGGCGCCGGTGGCTCCCGGCTCTCCTGCACCGCGCCCAGGAACTCCCCCCAGCCGCAGCAGTAGGGCGCGATCTTCTCCACCAAGCGCTCGAGGTCCGCAGGGCGTCTGAGCTCCCAGCCCCAGTGCAGAGTGACAGGCGCCCACACGGCCGCCCGCCGCTCCAGCAGACCTCTGACCCCCGCCAGGATCTCGGCTGAGGTCCCGTACAGCGGCGCGTAGCTGGGAAGGTAGACCGCCTCTCCCCGCCAGCACGGAGTGGGCCACAGACCGTCGATGACGACCGTCTCCGGCCCGGCACAGATCACGTCGAAGCGCCGGGCCAGCACCTCCCAGTGGCGCAGATCGAAGCGGTTGAAGGGGGGGACGAAGACCCGCGGGCGCACGCCGACCGCCTCCAGCACCTCCTGCGCGCGGTCCAGCAGCTCGCCCAATTGGCTAGCCGACAGGCCCCTCAGCGCCGAATGGTGCCGCGGTCGTGGGTGGCGCGTGCGATGGTCGTAGTGGTGCAGGGCGATCTGCACACCGCGGCGGCTGAGCTCCCCCACCCGCGCCAGTTCGTGCTCGTCGAGCTCGCGCCCCGCCTGCTCGTTGGGGTCGAGATAGTGATGGGACAGGCGCGGGTTGACCGAGACCAGGTAGTCGATGCCGTGGCTGCGCATGATCTCGTCGAAGCGCACGAACGCCTCGTTGGCAAACCGGGGCGTATCGAGCGCCTGGGCGTGAGGGAACTCGTCCACCCGGACCAGCAGCCGCGGCAAGCCCGGCGCCTGGTCGCCCAGCAGCTCGTCGCGGGCGGCGAGCACGGGAGCCAGACAGGTGCGCTCATAGGTGCGCAGGCCGCGCTTGACCGCCAGACGCTCGAGCGCCCCGCGGCCCACCACCCGACGGGGGGGCCGCACCGCCCGGCGCAGAGTGCTTCCCGCCAGCCGCGCCTCCGGCGGCGCCGGGGTGCCCAGGCGCTCGGAGAAGATCAGCCGGGCGCTTCGGCGCTCGGCCGCCGTCAGGGACGCTCGATGGGCGATGGCTCGCATGTCCAGGCAGTGACCGGATGATCTCGACCAGTCAGGGGCGGAGCCTAACCTGCCGCGGCGTGCGCTCCGTGCCGCGCCGTGCGCTCTGTGTCGCGGCGTGCGCTCTGTGCCGCAGCGTGCGCTCTGCCAACATCAGCGTCGTGACCTACGTGCGCCTGGCGTGTGTGATGCTCCCCTGGGGGCTGAGCGCGTGGCTGGGAGGCGGAGCCTGGGCTCAGGCCATCCACCCGGTCCCCATCGCCCCGCCGTTCAGCGGCGGACCGGTTGACGTGAGATCGCCGCCGGGGGACTACTCGCGCATCTTCGTGGTGCAGCAGAAGGGCGACATCCAGGTCGTGCGCGGGGCACGGGTCTCGACCTTCCTTGACCTGCATGCGCTGGTGAAGATCGGTCGTGTGGGCGACGAGCAGGGCCTGCTGGCGGTGGCCTTCGCGCCCGACTACCACGCGACGGGCCGCTTCTACGTCTACTACACCGCACCCTCACCACCGGGCCAGGGCGGTGATGTGCTGACGATTGCCGAGTACCACGCCTCGAGTCCCGAGCACGCCGACCCAGCGAGTGGCCGAGTGCTGCTGGCGGTCGCCCACCCCGACGCCTCCGACGAGAACGGCGGCGGAATGGTCTTCGGACCCGACGGCTACCTCTACGCGACCCTCGGCGTGGGGTCCAGCACCGGAGACCCCAGCAACGACGGCCAGAACCTGCAGACCCTGCGGG
>DASYID010000192.1:0-5638 GCA_036252775.1 Solirubrobacteraceae bacterium
GACCGGCCGTTTGGGGGCAACATGCATGGAGCACGGCAAGTCCAGGCCACGGAGACGGCCGATCAGCAGTTCGGGGCAGCAGCGTCAAGCAGACGCCTGGATGTCGCCTTCATGGTTGAGGCACCTCGCCTTCACCATCTCTTTCGCATGGCCCTGCCCGCCCGCCGTGAGGCGGTCGCCGCCCTGCAATGGACCCACGCAGAAGGTCTGCTGCGGGCCGCCGAGCTGCCCTCCGATCCCGCCGCCCGGGCTCGATGGTTCACCGGTCTTGCCCTGAAGGAGCTGCGGCGTTGGCAGCACGGGGCGGCCGCTGGGGCGGTCGACCGGCCGAGGCCAGCCACGGCGCTGCCCTCGCTCGTTCCCCCGCTGCTGGCCTCGCAGCTTCCTGGAAGCCAGGACCTGCGCCGTCGGCTGCTTGTCGGTGCCCGCGACGAGCTGGTTCCCGATGCCATGGCCAAGCTCGACGACGATCCGATGCTGGTGCTCGTGCGCTCGCTGCCAGTCGACCAGCGCCAGGCAATCGGCCTGGGCATCGTGCACCGACTCGACCCCGCTGAGCTGACAGCGGTCCTCGGCGTCAGCGTCGAGGCGCTAGGCGCCCTGATCGAGACGGGCCTGGACCATCTGCGGCAGCTGATCTCCCGTCATCGTCGGGCTGACCTGCAACGCTCGACGCTGTCGGCCAAGGCCTCTCCGCGCCTGCAACCGCTGCCCGTCGACCCCCACGGCCGCGCTGTCGTGCGCGGCACCCGCGTCTACCTCGACGGCGACCCTCCGCGGGGACTGCTCGAGCTGGCCCTGCACCTGCTTCAGAGCTTCATCGACCGGCTGCGCCATCGCCATGACCACCATGACCCCTTCGACGATGACGTCGGCAAGAGCCACGGCAGTGCGCGATCGGCCGTGCCGCCCGCGACGCCCACCGCCCAGCCGATCGCCAAGCCCAAGCCCACTCCCTCCATGGCCGGCTTCAGGACCCCGCCGCCGACCGCCGGGACCGGCTTGCACCGTCGTTCACCCCAGGCCACCCCGTCGATCGAGCGTCTGTCCAACCGATCGCGTCCGATCGGCCCCACTGGTGGCCGCGGTGGACTGGGCGCTAGTCGCAAGCGCTACTGAGGCGCAGCGGCTCTACGCGGCTGGCAGCAGCCGGTGGCCCAGTGCCGCCCGCCGAGTGCCCAGGACGGTGACCGGCGCCAGGAGCCGGCGCATCGGCAGCGGCGCGGGCCGCTCTTCTGAGCCTGGACCCCGCCCCAGGGCTCCCAGGCGGTCGCGCAGGTAGGTCATCGCTCGTTGCTGGAGCTGGCGGATGGCGTCCGGGGAGCGTCCGAGGACCCCGGCGATCTCCGGTGCCGAGAGGTCCAGCATGTACTTGAGCATGATCACCTGGCGCTGAGCGAGGGGCAGGCGCCCGACCAGGATCATCAGGTCCTTGTCAGTCAGCCATTCGAGCACCGCGGGGTCGATGTCCTGGATGTTCTCGCGGCGGCGGTCGAGCTCCATGGGGTCCTCAACGTCGACACGTCTGTGCTTGACCAGATGATTTATCGAGTAGTTGCGGACGATGCGAAACAGCCAGGCCCTGAACGGTGAGGAGCGCAGCTCGTAGTTGGGCAGCGCCTCCATCATCTGCAGGAAGACCTGCTGGGTGGCATCCTCAGCCTCGTGGCTGTCGCGCAGCGCCATGCGCAGGTAGCCGTAGAGACGATCGAAGTAGCGCAGGTAGATATCTGAGAACACCTCTCGTTCGCCGGCCTGATAGCGGGTCACCAGCCGGGCGGTGTCCCAGTCCTCCTGATGCTCGGCGCTGAGCCCGATGCGCTCGACACAGACGATCCGCTCGGCATAGGGTCCGGCGCGGCGGGGCAGGCTGCCCGGAATGGCCACCGGAACGAAGGTCGCGCGACGTTCGCCGACGCGTCGGCCGTCCACGTTGCGAATGCGCCGCCGCTGCAGCGGCGGGTCGACGTCGTCCTCGGAGTGAGACGGCCAGCGCTCCTCACGCCGCTGGTCACCATGGCGGCGGTCACGGTGGCGAGCGTCGACGATCAGCGTCAGGCCGTGCTCAGCGCAGAAGCGGGTCATGGTCGGGCGCAGTCGCAGCTCGAGGTCAGCGGGGAGCAGCAGCTGGTTGGAGTTTGTCGTCTCGCTCAACGGCTCAAACGCCTGGCGTGGGGAGGGGGTGGTCATACGCGCGCTCATCGCACGGTGGCGCCGAGGGTAGCGGTCGGTCGCCTGGCCCACCCCTGGGCCGGCGAAACAAGCCCGCGACAGGCCCGGCGACTGAAGCTGTGGCGATCGACGCTTCCATGAGAGCGCCCACCGCTGATCGCCGACAGATGCTTGTTTGCCGCAGGGAGCGGCGGTGGCTGGGGATTGGGCCGCGGGACCAGGGTGCTCACGACATGCCAGCAGCGGGCTCGAACCTCGTTGGGGGCCTCGCCCCAGGCCAGGTGCTCAAGGCGATGGACCAGGGTGTCCGCCGCGAAACTCTCGTCGTGCTCGGTGTGCCCGATTGATGACATCGGCCTCCCTTTCGCTGCCCGATTGAGAGGAGAACGCTCCAGGGGGGTCGATTTGTGACGCGACTACTTTCGGGGTGCCAGAACGCCGTCCAACTGCTGGAGGGTCCCGGGCGACAGGGAGCTCCTGGTGCCGAAGACATAGCCCTGATTGCCCAGGGGATTGGCCAGCTCGTTGAGGTACTGCAGCACGGGCGCGGGCAGGCCCTCCGGTCGAGAAGTTAGAAGGAGCGGGCCCTGTGGGCCGGTCGCGGAGAACTGAAACGCCCCCAGCGCATAGCCCCAGTTGTGCATGTTGATGAGCGATATGTTTGCCGGCCCCCGGCGCAGGCCCCAGCCGAAGCCCGTCGTCGGATCGCGGTAGCGGGCGAAGGCGACGGCTGTGCTCACGGCATCCCGGCCGGCGATGCGCTTGACCGGTCCGTAGGCCCGCAGCTGCGCGGCGACCGATGCGGAGATCACCGATGGCGGGCCGAGCAGGTAGATCGTGGGCTTCTCGGCCTTGAGCTTGGCTCGCTGGCTGAGCAGGCCGGCGGTTTGCCTGGGCACGCTGTTGCGCTTGACGAACGCGACCGTGTCACCGCTGTAAGCGCTCCAGGCTCCAGCGGGCAAGGCGTAGTCGCGGTCCTGTTCAGAGACGACCAGAACCTGACCCGAGAAGGCGTGGGCGAAGCCGCCGCGGTAGGGCACCAGCTTGGCTGAGAGCTCGGCGGGCGTCTTGGCCTGCAGCTGGGCCGGGTTGAGCTTGAGGAAGCTGAGATCACCGAGCACATCGGGGCCGACCTTGCCCAGGATGATCGCCTTGATGCCGTGGGAGAGCGGAAACCCGTCCGGCTTGACGCGCACCATGAGATCCTTGGCGGGAGTAGGCGTGAAGTCGGGTGAGACCGGCAGGATGGCCGCGTTGATCGGCCCGGCGGCGAACTGGGCAGCCACCACGGCATCGTGCCAGCTGCTTCGGCGCACGATGATCCACCCGTTGGGACGCCGATCGCCACTGGGGGGGTAGGCCGCCAGGATGGCCGCCGATTCGGCATCGCCCGGCGAGGACCCCGTGATACGCGCGACGTTCTGGCCGATCTCGCCTGGGACGGGGCGATCAGCCGGCGCCGGGCCGGCAGCCGAGTGTTTGCCCTGCCCACAGCCGCTGACGCCGATGGCCAGCATGGCCGCGAAGGCGCTGATGCGCGCGCATGGCCGAGCCGCGTTGATCCATCCTGTCGTGCTCAGCTCTCTGCTCTCCCGGTCGCTCTGCCAGCAACAACCCGGCGGCCGGGCGCGCCGTGACGGCGAGCTTACCGTTCAGTGGGAGGCTGTGAGCCCGGCCAGGCCGGGCTGGCCTCGGGCTCAGGCTCGCTCGGCAGCTTCTCGATCATCGAGGCAAACCGTTCCCAGCTCTTGGTGCGCATCTCTTCTGGCACGTCGGGCCAGCAGAGGCGGCGCAGGCGGTCGACGAGCGGATCTTCCTTGATCTCGTCTTCGGCGGCTGGATGTTCTGGCGGAATCTGCTCGGTCACTGGGGACACCGTCCTTTGCTACCAGAATTCGCGGCTACCGAAACCTTTCCGCTATGAACTGGCCGCAGCCCGTGGGCAACAACCCACTCTAGCCCCTCGCGCGGTCACGCCAACGCGGTTTGACCCGATCGCGGGCCTCAGCGCAGTGGCGAGGCAGCAGCTGGGTCATCACCCCGTGGCGGCGGATCGGCCGCTCCGTCACAAGCAGCCGCGCTCCGGGGTTCTTTGACCAGACGCGTAGGCTGGCCACCCGGCCACCGGGACGCACGGGGCTTGACTGATGAGGCGAAACCGCACGCCAAACCTAGGCACGCTGGACCGGCAGCTACACCGGCTGCGCCGGCGCCTGCTGTCGTTGGTTCCCACCCCTCGACAACGTGCTGCATGGCGCCAGGCCGGCCTCGTCTGGCTCCAGCGGCGCATGCGTTCCCTCCAGCGAGCTGCCAGAGCCCAGCTGATCCAGATCCTGCGTGCCCTACTACGGACCGCTCCGGTGCTGGTCAGACCGGCCTTGGCCGTCGCGGCGATGGCGGGCGGGACGCTTCTCGTCGTCGGCGACCTGTCCTCGATCCGGATCATCGACGTCGGCACGAGCACCCTGACCGAGGTCAACGCGGGGACCGAGGACAGCTACCTCGCTGCGCTCATGGGCGTCGTCGTCGCCCCCCTGGCCCTGGCGGCCTTTCGCTCCCATCGGCTGGCCATGACGGGTTTGGTGCTGATCGCGGTGCTGGCGCTGGCGCTGGTGGGCTATGACCTCTCTCACATTCACGATGTCGGTTTGCTCGCGGCCCGCTATGAGAATGTCCGCGCCCACGCCGGCCCCGCGCTGACTCTTCAGCTCATCGGCTCGCTGTTGGTCCTGACCAGTGGGTGGTGCCAGCTCGTATGGAGCCACCGCCGGCCGGTGCGCCAGCCCGCTGCCGCCCTGGCAGCACCGGGAACGTCACTGCACCGTTGAGCAGGTAGGGCAAGCAGGGCGCGTAGCGCGCGGCTAGGGCGGGCTGGCGAGCGCCGCTACCTGGACTGCCATCAGCGTTCCGAGCAGATACAGGACGATGCCCCAGCCCAGGTAGGCATGCCTCGATCGCGGATAGAGCCGGCTCTCCGGACTGCGTCCCGCCGATAACGCCACGGGGATCAGGAACAGCACGCCAGCCATCATCAGCAGCCACGGCCCCAGCTCGCCCACTACCTGGGTTAGCCCGGCACGGGGGTTGGAGGCCAGGTCAGCGAGCATCCCGTGCCAGAACCACAGAGGCGCAACCACGGCGACCAGCAGCACGGCCAGCGCCGCCCACCGCTCTCGGCGACCGTGGGACGGGTGCAGCGGCGGCGCGACGCGCCGGGGAGGCGGACGCCGGGAGGGTGAAAGCTCCCAGCGAGCGCTGGAGTCTGCTGGGGCGGTGTCCCGCGAACGGCCGGATCGCCGCCCGCGCACCGGTTCCTGACATCCGCCCGTACGCAGGCGAGAGCTCGTGCGCGCCCTGATCTCCTTCCCGCGCATCGCTGCCTCATCGACGATTCCTCCGCCAGGGCTCCCCGGCGGGCCCAGACCCTCACCATGCAGGGCGATGGCCCAACGCGCGCGCTCGGGCA
>DASYID010000193.1:0-5658 GCA_036252775.1 Solirubrobacteraceae bacterium
GCGCTTGCGATGCCTTCCTCCTCGGCACGCCGCAACACTGCATCGCTGTCGGGGTCGCCGAGGCAGATGCGAACCGCGGCCCACACGTCGAGCGCCCAGGAAGCCTGTACGGCCCCTGGCGCTTTCCGTGCCCAGGCTCACTCGCCGGGTGTTTTCACACGAACTCAGGAAGGCGCTACTTCGTGTCTATGCACGCGGTCAGCGCGCGGGAGTCCGCCGCAGCCCCTCCCACCGTGGTGACGCCGTCCTTCTTGAGTGCCGCCAGCTGGCAGTCAACGTGTTTAGGGCTCTCCCCACTGTCAATCAAGGCCTTACGGTATTCCGGGCTATCTATGCTGGCGCTCTTCGGAATTGCCTGAAGCTCCTTGAGTTGGGGGTCCTTGGGCTTCGAGCTTCCAGAGGCCGACGCTCCAGTGGTCGACGCTGACGTTGACGCCCCGGTGGTTGACGCCGATGTTGACGCCGGGCTGGTGCTGGCCGGAGCGGGACTGCTCTTGCTGCTCTTGTTGCTGCTGCCCCCGCATCCGGCGGCCACAAGCACTGTGAGCAACATGACGACGGACACACAGCTTCGACTGAAATGACGCATTCACATCTCCTAGGGCAGTGGGGCCTCCCGGTCGGGAGCCCATCCGGCCCACCGTAACCGCACGTGTTCCAGGGCGCAACCCACTCTAACCAGGAAGAGGGGATCCCGGGGACTAAGTGCCGAACCAACAGTCCGTGTTCAGGGCGACTGCCTGGCGCGATTTAGGATTCGGCGCCCCAACTCTTCACCGTCGTCAGCGGCATCGTGCCGTGAACCCTGTCGAGTATGAAGGGAGGCCTCCTAGGGACAGCGCGCGAAACCCGGCGAAGGGGTGCCTACAGGGTCAAGCGACGCAGGGGCCGTGCCCCTCGCCGACGGTCACCGGGAGCGCCCAGACCGGGCAGACGTTGACGGCAGCGCCCAACGGCTCGCCGACAAACCCGACCTATCAGTGGCTTCGCTGTGACGGTGTGGGGGCCAGCTGCTCTGCGATCACTGGAGCTTCCGCCACCACCTACACCATCTCTACAGCAGACCAGGGCCATACGCTGCGCTTTCGAAAGACCGCGACCGATAGCTCGGGCAGCCAGGTCAGCGATTCAACCCAGACTGCTGTTGTGCCCCCCCCAACACCGGTGCCCAACCCGACACCCGTACCCATCGTGCCACCGATGCCCCCTCCGCCGCTGGTGGTGGCGCCCGTGTTATCGGGGCTAGGGCTCAACCCCTCGGTCTTTGCCGCGGCGCCCCGGGGTCCGACCGCTCAGGTCGCTGCCAAGAACAAGGCGAACTTTGGGACGGTGGTCTCCTACCGTGACTCCCAGGCTGCCGGGACCAGCCTCGGTGTGTTCTCACGCGAATCGGCATCCGCATCGGTAAACGCTGCGCCAAGGCGCCAAGGCACGCCCCCAAGGAAAGCCAAGCCCATACGAGCCGCCGCAGGCCCTCCCGCGATCACCCGCTGGTAAGCTCGCGCCGCCTGTGAGGAGGGGGCCTTGGGCGTGGGTTTGTACGCGCCGCAGACGCCCCGTCCGCGGGCTCTCTTTCGTTCTCATGAAAAGGAGCGCTGGACGGTGAAACTCGTGATCGGCATCGTTCGGCCCGAGAAGGCCAACGACGTCTTGGAGGCGCTGTACCGAGCGGACGTGAAGGGGCTGTCGATCAGTCGCGTGCAGGGCCATGGCGGGGAGCTCGACCGCGTGCAGACCTACCGCGGCACCACGGTCAAGATGGAGTTGGCCGACAAGGTCCGCTTCGAGATCGCCGTATCGGACTCGTTCGTGGAGCCCACCATCAACGCGCTCTGCGACGGGGCCCGGACGGGGGAGGTGGGCGACGGCAAGATCTTCGTCGTCGCGCTCGAGCAGGTGGTACGGATTCGCAGCGGCGAGGTTGACCACGGTGCCGTGACCCCCGTCGGCACGTGACCGGCCTGCCGAACACCGTCAACACGGGCGACACCGCCTGGATGCTGGTGGCGACCGCGCTGGTGTTGATGATGACGCCGGCACTCGGGCTGTTCTACGCCGGCCTGGTCAGGTCCAAGAACACGCTCAACACGTTCATGATGAGCGTCGGGGCGCTGGGGGTGGCCACCGTCACCTGGGCCCTGGTGGGCTATTCGCTGGCCTTTGACAAGGGCAACGGGTTCATCGGGGGACTGCACTACGCCTTCCTGGATGGCGTCGGGTTCGCACCCCGGGCGGGCACGACCATCCCCCACCTGCTGTTCATGTGCTTCGAGGCGACGTTCTGCATCATCACGGTCGCGCTCGTCTCGGGTGCGGTGGTCGAGCGCATGCGCTTCGGCGCGTTCCTGACCTTCATGGCGCTGTGGTCGGTGCTGGTCTACCCGGTGCTCGCGCACTGGGTGTGGGGCGGCGGCTGGCTGCAGCAGCACGGCACGCTGGACTTCGCTGGGGGCGTGCCGGTGGAGATGGCCTCAGGTTTCTCGGCGTTTGCCGCCGCCACGGCGGTGGGGGCGCGCAAGGACTACGGGCGCCAGGCTCTGCTGCCCCACAACGCCGTCTACGCATTGCTCGGGGCGGGGCTGCTGTGGTTTGGCTGGTTTGGCTTCAACGGCGGCAGCGGGTACTCCACCGGGCACCCGGGCGTGCTGGCCTTCACCAACACGCTGCTGACCCCGGCCTGCACGCTGGTCGTCTGGTTCCTGCTCGACCTGCTGCGCGGGGGCAAGGTCACCGCAATTGGCGCCGCGACCGCGATCATCGTCGGCTGCGTGGGCATCACCCCGGCCGGCGGCTTCATCAGTCCCATCTGGGCCATGGCCCTGGGCGGCCTGGCCGCGCTGCCGAGCTACGCCCTGATCGTGTGGCGCCCCCGCACGCGCTTTGACGAGACGCTCGACGTGCTGGCCGCCCACGGGCTGGCGGGCTTGACGGGGATCCTGTTCATCGGCTTCTTCGCGCAGCTGTCCTGGAACGGCGTGTCTAACGGGCTGGCCTATGGTCACGCGGGCCAGCTGGGCTGGCAGGCGGTCGCCGCGGTGGCGGGGCCGGCCTACGCGTTCGTGGCCACCTACGTGATCCTGCGGGTGATCGGGCTGGTCATGCCGTTGCGCGGCAGCGAGCGCGACGAGGCGGTGGGCATGGACATCGTCGAGCACGGCGAGGAGGCCTACAGCTCCGGTGAGGGAGCGATCCTGATCACCCCCGAGGCCGGAATCGAGGCCGAGGTGGCGGTGGCCCAACCGTAGGCCGGCGGTCCTGCGTCCCGGTACTGCACCCCCGGCGCGGCGGTCGACCGCGCCGGGGATCAGGGCTCCCAATCAGGCCGGGGCCATCGCCACTTCGTTGGTGGCGCGCTGCATCTGGGCCAGGCACATCGGCTGCAGGATCAGGTAGGCGACCGGCAGGGGAATGATCAGGAAGGCACCGGCCAGCGTGGTGATCACGGTGGCGAGCACGAGTCCGCGGCTGATCGGCGGCGCGCCGCCCCGAACCCGGTGCTGGAAGTTCAGCCGGTCGGTCAGGCCCAGCCAGAACACGAAGTGCCAATACAGGTTGAAGTAGGGGATGAACGAGAACCCGATCGCCTTGTCGGCGCCGAAGTCGTCGTGCTTGGCCTTGGGCAGCTTGGAGAACTTCAGCCCCTGGTAGATCAGCGAGAACAGGCCGAGCGTGACGATGTGCAGCACCACCACCCCCCAGACCGGGAACTGGCTCAGCGTGTTCTGGCTCAGCTCGGAGCGCTGGGCCGGGGTGAGCAGGGTTCCCAGGTCGGCGTTCTCCTCATAGACGTTGGCCACCGGTGCGACCACCACCGCGGGCGCCGAGACGACCATCGGCGGTGCCGCCGGCGGTGGCGGGCCTGCGGCGGGAGGGCCGGAGGGCGGTGGCGCCGAGGGGGGCGGGGGGTTGCTGGCGGGCGGCGGCGGCTGTTCCATGGGCGGGTGTCTCCAGTTCGGGCGGCCCCATCGCTGGTTGCTGGGGCCTTCAGGTGACATCGTAGGGCCAAGGCACGCGCACGGTATGCTGGACGAAGGCCACACCGGCAGCCAAGTACGGCGGCTAAGAGACCTCAAAGGATGCGAGGGCCGGACGAGGGCGCGCGATCCGCGCCGTTTGTTCGCTTCGCAGCAGCGCTGTCGCTGGGTTCAGGCGCTCCTTCCCACCGCCAGCTGTCTCTATGGAGCCGGAAGGCACCGTCATGGTTGAAGAGCAGGCTTCCCGCACCGGGCCCGAGCCCGAGGCCCGAAATCACCTGGCCGAGATCTCCAACGAGATGGTCCGCCTCTACAAGGAGCAGTTCGGGAGGGGGCCCACCAAGACCCGGACCGCCTGGGCCGGGTCCGATGTCCTCATCACCACGCTCGAGGACACGTTCACCCCGGCCGAGCGCAACCTGGCGCGCATGGGCGAGCACCAGCGCCTGCGCGACATGCGCATGTTCTTTCAGTACGCCAGCGTGCGCGAGTTCTGCGAGGTCATCGAGCGCCTCACCGGGCGCACCGTCAAGGCGTTCATCAGCGGCGTCGACACCCAGGCCAACGGCATCTGCTGTGAGGTCTTCGTGCTTCACCCCGAGGGCTCCGACGAGCCCTCGCGCATCGAGGCGGGCCCCAGCTGACCAACGGGCTACGCCGGCCGAGCGCGGCCGGGTCAGTCCAGCGCGACCGAACGGATGAGGCGCAGCGTGCGACTGCTGGGAGCCTGGTAGGTGACGGTCAGGCGGGCGTGAACGCCTGACCGCCGACGGGCGCGCCGCAGCGTGCGGCGCTGGCGCGCCGTGAGCCTCCATACCAGCCGGCGCGAGGTCCCGGGAGCAAGGGTGGCGGCCGTCGGCGGGAGGCTGAATAGCCTCTGCGAGCGCCGCGGTCGGGCGGCCCGCGCGAGCGCTCCTGAGGTGACCCGGCCCGTGGCCGAGGCCTGACACACCAGCGAGCCTTCACAGCGCACGGTCAGCTCGATGCGACCCCGGCGCGCCGCGGCCTCGCGAGCCGAGGGCGAGGCCGTCAGGCGCAGTGCTCCCGACGCTCGCCGGGCGGGAGACGCCGAGAACGGGGCTCCGGCGGCCAGGCAGTCGGGAGGCTGATCGCCGTCCAGCCGGTAGACGGTTCCGTTGTTCAGGGCGGCGACGTAGACACGGCCGCAGGCGTCCTGACCGAAGGAGGACGGGGCCGGCAGCCGGATCTGCTCGCTGCGGTCCGAGGCGGCCATGGGCAGCGCGAGCCCCAGCGAGCGCAGCTCACCGGCGCAGTAGTCCGCGTACAGATAGCGGCCGTAGAGCGATCCGAGGCTGCGGTCGCGCACCACCAGGCCGCCGATGATCGCGCAGGTGCCGCTGGCGTGGTCCAGGGGATAGGTGAAGATCGGCGCCACGTAGCCGGCGGGAGGCGATCCCGAACAACCGGCGGGGGCGTTCTCGTAGGGCTGCTGGCCCTCGAAGCACGGCCAGCCGAAGTTCGCCGCGCGCCCGGCGGCCTGCGCGCGTGCGACGAAGTCGACCTCCTCGCGGTGCAGGTCGGCCACGTCGGCGAGCGCCAGATCGCCGGTGGCGCGGTCGAAGTCCAGCCGCCAGGCGTTGCGCAGTCCCCACGACCAGATCTCCGGCCGCGCCCCGGCCGTGGTCCGGAAGGGGTTGTCGGCCGGCACGGTGTAGGGCGCGCG
>DASYID010000194.1:0-22938 GCA_036252775.1 Solirubrobacteraceae bacterium
AGGGAATCCCAGAACACCTCCCTGGAAGCGCTCCAGTCCGCCAACGCCCCCGACGCCCGCAGCGTCGTCCGCGACCTCGACGAAGCCGACGGCCTCGACGGCGCCGCCACCCCCGGCGGGGAATTCATCGCCGAAGAACTCACCGTCCAGGTCATCCCGCAAAAAAACGACGAATTCACCTGCTACTCCTGCTTCCTGGTCCGCCACCGCTCCCAGCTCGCCCGCGAGAAGAACGGCCACGCCTACTGCACCGACTGCGAAAGCTGACTCCCCTTAGCTATCCCTGGGCGTGCGGAGAGTCAGGCGGCCATCCGTGAGCGGGCGCCGCGTCCGTGCCGGGCGTTGACCTGGCCGCCGCGTGAGGACTCCGCCGGCGCGACACGGGCACCTTCCGGCACCGTGGTATCGCCGTGCAGCCGGGCACCGCGGCCGATGAGCGCCCCCGCGCCGATCACCGCGCGCTCGCGCACATAGGCCTGATCTCCGACGATGGCCCGCTCGCCGACACGGGCCCCCGCGAACACCACCGCGCCGGCGCCGATCACCACCCCACGGGCCAGCTCGAGCGGGCCGGGGGGGTCCCGGGGCGCTGACGAGCTCGCGGCCAGAGCCGGTGGCTTGCCCAGCACGACGTGATCGCCGATGATGCAACCGTCGCCGATCCCCACGCCGGCGTGCACGACCACGTGGGCACCGAAGCTGACGCCGTCGCCCACGCGTGCCTGCTCAGACAGCACGAGGTTGGCGGCGTCGGGCTGGCCCATCGCGGCCATACGCTAGCGGCGGGGCGGGCGGTGCCCCGGTCGCCCGCATGTGCGACCGGCAGCTTTGAGCACCAGACCCGGCCCCTCCAGGCGGACGGTGGCGCGAATCCGGTAGCGCCGGCCCGCCCGCAGCCCTCGCACCGTCCACCGCCAGCGCCCGGCGCCTCGACGTCGAGCCGACCGGCGGGGCAGGCCGATTACGCGCCGGCCCACGGTCAGGCGCGCGGAGCGCACACGGGCGATGTCTGACCCGCTGAGGCGCACGACGAGGGGCACATCCCAGCAGCGTGGCGCGTGTCCTCGGCGGGGCCGCTGGTGGGGGGGCGGGCGGCGGGGGGACGGGCGGCGCTGGGATACGCGGCGGTGGGATGCGCGGCGCTGGGTCGCGCGGCGGTGGCGTCCAGACGCGCTGCGCCGGGCCACGGTGAGTATGAGGCCCTTGCGCGCCACCGCCGGACGAGGGTGCAGCGGGGGACCCGGTCGCCCCGGGCTCAGGCCCCCGAGGGCGGGAGCCGACAGCGACGCCACCAGTGAGCGGTAGCTCTCGAACCCGGCCTTGGGGGAGTAGTCGTCGTGCAGGATCCCGAACTGCTGCTGGAAGTTGGGCGAGCTCGAGTCGGCGTCGCGCAGGTTGAACCAGCGGTAGTCCGAGACGTGGTAGGTGCCGCGATAGTCGTGAAACGCGGTGATCATCGTCTGCATGGTCTGGCGCTGGGCGTCCTCGCTTCGGCCCGGGCCGGTCGGGTACCCGTTCTCCTCCACGTAGATCGGGGCTCGTTCGGTGATGCCGGCCTCAGGCAGGTAGCAGTCGCGCATCACGCTCAGCGCGTTGATCACGGCGTCGCGCTCGCCACCGGGCGTGTCGGCGGGCGGGAAGAACGTCTGCGGGTAGGCATCGAGGCCGACCCAGTCCACCGCGGCGGCGAAGGCCGGCCCGCCGTGGGTGCCCAGGTAGGTCCAGAAGGAGTCCTCGCTGGACGGGTCGGTCCGGTAGAACCAGTTGAAGCCGATCTTCAGCTGGGAGTACTTCAGCGAGGCGGCCAGCTGGTGGGCGGCGACGACACCGGCGATCAGCGCGTCCTTGGCGCCCTGGTAAGCGCCGTCGGAGGAGTCCTGAGAGGCGGTGAAGTTGACCTCGTTGGTGATCTGCAGGCCCACCACCGACGGGTTGGCGCCCAGGCGGCGGACGACCTCGCGGACGTAGTCCACCCAGGCGGCCAGGTCGCCCTGCTGGGCCGCGCTGGGGTGATAGCGCACCTGTACCTCGACCAGGTAGCCCGCGGCGGTGTAGTGCTGGGCCAGGGTGACGAAGCGGTCGATACCCGCGGAGCCATCGGACCAGAACAGCCGATTCAGACGCAGGACGAACGGTGTACCCGCGGGCGCCAGCCGGCGCAGGGCCGCCATCGTCTGGGTGTCGCTCTCGGGCTTGGCCGAAGCGGGGGCGCCCACCTGACCCGCCACCGCGCCCGGCGTGATGCCAAAGCGCAGGCGCGGGCCGGGCTTCTGCGCGGGGGACGCTCCGGGGGGCTGGCCCAGACAACCGGCGGCGGCGCGGGCCGCCGGTGGGCCCGGGGCGGGGGCGAGCGCCACCGCGGTGGCCAGCGCCAGGCCGGCGCCGAGGGTCGCGGCGGCCCGACTCACGGGCCCGGCCTCCCCGTCTCCAGGCGCGCGAGCGCCTCCACCACGCGCTCTCCGGCCCGACCGTCGCCGTAGAGCTCGGGGCGTTCACGGGGAGCCTCGCGCTCCAGGGCGGCGCGGGCCCGGCCGACGTCGAGATCCACGAGCTCGTTCCACCCGGTCTGCACGGTTTCGACCCATTCGGTGCGATCGCGCAGCGTCAGGCACGGCCGTCCGGCCAGGTAGGCCTCCTTCTGGACCCCTCCGGAGTCGGTGACCACCGCGCGGGCGCCGAGCAACAGCGCCGTGAACTCCACGTAGCCCAGGGGAGCGAGCAGGACGACGCTGGAGGAGTCGGCCAGGCGATCGATCAAGCCGGCCTGGCCGAGGCGAGCCCGGGTGCGGGGGTGAAGCGGTACCAGCACCGGTCCCGGCAGGGCGAGCAGCAGCTCGACCAGCGCCCGCAGGCGCTCGGGGTCGTCGACGTTGCCGGCCCGGTGGGCCGTGGCCAGGACGTACTCGCCCTCCGCCACGTCCAAATCGGCGAGCACGTCCTTGCGCCCCCGCGCCCGCTCGGCGTAGGCCATCCACACATCGACCATCACGTCACCCACCAGCACGGCCTGGCCCCTGACCGCCTCGCGCTTCAGGTTGCCCACGGCGGTGTCGCTGGAGCACAGCAGCAGCGAGGACAGGTGGTCGGTGAGAACGCGGTTGAGCTCCTCGGGCATGCTGGGATCGAAGGAGCGCATGCCGGCCTCGACATGGACGACGGGGACCTGACGCTGCGCCGCGGCCAGCCCGCCGGCGAGCGTCGAGTTGGTATCGCCGTAGACCAGCACACAGTCGGGGCGCTCGGTGGACAGCAGCGGGTCGAGGGCCTCGAGCATGCGGGCGGTCTGCTCGGTGTTGGTCCCACCGCCCAGCTCGAGTCGGTGTTCGGCGCCGGGAAGCTCGAGCTCATCGAAGAACACCTCGGACAGCTCGGGGTCATGGTGCTGGCCGGTGTGCACGAGCAGCTCCTCATGCACGCGTCGCAGGCCGCGTGAGACGGCCGCGGCCTTGATGAACTGGGGCCGGTTGCCCACCACGGTCATCACGCGCATGGCGAGATCGTTCTCCCGCGTCAGCCGCTGATCGTCTGGCCCAGCATCGCCTCGATGCGGGCACGCACCCGGCGGGCCGCCTCGGCGGTGACCGGGCCATCGATGGGCAGCGCGTGATCCTCGATGCGCGCCACCGCCAGAACCTCCCGCACGGTCGAGGCCAGGAAGGCCTCGTCGGCCTCCTGGAGGTCCTCGCGTGTGGTCACGGTCTCGGTGGCGTCCATCGTCTCGATGACCAGTCGGCGCGTGATCGAGTCCAGCAGGTGGTCTGACAGCGGCGGCGTGTGCAGCCGGCCCTCCGCCACCCAGAACAGGGAGGCGGTCGGCGCCTCCAGCACGCGCCCGTGGGGTGTGACCAGCAGCGCCTCGTCGAAGCCGCGCTCGCGGGCCAGGCGTCCGGCCTGCATGTTGGCCGCATAGGAGAGCGACTTGACCTGGTCCAGCACACGGGTCGGGGCGTAGACGACGTAGCCCAGCGACATGCTCGCGCCCAGGTCGGGCAGCGCCTCCACCAGCGCCAGCCGGTGCCCGCCCCGGGTGACCACCGCGCGCACGAGCGCGTCCCCGGGTTGCTCGGCCTCCAGCAGGACGTGGATGTCGGCGCGGACCGCCTCGACATCGCAGGGCAGCCGCAGACACCGAGCGGAGCGATCCATGCGCTCCAGATGGGCGTCCAGGGCGAACGGGCGGTTGGCGTAGATGCGCACCACCTCGAACACCCCGTCGCCGCGCAGCAGCCCGTCATCGGTGGCCGGCACCACGGCCTCGGCGACGGGAACGACGGTGCCGTCGAGGCAGGCCAGGGTCATCGAGGGCGGAGTCTAGAGGTCGCCGGTCGAACTTCTCGTCGGTGCGCCGGCGTTGGTCAGGCGAGTCAGGCTGCCGCGGTCGTGTAGCGCCAGCAGCGCCCTGACCGCCGTGGCGGTGAACTGGCGCCCCACCAGGTCGCGGCATTCCTCCAGAGCGGCCTGAACTCCCTTGGGCACGCTGTAGGGACGGCTGATCGTCATCACGTCCCAGCTGTCGGCGAGCGCCAGCAGCGCCGCTCCCTCGGGAATCTCGTATTCGATCAGGCCGGCGGGGTAGCCCCGGCCGTCCGGCCGTTCGTGGTGGGCCCGGATCCACTCCACCTGCTCCGGCCCGAGGACCTCCTCGGCGATCTGGGCGCTCAGGGCCGCGTGCTGCTTGACCTGCTCGTACTCCTCGATCGTCAGGGCGCCCGGCTTGAGCAGGATCGCGTCGGGCACACCGATCTTGCCGACGTCGTGAATCAGGGCGGCGTCGCGCAGCTGGGCGATGCCCTCGGCGCTCCAGCCCGCCAGCTCGGCCAGCGAGGCGCACAGCAGCGCGACGCGCTCTGAGTGACGGTGCGTGGTCGGGTCGCGCGCGTCGATGGCACGCGCGAGAGCGCGCAGACCGGTCAGCGCCTGGGAGCGCTGCAGGTGGTCGGCGCGCTCCTGGGCGGAGAGCTCGTGCACCACCTCGGGGTCATAGATCCACGAGCTGTCACGACCGTGGGCCTTGCTCCAGTACAGGGCTCCGTCGGCGAGGCGGAACAGCGTCTCGGCGTCGCTGGCATGGTCGAGATCGCAGATTCCCGCCGACAGCGTCAGCGGCCGGCCCTGAATGGGCTCGGCGGCCACCAGGCGCCGCAGGCGCTCGACCGCGTTCAGCGCCTGCAGACGGTCGGTGGCCGGCAGCAGCAGGGCGAACTCGTCTCCGCCGATACGCGCGACGACGTCCTCGGTCCGAGCGACCGAACGCAGCAGCTCGGCCACCTCGGCCAGGATCCGATCGCCCACCTCGTGACCGACGCTGTCGTTGGCCTCCTTGAAATGGTCCACGTCCACCAGCGCGAGCGCCAGCGGCTGGTCGTGGCGTTGGGCCCGTCCCACCTCGGTGCGCAACTGCTCGTGAAAGACGCGGTGGTTGACCAGCCCGGTGAGCGCGTCGCTGACGGCCTGGGTGGCCAGACGGGCGCGGTCCTCGGTATTGGCGATCGCGGTGGCCAGCAGCTCGCAGAAGTCGCTGACCCGCGCCTCGGTGTCGGCGGGCAGGCCACCGGGGGCAATCGTGACGATGGCCAGGGCGCCCCACGTGCGGTCCCCCACCCGCACGGGGGCGACGATGCTGCACTTGTAGCCCAGCTGGTCGACGGGACTGCCCGGCTGATGCTCATCGACCCTCTGTGGCCGACCGGTCTTGACCAGATCGGCCAGGTCGCTGCCCGGGCGAATGGGAACCTTGGTGCCGCTCTCATAGATGCCCCCCTCCGCTCCCGCCCAAGCACCCACCACGACGGCCCGCTCGAGCGTTTCGAAACGCAGCAGGCCGGAGCCGTCGGCGCCGAGCAGACGCCCGCTCTCCTCGGAGACCAGCTGGTAGATCTCGTGCGGCTCCCGCCGCGCCGCCACCGCGGTGGCCACCCGCCGCATGGCCCCCTGCTCGTCGGCCAGACGCCGGTGGTAGAGCTCGGCCGTCTCGGCGTGTTCGCGCAGGCGCACGAGCAGCTGCTTGCCAGCCACTATCGCCGCTCCCAGGACGGCATAGGTGGGAACGACGACCAGCAGCTCCCGCAAGAAGCCCGCGTCGACAGCGGCGGGCTCATAGAGCAGGGGCAGGGCGTGCACGAGGCCGCAGCCGAGGCAGTAGGCCAGCGCGATCCGGGGTGAATAGAAGTAGGCGGCGAAGACGATGATGAAGAACAGGTAGAACCGGGCGGGGGAGTGGCTACCCCCGGTGGAGGCGACGACGACCGCCGCCACGCCGAAACCGGCGGTGCTCGACACATGCGTGAGATAGGCGGGGGCCGAGGTCCAGGGCACCACCCACAGGCAGGCGGCTCCCCAGGCCGCGCCCAGGGCGGCTACGACCAGCACCACCCGGCTGTGGCTCAGCGACTCACCGGGGAGCATCAGGATGCCCAGCGCCGAGACAGCGCCGGTCAGGTACAGGGCGCCGGTGAGGACGCCCGCCAGCGCCCGCTCGTGGAGGGGCCCGAACTCGGGTAGGGGCAGGCGGCGACTGATCGCCTGTGCGAAGGTCGTCCAGCGGTCGCTCATCATCCTCGCCTAAGCATCGGCACCATGGGCGCCCTGCTCAAGCCCTGCCGGGCCAGCTGCCGCCCTCCGGCTCGGTGTGGACGACCACATCGGCGATGGCCGGCTCGCGGCTGCGGATGCGCTCCTCGATGGCCGTGGCCTGCGTGTGGGCCTCGGCCAGCGAGCGACCGCGGTCCATGGCCATCGTCAGAAACAGCATCGCCCCCCCGTCGGTTTCGCGCAGACGGACCTGCAGCGGGGCCGACCCGGTCAGCTCGCGCACCAGCTCGACCACCGACCGCTCGAGCAGCTCGGCCCCGGGCGAGGCCGCGGCCCGGCCGAGCGCCGGTTCCTTGAGCGGCTCGATGTGGGTGTGCACGGTGGAGACCTCCGGCACGGCGGCGATGATCGCCGCCTCGGTTTCGCTGGCGATCGAGTGAGCCTGGTCAAGGGTCATGTCGTGGGGCAGCTTCAGGTGCAGCGACAGCTCCGTGCGACCGTCGATCTCGAGCATGGTCAGGTTGTGGATCTCGCGCACGCCCCGGATGGTGAGCGCAGCCGCACTCACACGTTCGCGCAGGGTGCCCGATCGCCTGGGCTCGACGTGAACGACCACGTCGCTACCGGGCAGCGCGCCGTGCAGGGCATCCTCGACCGCGTTGGCCACGGCATGTCCCTGACCCACGCCCGCATCCGAGCGCACCCCCACCACCACGTCAGCGAAGTGGCGCCCCGCCGCCTGCCGGATGCGCAACCGCCGCAGGCGAACGGGAGGCTGAATGTCGGCTATCGCTTCGCGGGCGACCTCGTTGGCCCCTCCCGGAGCCTGGTCCATCAGAACCTGGATGTTGCCCCGCATGAGGCGAGCCGCGGCGACGACCACCAGCCCGGCGACCAGCAGCGCCGCGATCGAGTCCCCGTCGGCCTCCCCGGCTCGCACGAACCCCAGTCCCACCAGGACCGCTGCCGACCCGACGAGGTCGGAGGCAAAGTGCAACGCGTTGCCGGCCAGTGCCGGGCTGGAGTGCTCGCGCGAGGCGCGCCACGCGGTGACGGCTCGCACAGCATCGATGACGATAACCACCCCCAGAACCACGAACGCGTACCACGCGGGGTCCACCGCGGCCGGGTGATGCTGGCCCAGACGATCGATGCTGCGGTAGGCGATCAGGGCGCTGGCGCCGAGCAGGAAGGCACCCTCGGCCAGGGCGGCCAGATGCTCGGCCTTGCCGTGACCGAAGGGATGGTCGGGATCCGCCGGGCGCACGGCCACCCGGATGGCCAGGAAGGTCAGCAGGGCGGCCACCAGGTCGGTACCGGAGTGGATCGCCTCAGCGATCAGCGCCAGGCTGCCGGTGATCAGCCCCGTGACGAGCTTGATCGCCACCAGCGCGCTGGCGGCTGCTACCGAGACGAGCGCGGAGCGCGCCGGACCGCGAGGTCTCATGGAGGCGATGTTAGAGCGGCGGCTAGGATCACCGCCAGTGACCTTCCGGGTGCTGGAGGCCAATCAGACACAGTGGCGTCCCTCGCGACAGATGGGCGTGCTCAACGCCGATCTGGCCGCCCAGCTCCAAGCCACGACGCTGGGGGCCAGGATGTGGCGCCTGGCCCCAGGCCAGAGCTCCACGCGCCATCGCCACGTCTCCGAATACGAGCTCTACCTGGTACTGGAGGGCACGGGCCGCATTCGGGTCGACGGAGAGCTGCTGACGCTCGAGGCACACTCCGCGGTGCTGGTGGAGCCCGAGGGCGTGCGCCAGGTGTTCAACGACACCGATACCGAAGTCCTCTGGCTGGTGGTGGGAGCACCCCGGGAGGCCTTGACCGCCGCCGAGCTCGGCCCCGAGCAGCTGGCTCACATCTATCCCGACGGTCCGCGTGCCCTGCCTCCGGAGCTCGATCGCAGCGGGGGCGATGTCTGAGCGCAGCAACGAAGACCGACCGCCGTCGCTGACCGAGGAAGCGGTCGGCGAGTTCGCGCGCGAGTGGTATGCGGCGTGGAACGCCCACGACGTGCAGCGCGTGCTCTCCCACTACACCGAGGACATCGTGTTCACCTCGCCGTTGGCCGTCCACGGCGACAGCACGCGGACCATGCGAGGCCGGGAGAAGGTGGCCGAGCACGTGCGCCGAGCCTTCGAGAAGGTCCCCGACCTGCACTTCGAGCCCCTGGCCACCCTGGCCGCGCCATCGAGCGTGGTTTTGCACTACCGGGGTGTGTTCGGGCTCCTGGTGGCCGAGTTCATGGAGCTCGACGGCAGCGGACGCGCCCAGCGCGTCGTCGCCCACTACGAGCGCCTGCCGTCAGGGAGCCCGGCCTCGGGCTAGGGCTGGGGGACGGCCGGCAGGGCCGGGGCGTCGGAGGCAACCTGGAGGGCCGCGCCGACCGGGAGGGCCGCGGTGAGTGGGGCGTCGGCCGCCCGGGCGGAGTGATCCCCGCCCACGGCGCCCTTGAACTCGCGCATCCCGGAGCCGAGTGACCTCGCCATCTCGGGGATGCGACGCGCACCGAAGAGCAGGACGACAACCAGCACGATCAGGGCCAGGTGGAGTGGATTTTCAAGTCCCATGACCACTACTACGCCCGAAGGCGGCGGGCGGATCAGTGGGCGGTGACGCGGGGCGGGGGTTAGCCCCGCCAGGCAGAGGTACGGCGGGAAAGTGGGCCGTGAAGGAATCGAACCTTCAACCTTGGGCTTAAGAGGCCCCTGCTCTGCCAATTGAGCTAACGGCCCGCGGGCCGAGAACCTCGGCCGCAGGCGGGCATTTTATCGCCGGGGCCTGCTCAGGGGGTCGGGGAGCCGCCGCCGCCGCCCCCCGGGGCGCCGCCGGCGGGCGCGGGCGCACCACCGGCCCCGGCACCCGCCAGTGCCTGCTTGGCCGCCTGCTGGGCGATCTGCTGCTTGAGCTGGGTCAGCTGCTGCTTGACCGAGTTGCGCTGCGCCGCCGGGGCCAGGCTGACCGCCTTGGCACTGGCCAGGTCGCCCTTGCGCGTGAGGTTGGCCTCATAGGAGAAGGCGGCCAACTGCTCGTAGATGGCGGCGCTGGGCTTGGCCGATGCGACGATCTCCGCGGCCCGGGCCGCGGCCTGAAAGTCAGCCAGCCCGTTGGCCCCCATCGCCTGGAGCACGACCGCGGCGAGGTTGGTGTCGATCACCTTGGGATTGAGCGCCAGGTAGTGCTCCCATCCGTCCTTGACGCCGGCCAGGGCCGCCTTGCCCTTGGCGGTGAAGGTCCCGTTGACCGAGTCGTAGTTCGCTCCGGTGCCCGCGGCCTGAAAGCGCAGGCGCGTGACCTCGGCCCAGGCGGTGGGGTCGCTGGGCGCGACCCGGACGCGCTTCTCGGCCGCCTTGAGGCGGTTGTCGGCGGTGTTGGAGTTCCCGGCTCCGCCGTTGAGCGCGTCCACCAGCCCGCCGTTGGTGGCACCGCCGATGCCGAACAGCACCAGGCCGCCGCCCATGAGTACGGCCAGGGCCAGGTATATGCCCTGCACGGTGCGGCGCCGGCCGCGGCCTCTTAGGTCGAAGAGCATTCTCTAGAGCGGGGGCTCGCCACCATCGCCACTATTGGCCTTGGCGGCCTCGGCGGCCGCCTGTCGCCGGTCCAGCAGCGCGGCCAGAAGGATACTCAGCTCATACAGGACGACGATCGGCGTCATCTCCAGCAGCATGGTGACCACGTCGCCGGGGGCGATGGCGGCCACCACGGCGGCCAGGACGATCGCGATGCGGCGGTTCTTGCGCAGCTGGGCGACGGTGACCACGCCCGACCGCACCAGCGCCAGCACGCCGACCGGGATCTGGAACACCAGGCCAAGGATGCCCAGGGTCACGGCCACGAAGCGGTAGTAGTCGCGTGCCTGGACGAGGATGTTGAACTGGTCTGAGTTGAAGTTCTGCAGGAACTTCACCGCCGCCGGGAGCACCACCAGGTAGCCGAAGACCACCCCGGCGATGAACAGGAAGGGGATCGACAACATCATGGGCAAGGCCACCTTGCGCTCCCGGGGACTGAAGGCGGGCAGCACGAAGGCGTAGATCTGGAACAGGAGCACGGGCAGGGCGAAGAGCACCGCGAAGTAGAAGGCGATGGTCACCGTGGCGGTGAAGGGCTCGCCGATCCCCAGCGTCACGGGCTTGTTGCCGGTCGGCTTGATCGGCACCCGCGCCACGGCGGCATCCACGCGCGCGGCCTGCCCGGCGATGGCTGCACGAGCCGCTGCCGACAGACCGCTGTGCGGGGTGGCCAGGGCCGCCGCCAGCTGCTTTTGCTCGGCGGCCAGTGCCCGCAGCGCGTTCTGGGTGACGGCCGTTTCGCCCAGGGGCCCCCGGCCCTGGGAGACCGCCTTCTGGGTCTGGCGATCCAGCGGCCGGTTGACGATCTTCAGCAGCTCCCCGTTTTGCCACATGCAGAAGCCGAAGGCCACGGCCAGGGCCGCGAGTGAGACGAACAGGCGCACGCGCAGCTCGTGGAGATGATCGACGAGCGAGAGCCGGTCCTCGTGACCCACCAGACGGACCGCGGTGGCCACGACTCAGGCCCCCCGGACCGTCGATGAGCCCGGACCGCGTCGAGCACTGGCCAGCCTGAGCGGGGTGGGCGATGTGGGGGCTCGAGGGACCATGGGTGAAAGGGGACGCGACCTGGGGCGGCAAGCCTAACCGGCCGACGCCCTGCTCCCGGGTAGCCGGGGCGGGTCCCGAGGCGCCCCCGGTGGGCCAACGGCGCTCAAGTTCTGCCCGCAGATTTCCGATGAGAGACGCGAGGTATAGCGAGATGAGCGCCCAACCAGATCACCACCGTTACGTCCGTCAGGTCGTGCTCCCCAGCGGGCGCACGATCGAGGTCGTCTACTTCGAGGACCCGCAGCCCGCCGCAGCGCGGTCGATCCGGCCCGCCCGGCGTGAGCGCGGCGATCTGCACCTATGCGGCGAATGCTCCTCCGAGCTGGTCTACCCGATCGAGTGGGAGGAGGCCGACGCCACTCAGTGGGAGGTCTCGCTGCGCTGCCCCAACTGCGAATGGACGGGAACCGGCGTCTATGACCAGTCGGTGGTCGAGCGTTTCGACTCAGAGCTCGACCGGGGCACCGAGGCCCTGGTCCGTGACCTGCAGAGCCTGGCGCGAGCCAACATGGAGGAGGACGTCGAGCGCTTCATCACCGCGCTCAACGAAGGCCACCTCCTGCCGTCAGACTTCTAGGCGTAGCGGGCCACCACTCCGTCGGCCACCAGCTCCAGCGCCCGGCGCTGGACAGCGTCGAGCTCGGCCGGTAGCGCGCGGTGCGCAGCGGCCACATGCTCCCGGGCGCGCTCGCGCGCGGACTCCAGCGCGCCCGCGGCCTCGATGCGCTCACACAGCCCGGCTGCCTCGGTGGCTTCGGTCACCGAACGCAGGTCCAGGTCGGCCAGCCGCGGGTCGCGCTGGCGGGCCAGGATCAGGGGCAGGGTGACGGTCCCGTCCAGCAGGTCGGTGCCGCGGGGCTTGCCCGTGCGCTCGGGGGGGCCGCTGACGTCGAGCACGTCGTCGAGGATCTGAAAGGCCACCCCGATGTCGCGGCCGAATCCGCTCAGCGCCGAGACCGTCTGGGCTGCGCCCGACCCGCAGCGCACGCCCAGCTCACAGGCGGCCTCGAACAGGCGCGCGGTCTTCAGCTCGCAGCGCAGCAGGTAGCGATCGACGCCGATGTCGGTGCGCCAGGCATCCTCGCGCTGGATAAGCTCGCCGCGGGCCAGGGCGGAGCTGGCGCGGGCGAGCGCCGCCAGCTGGGCGGTGCTCCGGTTGCCCACCAGCTCGGCAAACGCGCGCGAGAACAGCAGGTCTCCGGTCGCGGTGGCGATCTCGCGGCCGTGCTCGGCCACCACGGTGGGCCGACCGCGACGCAGGGCGCTGGCGTCGAGGACATCGTCGTGGACGAGCGTGGCGGCGTGGACGAGCTCGACCGCCACCGCCGCCCTGACCGTCTGCGCCGTGGCCGCGCCGGACCAGGGCTGCCCGGCGGGCGCACCCGCACACAGCAGGACCAGCAGCGGACGCAGCCGCTTGCCTCCCGCCGCCATCGTGGCGCTGGCCGGCCCGCCCAGCACGGGTGCGGGACCCTCGGCGATCTCCGCCAGGCGCTGCTGGACGCGGGTCAGGCTGGCGGTCAGCTGACCGTCCCCCAGCGCCATGATCTGCTCAAGCGTGCTCGCGTCGGCCGGGCGCGCGCCGATCACCGGGTCACCGCCGCGGGGGGCACCACCCCGACGTGCATGGCGATGATCCCGCCGGCGGTCTGCAGCCAGCGGATCTCGATCAGGCCCGCGCTGGCCATGCGCTCGGCCAGGGCACGGGGCCCCGGAAATCGCCGCACCGAGCTGGGCAGGTAGGAGTAGGCGTCGGGATCGCCGGCCAGACGCCCCAGCGCCGGGACCAGCCGGTCAAACCACAGGCCAAAGAAGATCGACAGCGGCGGTCGGGTGGGGGTGGTGATCTCCAGGATGACCACCCGTCCCCCCGGGGCCACGACCCGGACCAGCTCGGCCAGGCCGCGATCGAGGTCGGAGAAGTTGCGCGCGCCGAAGCCCACCGTGGCCGCGTCGAACCCGTCGTCGGGGTAAGGCAGCTGCAGGGCATCGGCCACCTCGAAGCGCACCTGGGGCGCCTTGACCCGAGCCCGGTCGAGCATCGCCTCGGAGAAGTCGCAGGCCACCACCTCCCCGCCGGCGCCCACCCGACGGGCGAGCTCGATGGCCAGGTCGCCGGTGCCGGTGGCCACATCCAGGGCGCGGTCGCCCGGCCCGACCTGGGCGAGGTCGACCGCGCGCCGGCGCCAGCGGTGGTGAAGCCCGGCGGTCATGACCGAGTTCATGACGTCGTACAGGCCGGCGATGCGGTCGAACATCGCCCGCACCTGCCCTGCCTCGAGGGTTCCGGGGGCGGCTATTTCAGCTGAGACAGGAAGGCGACGAGAGCGTTGAACTTGTCGGGCGGCAGACCCTTGAAGGAGGGCATCGGCGACGTCGGGTTGACCAGCGTGCGCGCGAGCGCCTGCCGGGGCAGGCGGCTGGCGATCTTGGTCAACGGCGGCCCGGGACCGTCGTTGCCGTTGTCACCGAACTTGTGACAGGCCAGGCAGCCCGACTGGGCGGCCACCTCACGGCCCGCGTTGAACTGGGCGACGACCTTGCTGCCCTGGGCCATGACCCCGGACGGGGTGGGCATCTCGATCTTGGTCGGCGAGCCCGCGTTGGCGCCCTCGTAGGTGAGGAAGGCCATCGCCGCGATCACGAAGATCCCGGTCAGGGTGGCGATCGGCCGGCGCTCGGGGCGGCGCTCGGGACCCCGGTCATAGAACGGCAGCAGGAACAGCAGGATCATGGCCAGCGTGGGCACGCCGATGGTGGCCAGCGGCACCAGCGCGTCGGGCTTGATCACCCGCAGCACCTCGAAGAGGAAGAAGAAGTACCACTCCGGGCGCGGCACGTAGGTGGTGGTGGTGGGATCGGCCTTGGGCCCGAGCTCGGCGCCGAGCACCAGCGACATGGCGATGATGACCGCCATGACCACCACGGCCATGGCCGAGTCCTTGGCCACCGCGTAGGGGAAGAACGGCTTGCCCTTGGCCTTCAGCTGCGAGTACTCCCGCAGGTAGGCCTCCTTCTCGCGCTGGTTCACCTCCGCGCCGCCTAGGTCCGCGTCTTGCGCAGCTCGGGGTCGGACTCAGCCTTCAGCCACGGGGGCGCGGTGGTGCCCAGCTTGGCCACCAGATACAGGTGCGCCCCGATCAGGGCGGCGATCGCCCCGGGCACGAGCAGCATGTGGATGGCGTAGAAGCGCGACAGGGTGGTGGCCCCGAAGTCAGGGCCCCCGCGCAGGAAGTCGCTCAGGTAGGGGCCGACGAGCGGGCCCGTGCCGTTGATGTTGACGCCGACGATCGTCGCCCAGTAGGAGCGCTGGTCGAAGGGCAGCAGGTAACCGGTGAAGGACATGACCATCGTCAGGATCAGCAGCACGACCCCGATCACCCAGTTCAGCTCGCGGGGGTACTTGTAGGCGCCGAAGAAGAAGGTCCTGGCCATGTGCAGGAAGACCAGGATCACCATCACCGACGAGCCCCACTTGTGCATGCCGCGCACGAACTGACCGAGGAACACGTCGTTGGTGATGTAGCGCGCCGACTCATACGCGCCGCCGGCCGCGTCGGGGCGGTAATACATGGCCAAGAAGACTCCGGTCACCGCCTGGGACAGAAACGCGAACATCGTCGCTGAGCCCAGCGTGTAGAACCAGTTGGTGCCCTTGGGCACCTTGCGGAACATCAGCCAGCGGCCCGCTCCCGACAGGGAGGTGCGCTCGTCCACCCAGTCGACGAGCCCGATCCCCGCCTCCTTGGCCGTCTCGATCGGGCCCTGCTTGCCGTTGGCCGCGCCCGGCCGCGGCGGGGGCGCCTGCAGAGAGCTGGGCAGCGGCGGGGCGGGAAGCTTGGGGAGCTTCATGTCGGGCGCCTAGAGCTTTCGGGCCGTGGGACGGGATGGATAGAGGTACTGTCCGATGCCGTCCAGCGGTTCGCCCGGGTCGCGGGGAGAGAAGCGGCGCAGCTCGGAGTTGACGCTGAAGCGGGGCCCGACCTGCACCCGGCCAGCGACGATACGGGTGTAGAAGCGGTCCAGCGGACGCACCGGGGGCCCGCCCGTGCGCTTGCCGCGGAAGTCATAGACGCCGCCATGGCACGGACAGATGAAGCGCTCGGAAGCGGGGACGTAGCGGACCGGGCAGCCGAGGTGCATGCAGCGCGTGGAGATGGCGATGATCTGGTTGTAGCCATCGGAGGGCTCGTTGTCGATCGCCGGGTTGCGCTTGCGCATGTAGACGGTGGTCTTGCCCACCTCTCCCAGGTCCTCGGTCTGGGTGAGGACCTTGGGCACATAGGTGTCGGCCGGGAAGTCGCTGACCAGACCAACGTCCACCCAGCGAGCGCGGTGGCTCTGAAACACCGGGCCGAGGGCAAAGCCGATCGCCGGCAGGGCGAAGGCGCCGGCGGCCACCGCCCCGGCCGTGTGCGCGGTCCCGGTCATGAACCGGCGCCTGGTGACGGTCTCGCCCTCGAAGGCACCAGGGACCTGACGGTCTGCCGTGTACTTGGACTTCGGGGTCTTGCGCTTGTCGGCCAACGGGCGCTCCTGCGTTGCCCCGGGGACGGGGGGAAATCGGGTCAGACAGGATACCGCCCAGGGGCCGGCGCCGACCCCGCGCGCAGCGTCTCGGCGGCCGCGCGCAGCGCCTGCGCGCCACCGGGCCGGCCGGTGCCGGCCTGCGCCTTGGCCTGGGCGTGCAGCGGACTCGAGCCCCACCCGACCGCAGTCGCTCCCGCCTCCCAGGCCGCGTCGGCAGCGTCGTCGTCCCCCTGCCCGTGGGCCACTGCCACCAGCGAGATCACGTCGGCCAGCTCGGCGATCGCCTCGAGATCGCCGAGCGCCACCAAGCGCTCCAGGCCCAACGCGTAGAGCCGGTCTCCGGCCAGCAGCTCGAGGTCGCGGTCGCCGGCCTCGAGCAGCCTCGAGCAGCCGTAGTGCAACAGGGAGCCCTCGTGGATCGCCTCCACGATCAGCGCGTACTCATCCTGGCGGCTCTCGGTGCGCGGGCCCCGGGCCATCAGGCGAGCGGCCGCCGACGCCTCACCGACCGGGGCGCCCCGCAGGGCGGCGGCCAACAGGCCCCCTTCCCCCTTAATCATCTCGGCCAGCTGGAGCAGCGCCTCCACGATCGGGCTCCTAGCCCTGGCGGGCGGCGTCGCTGACGGCAAAGGCCTCGGCCGCGGCCTCCAGCGTGCGCGTCAGGTGCTCGCCGTCGTGGGCCAGGGAGGGAAACCACGCCTCGAACTGGGACGGGGGTGGGTAGACGCCGCGCTCCAGCAGAGCGCGGCAGAAGGCGCCATGGACCTCGAGGTCGCAGGCCTGGACCTCCTCCAGGTTGCGGGGAACGCGCTCGGAGAAGAAGACCGTCAGTAGCCCGGGGGCGCTGACCACCTGCACGGGACGCTCGCCGGCGGCCGCCCGCAGGCCGGCGGCCAAGCGCGTGGTGGTCGCCTCCAGACGGGCGTAGGCATCCGCGTCGAGCAGCGACAGGGTCGCCCGGCCGGCCGCGACGGCCAGGGGGTTGCCCGACAGGGTGCCCGCCTGGTAGACGGCGCCGGCCGGAGCGAAGCTGTTCATCAGGGCCCGGGGGCCCCCGACAGCGGCCGCGGGCAGTCCCCCGCCCAGGATCTTGCCCAGGATGGTCAGGTCCGGCGTGATCCCGACCCGCTCCTGGGCGCCGCCTCGCGCCACCCGAAAGCCGCTGATCACCTCGTCGAAGATCAGCAGGGCACCGATGTCCGCCGTCAGGTCGCGCAGCAGCTGCAGGAAGCCCCGGCGGGGTCGGACGAGACCCATGTTGGCGGGGAAAGGCTCGACCAGGATCGCCGCCAGGTCGCGATCCTGCACGGCGCGCCGCAGGGCCCGGGTGTCGTTGAAGGGCACCACCACGGTCGAGGCGGCGACGGAGGCCGGGACGCCGGGGCTGCTGGGAATCGCCTGCGTGGCCAGCCCCGATCCACCCTCGGCCAGCAAGCCGTCCACGTGGCCGTGGTAGGCGCCCGCGAACTTCAGCACCCGCTCGCGGCCGGTGACGGCCCGGGCCAGGCGGATGGCGCTCATGGTGGCCTCCGTCCCGGAGGAGGTCATCCTCAGCATCTGGACCCCAGGCACGCGACGGGCCACCTCGCCCGCCAGATCCACCTCGCCCGCGGTGGGCGCGCCGAAGCTCGTGCCTCGCTGCGCGGCGGCGTGCACGGCCTTGAGCACGGTGGGATGGGCGTGGCCGTGGATCAGCGGCCCCCACGAGCAGACGTAGTCGATGTAGCGGTTGCCGTCGACGTCGACGATCTCGGCCCCCTCGCCGCGCTGGATGAAGATCGGCTCGCGGCCGATCGAGCGCATGGCCCGCACGGGCGAGTTGACCCCCCCGGGCAGGCGGGTCAGGCCCCGGCGGTACAGCTGGCCCGAGCGGGTGTCCGGTCGGGCCGCGGTCATCCGCGAGCGCTCAGGCGTACTGCGCTTCCCACCGCTGGAAGTCGTCGGTGAAATACAGCAGGCGAACCTTCTTGAACTCCGTCGATGAGTACAGCGTGCTGCGCTCGTGGATGCCGGTCTGCTCGGCGATCGCGTCGAGGATCGCGTCGCACTCCTGCTTGGAGCGCCCATGAGCCATGGTGAAGACCGAGTAGGGCCAGTCGGGGTAGGTCGGCCGCTGGTAGCAGTGGGAGATCCCGCGGAAGGAGGCCATCAGGGGCCCCGTCTGCGCGATCTGCTCCTCGGGCACCTTCCACACCCCCATCCCGTTGGCCGAAAAACCGGCGCGGCGGTGAAACAGGATCGCCGCCACGCGGCGTAGCAGACCGCGCTCGCGCATGCCCTGCAGGTGGTCAAGCAGCTGAGGCACGGTCAGGCCGAGCCGCTGCGCGGCCGGCGCGTAGGGCTCGGGCACCACCGGCAGATCGCCCTGGGTGGCCCTGATGACCTCGATGTCGCGCTCGTCGTAGTCCACCGGCTCGAGGTCGACCGGCTGCTCGACGATCCCCGAGCGCGAAAGCGACTCGGTGTCGCCCTCCATCTGGAGGTCCATACGGATCTTGAACAGCTTGAGCGTGGGGAGCTGGCGCACCGAGGCGGCGCCCACGAGCTCGGCCAGCAGCTTCAGGGTGCCGTCGAGCCCGAGCCGTGAGTCGGGTTCGACGGCGATCGTGAACCACATGTTGAAGTCGTGGTTGCGCAGGTAGTTGTGCGACACGCCGGGATGGGAGTTGATGATCTTGGCCGCGCGCCACGGGTGCTCGGGGTCGACCTTGGCCGCCACCAGCATCGACCCGTAGCCGAGCGCGCGCGTGTCATAGATCGGCGTGACCTGACGAATGATGCGATCGGCCAGCAGCCGGCGGACGCGCTCGATCGCCTCCTGCTCGGTGATCTGGGCCAGGTCGGCGACCGCCGCGTAGGGCCGCGGGTCGAGCGGGAACTGGCCCTGCATGAGGTCGAGCAGGCGACGGTCTGAGTCGGCCAGTGGGACGGCGGCGCCCTGGGTGCGGCTGCGCAGCTTGGGAGCGGGGGTGGCCCGCTCCTCGGTGCTCAGCTCGCCTGCAGCCATCGGGCGGCGTCCTTGGCGTGGTAGGTCACGATGATGTCGGCTCCGGCGCGGCGCAGCGCGGTCAGGGTCTCCAGTACGGCCGACCGCTCGTCCAGGTGCCCGGCGGCCGCGGCCGCCTTGACCATCGCATACTCACCGCTGACCTGATAGGCGGCGATCGGCACCTGGACCGTGGCGGCCACGCGGGCGATGATGTCCAGATAGGGCAGCGCCGGCTTGATCATCACCACGTCGGCTCCCTCCTCGACGTCGAGCAGGACCTCGCGCAGCGCCTCATCCCCGTTGCCCGGATCCATCTGATAGCCGCGGCGATCGCCGCTGGCCGGCGTGGAGTCGGCCGCCTCGCGAAACGGGCCGTAGAAGGCGGAGGCGAACTTCGCCGAGTAGGCGATGATCGGCACGTCGCTGAGGCCCTCGGCGTCGAGCTCGGCGCGAATCGCGCCCACCCGTCCGTCCATCATGTCGCTGGGGGCGACGATGTCGGCACCGGCCCGCGCCTGGCTGACCGCGGTGCGGGCCAGCAGCTCGACAGAGGCGTCGTTGTCGACGGCTCCGTCCGGTCTGAGGACCCCGCAGTGCCCGTGGCTGGTGTACTCGCACAGGCACACGTCGGTGATGACCAGCAGCTCGGGATGGGCCTCCTTGATGGCCCGCGTGGCCAGCTGGATGACTCCCTCTTCATCCCAGGCGCCCGAGCCCTCCGGGTCCTTGTGGTCGGGCAGACCGAACAGCAGCACGGCGGGCAGTCCCAGCGCGGCCGCCTCGCCCGCCTCGCTGACGGCCTGACCGATCGACAGCCGGTCGACGCCGGGCATCGCCGCCACGGGCTCGCGGCCGCCGCTGCGCGAGGAGATGAACAGCGGGAGGACCAGACGGCGCGCGCTGAGCTCGGTCTCCCGCACCAGATCGCGTAGGCCGGCCGTGCGCCGCAGCCGACGCAGGCGGGTCTGCGGGAAGGACATGTCCCCCACAGGATACCCCCGTCTGAAAGCGGCCCTCAGAAGCGTCGCAGGGCCAAGCGAGCGATCACGCCAAAAGCCGCGGTGAGGACCCCCAGGTGCAGCAGGGGGACGCCCAGCCCCGGATCTGAGCCGTTGATCGCCGCGTCCAGCGCCTGCAGCGCCGGCTTGAACGGGAACAGGGCCGAGATGACCCTGATCGCGTCATACAGGGTCGAGGCCACCGCGCCGCTGGGGACGAGGGCCAGGAACGCCAGCGGCAGCGACAGCAGGAAGGCCAGCAGCGAGGCGGCGCGCACCTCCCGCGCCAGGCTGCCAATCGCCACCCCGAGGGCGGCGAAGGCCAGGCCGGCGACGGCCAGGGCAGCGAGCCACTGTGGAAACCGGCTCCAGTCCAGTCCCACGAAGGCGCCGATACCCATCAGCATGGCCAGCGTGACCAGAAACGAGCAGGCGGCGGCCAGCAGCACCTTCTCGGCCAGCAGGACCTCGCGCGAGACGAGCCCGCGAACGAGGCGGCTGAAGGCGTGCTCCTCGCGCTCGAGGGCGAGCATCCCGGCGGCGAGCAGCACGCAGACGAACATCAGCGAGACGCTGACGGCGGTGGCCACGGCGAAGGTGTCCAGCGGAGTGCGCCGCCCATGCAGCAGCGTGCGCTTGACCGCGATCGGCTGGGTCAGCGTGCTCAGCACCTGCTTGGACAGGTCGAGATTGTCGACCGCCAGATGGGCGAAGCGGCTGACGCGCACCAGCCCCGCCCGCGTGGCCGAGCCCGGCGGCAGGCTGGTGACGGAGGAGTCGACGATCGCCTGGGTGGCCCGCAGCCCCAGGATCTGGGTGCTCGAGCCCAGCAGCTCGAAGTTGCCCCCGTTGAGCAACAGGTCCACGTCCTGGGCGGCGACCTGCTTGAGCCGGTCGGCCAGAGCGGCGTTGGCCTCGGCCAGCTTGGCCGAGATCGTCGTCTCCACGAAGCTCTGCTTGAGAGCGTCGCCGTTGTAGATCACCTCGACCTGGGCCGACTGGACGCCGGAGGCCAGCTTCTGGGTGATGTCGGGCGGGATGATCAGCGCCGCCAGGGCGCGCCCAGAGTGAACGGCGTCCAGCGCCTGCTGGCGAGTCTGCACGCGCACGGGCTGGATCGCCGAGAACAGCTGGCTTGAGTACTTGGAAACGTCGATGCGCTCCTTGCCCAGGAGGATGCTGTTGGACGCCGGCGGCACCTGGTTGAGGAAGGCGACCCGCGGACGCTCCGGACCCCGTGACAGCGCCAGCCCGATGAGTAGGGCAATCGCCACCGGGTAGACGACCAGCAGGCCGACCAGAAGTCGCGAGCGGCGCAGGATCTGCAGGTCCTTGAGGATCAGCCAGCGCACGCCGTCCCTCAGTGCCCGCGCGTGCGCAGAAACTCGACGAAGGCCGCCTCGAAATCGCCGCGGTCCCCGCCCGCCTGCTGGTGCAGGGCGCCCGGCGTGCCCTCGAATAGGAGCTCCCCGTCGGCCAGCACGAGCACTCGATCGGCATAGCGCTCGGCCTCGCCCACGTTGTGGGTCGAGAAGATGACGCTCGTCCCCCGTGCGGCGAGCGTGCCGATGAACCCCCATAGCCGCTCCCGCTGGCGGGGGTCCAGCGAGGAGGAGGGCTCGTCGAGCAGCAGCGCGGGTGGATCGGCGAGCACCCCCACCGCGATGTTCACTCGCTGGCGGTTGCCCCCCGACAGGCGCGAGAGCTCCTCGCCGGCGCGATCAGACAGCCCGGTCTGCTCGAGCATGCGCGTGACGGTGGCCTCGACGTCGGAAACCTTCTCCAGGCGGGCGAACAGACGCAGGTTCTCAGCCACCGACAGCTTGGAGTACACCGCCGGCTGCTGGGGCACCCAGCCGACCTCCCGGCTGGGTCGGGACACCGACCCAGTGCTCGCCGGCTGGATCCCGGCCAGGATCGACAGCAGCGTCGTCTTGCCGGCCCCGTTGGGACCGATGACCCCGACCATTTCGCCGGGGGCGGCCCCGAAGCTGATGTCCCGCAGCGCCTCGCGCTGGCCGTATCTCTTGCCCACTCCGCGTGCGGCGATAGTCGGCGACTGAGCCTCGGCGTGGATCCCCATGGAAGGTGAGGCTACCCAGAGGAGGCGGCACTCGGTCCCGGGCGCGGACGCCGGGTATCCCACTGTTCGAGCACCAGGTGCCGTCGCAGGTAGACCGCCGTCTCGCGCACGACGGCCGCCACGGGAAGCGCGATCAGCGCCCCCAGCAGACCGTAGATCTCGCCCCCGACGGCGAGGGCAAAGATGACCAGCAACGGATTGATCCGCAGCGTGTGACCAAAGATCTGCGGCGCGACCACGTGGCCCTCGATCTGCTGCAGGCCGATGAACAGGAGCATCACCCACACGGCGGTGAGTGGGTCCTGAAAGAGGGCGACCAGGATCGGAGGTATGGCGCCGAGGACCGGCCCGACGAACGGGATCATCTCCATCAGCCCGAAGAAGACGCCAAAGGCCACCGCGTAGCGACCGCCGTCGGGGAACACACCCACCAGTCCCAGGATCCATAGACCCACCCCGGCTCCGGTCCCCATCGCGGTGCTGAACAGGATCTGTCCGCGCACATAGCCGGAGACCGCCCGCTGGATGCGCATCGGATAGTCGTCCTCGGGCGAGCCGTCGCCGTCGGGCATCGCCGAGCGCACCAGCGCTCCGATCTCCTTGCCGTAGAGCAGCATGTAGACCGACAGCACGAAGACGAGGATCAGGCCGAATCCCGTCTTGACCAGGGTGGTCAGCAGGTCGCCGGTGAAGCTGACGATCGAGCTCGAGCTCTTGGCCAGCTGATCCTGCAGCGACTGCAGGGCGGTCTTGCCCGGCTTGACGATCTGCACGTGCACGCCGGCATCGTCAAAGGAGCGCTGGACGTCGGCCAGCGTCCGGTTGGCCGAGGTGGTCAAGGTGGGCAGGTCGCGGTTCAGCGCCTGGACCTGGTTGGAGATCGGTGTGGACAGCAGCACACCTACACCGCCGACAGTCAGGAAGAATGTGATGTAGACCGTGAGCACGGCCAGTCCGCGCGGCACGTGCAGGCGCTGGATCAGGGCCACCCCCGGGTTGAGGATCAGAGCGATGATGGCCGCAATGACGAAGATGAGCAGGACCTGGCCCGCCGCACGCGCGAGCGAGTACAGCGCCAGCGCGGCCAGCAGGACGAAGACCACCTGCACCCAGCGAGGCACCACGACCGGGGGCACGTCGCCAGGAGGGGCCTCGTTGTCGAGCGGGTCGTGCCGGGAG
>DASYID010000195.1:0-5553 GCA_036252775.1 Solirubrobacteraceae bacterium
CCCCGAGCTCGACGGATGCCAGGCCGACCAGCTCGCCTCGGGAGCCTTCGGGCTGCGACCGGCGATCAGCACCACGGCGGCGGCGACCCCGACCGCCGCCAGGGCCAGCAGGGCGCCGAGCAGGAACTGAAAGCGCGCCGCATGGGGCGCCTCGACCGGCGGTCCCACCGCACCCCCTTCGGTGCGCAACTCGGGCAGCAGCGCCTCCTCCTCGGCCTGCCCGTCCACCGGGGGGCCCAGGTCGATCGAGCGCCGGGCCGGAAGCAGCGAGGCGGGATCGACCTTCGGGCGCGTGCCGGCGGGATCGGACGGACGCTCGCGCGGGTCGGGGGTGGCAACGTCGTCGGCTGGCGGGTCCTCGATCACAGCTTCGGCCAGATGGTCTCGTCGGTCACGTCGATGGTCGGGGCCTGCAGGCCGGCGGCGTCGAGCACCTCGACTACCTCGTCTCCGTGCAGCTCGCGGCGCTCGATGAGGGTCTGGGCGATCTCGGCCACCGGCTCTCGGTTGGAGCGGATCAGGCACAGCGCGGTGAGATAGGCCTGCCCCAGAATCTGCGCGGCCGCCGTCTTCTTGGCCGGGTCCATGAGGATCGAGGCGATCGCGTCGCCCATTTCGCGGGCGCCCCGTGCCCGGTTCATGATCTGCAGGCCGATGCGCTCGAAGCGCTTCATGATCTGCGCCTCGGCCTCCTCGCGCTCCGCCTCGGTGGCGAACCGCCGCCCGTTGAGCTCGATCGGCTCAGGGCCCATGCCGCACATGCCGACCATCCAGGCGGCCCGTCCGGTGGCGCTCTCGACATCGCCGCCCACGCCGGTCGAGTTCTCGCCGTAGAAGACGTGCTCGGCGGCCATCGCGCCCAGCGTCCAGACGAGCTTGCCTACCTCCTCGTGACGCCAGGAGGAGAAGCGCTCCTCCTTCTCGGTCGCCTGGTGGTGGCCCAGTGAGCCCCCGCGCTTGCGGATCGACAGCCGGGTGGAGAGCACGTCGTGCATGTAGACGTGGCTGGCCACGGCGTGGCCCGCCTCGTGGATGGCCACTGCGCGCGTCTCCTCGGCGACGTAATTGATGCCCTGCGCCGTACCTGACTCGATCGTCGTCATCGCCTCGACGATGTCCTCCCAGCGAAACTGGGCGCGGCCATCGGAGTGCGAGTAGGTCAGCGCCATCGAGCACACCTGCTCGATCATGGCCGGGGAGTAGCCGTTGGTGATGCGGGCCAGCTCGTCGCGACGCCGGTCGGAATCCAGGTCGGGATCGTGGTCGACCTTGCGCAGATAGAGGTCGAAGATGTCCTTGCGGTCGTCCTTGGTCGGGGTCCGAAACCAGATGTGCCGACCCATGCGTCCCGGCCGGATGAGGGCCGGGTCCAACCGGTCGATAGGGACGTTGGTCGCGCCGATGAAGTAGATCTGCTCCGAGCGCGGCTTGGGCGAGGGCAGGCGCAGCGGGAGACCTCCGGCCCGGCGGGGGATCACGTAGGTGGCGTCCAGGAAGGTGTTGATGCGGTTGGTCAAGAACTTGCGCATGAACGGCGGCTCGTCCACGCCGTCCATCTGGATGAGCAGCTGGTTCAGCGCCATCCCCCCGCCGCCCATTCCGCCCATGCCTATCCCGCCGATGAACGCGTTGATGCGCTGGTTGACCGCGGCCACCGCGGGCGGGTAGGCCGGACGCGAGGGCTCGGCCCGGGCGGCGAACAGCTTCTCGCGCCAGGCCCGCGACTCCAGGATCAAGTCTCCGGTGGGCGTCAGCGCCCCCTGGGGACCGTAGAAGGCCAGATCATGGAAGGAGTCGATCCCGGGCGCTGGAGTCATGCCGCCGTCGGCCGTGCCGGCGCCCAGGGCGGCGCGCCGCATTCCCACGGCGTCGATCTCGTCGATGAAGATGATGCACTGGCCGCCCCACTTGCGGGCCAGCCGTCGGGCCTTGGAGATCAGGAACATGACGACCACCACGTCCATGCCGATGAAGGTCTGGGCGAAACCCGAGCCCGGCATGGTCACGATCGGCGAGTTGAAGCTGGTGGCGATCGCCTTGGAGAGCATGGTCTTGCCCGTGCCCGGCGCGCCGATGAACAGCAGGCCGCGCTCGGGTTTGCCTCCGGCGCGCCGGAACTCGTCTCCCGACTGCCACAGCGTGATGACGCGGGTCACGTCCTCCTTGGGCTCGGTCTGTCCTCGGACATCGCTGAGGCGCACGCCCCAGTCGGTGTCGCCCGGCTCATAGCCCTTCATCTGGCGCAGGCCGAACACCAGCATCGGGCCGAGCAGGATCAGGAAGTTGAACAAGAAGAAGATCGGGAGCTGAAGGCCGAGGATCGCGAACTGGGCGAGGTTGGGCCCGCTGAAGATCCCGCCGATGCTGTCCAGCGTTCCCGCGAGGTCGTGGGGGCTGCCGGTGGCGTTCTGGATGGTGTTGATCAGGGCCAGCAGGCCGAAGACCAACCCGGCGAACCACAGAAGGTGACGGAACTTCTTGCGCCAGTACCACACTCGCCGCCGGGCGGTGGCGTCGTCGCGCAGCGTCTCCTGGTGGGCGCCATAGAGGTTGGGGCGTGGGATCAGGCGGTGGGCGATCACGTCGATCAGGCCCCGGAAGGCGATCACCGCCACGAACGTTCCCACCAGCGAGGCAGGCAGGCTCCAGCCGTCGCGGTAGTACAGCAGCGAGAACATGGCTGGGCTGGTGAGCACCGCGACGAACGTCGCGGCCCGGCTCAGGCGCCGCCACTCCTGCCCGAGCGCGGCGTGCGCCGTGGCCCCGCGGACGCGGGGCGGGGCTGGATCGGACTCGCCCGCCATGGATTCAGGGTACCCAGTCCGAGCGGGCGTCCGTGCCGGCGCCCGCGCCGGTGGTCACCCCGGCCTCAGGCCCCGCTAGGGTCGTTCGGGAGAGCCTCTATGTCCGACGACGAGCCGACCACCTCAGAGCTACGCGATCACCAGGCGCGCCGGGAGCGCGACGAGCGTCGGCGGGCCGAGGTCGCCGAGGATCCCGACGACACGCACAGCCACGAGCGTCGGGCCGACAAGGCGGCCTACCTGCGCGACAAGCTGATCGAGCGCGAGCGCGCCGAGGATCCGCCCGCGGGCGACTCGCCCTAGGGGCATCCCCTTCGCCTAGGCGGCATCCCCTTCGCCACCGGAAGGGGAGCGCTTCTCACCCGCCAGATCGGGGGCGTCAGGATCAGTCGGGCCCCCGGGAATCGGCTCGCCCTTGAACTGATCGGGGTCCTCGACCTTCTCCCCCTCGACGGTCACCGACCCATCCGGGTGGTGAGCGACCGAGGCCGGCCCAAGCTTGCCGGTGACGTCCTGGCCGTAGGGCTCGTTGCTGTCGTCCTCGCTGCCGCCGAAGGTCAGGTACTTGGCCTTGCCTCCCGGCCACTCATGGGGATCCGAGGGGACCTCGTCGGCCTGCTCGAGCTTCTCCATCTGCTCGCGGCCCTCCCGTTCCTCCTCGGTGGGCTCACTCTGGCGCTGCTCGGACATCTGCTCGCCTCCTCTCGTTGTAGGAGCCCGATACCCGCGCTAGGGCGTGGGCAACCCGGGGGGAAAGGCTGCGAACGCCGAGCGCGCCCGCCTGCTCCTCAGCGAGCCCACCGCCGCGACCGGGTTGACCGGCTGTCTTTCCGGGTAAGCCCGCTCTCGTGAGACCATGCTGCCCACCGGGAGAGGGATGCAACAGTCTGTCGGGGCAGGAGCCCTGTGCGCTGTCGCGTCTGCGGCGATCCAGCAGCCCGGAGGCGCGGCGGGCACTGGGCATCTGGGCGCGCTATGAGGCCGGCCGCAGTGCGCTGGGCCGCCAACCTCGCGTCCTGCGCCGAGCCTATGGTCGCGTCCGCGACCGCGCCCTCGGCCCCTGGTCGCCCTTGCGGCCCGTCGGCTAGCCCCGCGACCCAAGATGCCGCCTGGTCAAGGGGCCTGCCTTTCGTTGAGCGGAGATTAAGCCCGCCTCATCTCCCAAAAGTGGGGATTGTCGGCGGGGTGGTCTGTGCCAGATGATGGCCAACGAATGCTGGCGGAGGCGATATGGAGGGGTCCGACCGAGCCAATGGGCGAAGCCGAAGTGAAGATACGGGTCTTCCTGTGTGACGACGTGCCCGAGTTCCGGGCCCTGATGCGCTTCGCCCTCGAGGACGACGAGCAGCTCCAGGTCGTCGGTGAGGCGGGGGACGGCCAGGCCGCGGTGGAGGGAGTGGCCAGCACGCGGCCCGACGTGGTGCTGCTGGACCTGTCGATGCCCACGTGCGACGGGCTCGAGGCGATTCCCCGGATCCGCCATGTGGCGCCCGAAACGGCGGTCATCGTGCTGTCGGGGTTCGGCGCCGGGCGCATGGCGCCGCAGGTGCTGGCGGCTGGTGCGCACGGCTACATCGAGAAGGGTGAGTCCTTCGCCGGAATCCGCCGAGCCGTTCGGGAAGTCGCTCTGCACCGCGACGCCCGCCGCTAGCCGCCGCGCGGCCCGCCACCGCGCCCACGCTCGAGCATCCGCCTGAGGGTCACGGCATTGCGCGGGGCGAACACCTCCCAGTCGTTGTTGAAGTACGCCAGGACTTCAACTTCTCGGCGCCAGCCGTCGATGCGCTTGGCCCATTCCGCGAGCTCTGAGTCTGAGTAGTTGCCGCGACGTCCCCGGTGGCCGTGGTGGAAGCGCACCAGCGTCCAGTCGGCCGTCATCTCGTGAGTCTGAAACGGACGGTCGGGCCGGTCGCCAATGACCAGCGCGACACCGTGCCAGCGCAGGAGCTCATAGACGTCCTCGGTAAACCAGCTGGGATGCCGAAACTCGAAGCAGTGACGCCCCGCGGGCAGCGCGTTCAGCGCGGCACCCAGACGCTCGTCGTCGCGACGAAAGGACGCTGGCAGCTGCCACAGGACGGGGCCCATCTTGGGCGTCTGCACCAGTGGCTGCACCCGTTCGTAGAAGCGCTCGATGCCCCGGTCGAGGTCGGTCAGGCGCTTGACGTGGGTCAGATAGCGGCTGGCCTTGAGCGTGAAGAGGAAGTCCGACGGGGTCTGCGTCACCCAGCGCGCCACTGCTTCACGTGAGGCGAGTCGATAGAAGGTCGAGTTGACCTCCACCGTGTCGAAGCGACCCGCATAGTGCTCGAGCCAGCGTCCGGCGCCCAGGCGGGGGGGATACAAGGACTCCCGCCAGGAGGCGTAATTCCAGCCGGAGCAGCCGATCCTGACCGGGTGTAGCTCAGCCCGGGCCATGACTTGCCGACTACCCGCGCTCCTCCGGGGCCAAGCGGCCGGCGACGCTCAGCAGGTGAGCGCGAGAGCCGCGGCCGCCAGCCGCCGCTCCTCCACACGGGCCAGCTGGCGCTCGGCCCGCTCGATCAACCGCGCCAGGTCCGCTTGCTCCAGTCGCGGATCGGACTTGGCCACCGACTCCAAGGCCCGCCACAGGGCGAGCTTGCCCGTGACGCCCACCACCAGCCCGTCCAGCTCAACCAGTCGGCTGAGCGGCGAGTAGCCGACGAGCTGGCCGTTGAGCTTCAGGCGGCCCAGCTTCTCTGCTCCCCAGCCCCCCAGTTGCTTGACG
>DASYID010000196.1:0-5954 GCA_036252775.1 Solirubrobacteraceae bacterium
TGCTCGAACTGCGGGCGGCCGATCTGCCCCGACTGCATGACGACCACCGCGGTGGGGATGCGCTGCCCCGAGTGCGCCCGCCAGCGCACCAAGGTCAAGACGGTGCGCAGCGCGTCGCGCGCGCCCCAGGCCACGGTGGCGCTGATCGTGGCCAACGTGGCTGTCTACCTGGCCGAGATCTTCACCGGGTCCGGCGGCCTGAGCGCCGATCAGCAGGGCACGCTGCTGGTTCACGGCGAGCTGTTTGCGCCCGCGATCCATTACCAGCACGAGTACTGGCGTCTGGTCAGCGGCGGCTTTCTGCACGGTTCGATCCTGCACATCGGCTTCAACATGTACTTGCTGTACATGCTGGGCCAGATGCTCGAGCCGGCGATCGGCTCGATCCGTTTCGCCTCCATCTACCTGGTGGCGCTGCTCAGCGGGTCGATGGGGGCGCTGCTGCTCAGTCCCGATCGGCCCACGGTCGGCGCCTCGGGCGCGGTGTTCGGGCTCATGGGCGCGGCGGTGGTCGAGATGCGCGCGCGGGGGATAAGCCCGATGCAGAGCGGCATCGGGGGGCTGATCCTGATCAACCTGGTGTTCTCCTTCGTGCTGGCCAACGTCTCGGTGGGCGGGCACATCGGCGGGCTGATCGGCGGAGCGCTGGCCGCCCTGGCGCTGCAGGAGGGCGACAAGCGCCGCTCGCGCGTCCTGGGCCTGGCCGGCTGCCTACTGCTGGGCGCGGCCGCGGTGGCGGGGTCGCTGGCCGCCGCGGGCACCACCACGATTCAGACTTAGGCCACGAGCTGGTCGTAGAGGCCTTGGACGCGCTCTAGGAGGAGGCGAGCGCTATAGCGCTCGAGGACGTCGGCCGCCGCGGCGCTGCCGAGCCGCTGGCGACGCTCGGGATCGCCGGCCAGTCGCCCCAGGGCCTGGGCCAGGGCCACGTGGTCGCCTGGGGCCACGAGCAGGCCGGTCTGCCCGTGGCGGATGATCTCGGGCAGGCCGCCGTGGGCGGAGGCGACCACGCAGACGCCCAGGGCGGCGGCCTCCAGGGCGGCGTTGGGGAGGGGGTCGGGCGCCACCGAGGGCACCACGACGACATCGGCGGCGTCATAGACGACCGTGGCCGGTGAGCGAAATCCGATCAGCCGCACACGGTCGTCCACGCCGAGCGCCCGGGCCAGCGCGCTGAGTCGATGCGCAGGCTGCTCGCGGTCGCGCCAGGCGTCGCCGGCCAGGACCGCCAGGGCGCCGCTGGCCACCAGCGGCGCCTCGGCCAGGGCCCGCACCAGCACCTCCTGGCCCTTCCAGCTCGACAGGCGGCCGAGCACCGCGAAGACCGGCGTGTCCGGGGGCAGGCCCAGTTCGGCGCGGGCCTGACGCTGGCGCTGGGCGCGGTCTGCGGGCCCGTGCGGCACCAGCGCGATCCCATCTGGCACCAGCCGCGCCCGCGAGCCCGGGGCGAACTGGCGGCGGGTGGCCTCCGACACGCAGGCCAGCGCGTCGGCGCTCGACAGCGCCCGCCGGTACAGCGGCCAGGCCCGGGCAAAGTCGCTGTAGATCTCGCGCACGTGCCACAGATGGGGGATGCCGGCGCGGCGCGCCGCCGCGGCGCCGCCCAGCGTCACCGACGTGTTGGAGTGCACCAGGGCCGCGCGTCGCTCGTGGGCCAGTCGGCCGAGCTGGCGGGCGTTGGCCAGCGCCCGACGCCCGACGCCGGCCAGGCCGCCGATCGACAGATGCTCGCGGCGCAGGACGGCCAGCGGGCAGAGCACGACCTCGACCCCGGCCTCGAGCAGCTCCTGGTGCAGCGGACCGGGCTCGGGAAGCACCACCAGCGGGCGGTAGCGGGCGCGGTCCAGGCCGGTGGCGATCAGGCTCAGCTGACGGTCGGCGCCGTAGCGACCGCTGGAGGAGTGCACCAGCAGCGCCGTGCGTGAGCGGCCCCGGGCCGCGGGCTCAGCCACCCGCAGCGCCGGCGTTGGCGCCGAGCGCCACCTCCAGGCCGCCGGCCGGCGCCTGGCCGAAGCGGTCGGGGTGCAGCAGCCCGGCCAGCAGCTCGAGGCCGTCGATCAGCCGCGGGCCCGGTCGCGAGAAGTAGGCGGCGGCGTCGACGGCGATCACGCGCTCGGCGCCCAGCGCGGCCAGCTGCGCGCCAAACGCCAACGCCTCCTGATGGGCCCGCGCGGCGTCATAGCCGCAGGGCATGACGATCACCACCTCGGGGCGGGCGGCCGCCACCGACTCCCAGCTGCTCTGCCGGGAGCTCTCGCCGGCGCGCCCGAGCACGTCGGTGGCTCCCGCCAGCTCGATCAGCTGTGGGGTCCAGTGTCCGGCCAGGAACACGGGGTCGAGCCATTCCAGCGCGGCCACGCGCGGGCGCCGGCTCCCCCGCAGCGCCACGCGCACGCTATCGATGCGTGCGGCGCTGGAGGCCACCAGCGAAAGGCCCCGTTCCCGGCGCCCGGTCGCCTCGGCGACGGTGCGCACGTCTTGCAGCGTCTCCTCCAGGGTGTGGGGATCCAGGGCCAGGAGCCGGGGCGGGTTGGGCATCGCGGCGGCCACCGCCGCGACGTCCTCATAGGACACCGCGCATACCGGGCACAGCGCCTGGGTGACGATCAGCTCGGGCTCGAGCTCGCTCAGCAGGCGGTGGTCGAGCTCATAGATCGCCTCGCCACGCTGGGTGCGCTCGCGCACCGCGGCGTCGAGCTCGCCGCTGCTCAGCCCGGCGGGCAGCGCGTCGCGCGTCACCTGGGCCAGCTCCCGGGCCCGCGGCGGGTGGTCGCACTCGTGGGTGACCGCGATAACCTCGTCACCGAGACCGAGCGCGAACAGCAGCTCGGTGGCATGGGGAACCAGGCTGACGATGCGCACCGCGAGCTAACGATATGGCAGTGCTGTCCGATCAGGACATCGATGCGCGGCTGGCGCCGACGCGCTGGCGCCGGCAGGAGGAGAGCATCGTGCGCGACTTCGAGCTGGCCAACTTCGAGCGCGCCATGACGTTGGTCAACCTGGTGGCCGAGGCCGCCGAGGCCGCCAACCACCATCCGGACATCCTGATCCACGGCTACCGCAACGTGCGCCTGACGCTCAGCACCCATTCCGAGGGCGGCGTCACCGACGCCGACCTGGACCTGGCCCAGCGGATCGACGCCCTGGCTTGAGGACGCACGGAGCCGGCGGGCGCAGCGGTCGATTGCCGCGCGGGCTCCTGCTACGGTTTCCGGCGTCGGCCCCTGGCATGAACGACGAACTTCCTCGAAGTAGCAGGCGGGCAGGCGGCCCCGGCCGCCCGGCGGCGCCGGCCTCCCCGGGTCCGAGCGGGGCCCGATGACCGCCCTGCTGCTGCTGGCCACCCTGGCGCTGGTGGCGGTCAACGGCTTCTTCGTGATCGCCGAGTACTCGCTGGTGCGCTCGCGCAAGGCCAAGCTCGAGGCCGCCCGCGACGCGGGGGCCCGCGGGGCGGCGCTGGCCCTGGTCCAGCTCGAGCACATCAACGAGTACATCTCCGCCTGCCAGATAGGCATCACCATGACCTCGATCGGTATCGGTGCCCTGGGCGAGCCCACGCTGGCGCACTGGTTTGAGCCGGGTCTGGGGGCCGCCCTGAGTCATGGCCTGGCCGTGGCCATCTCGGTGGTGGTCGCCTACCTGATCATCACCAGCGCCCACATCGTCGCCGGCGAGATCGTGCCCAAGCTCTATGCCATCGGCCATGCCGAGGGAGTCATCCGGCGCGTCGCCCGACCGCTGCAGGTGTTCCGGGTCGTCTTTCACCCGTTCATCATCGTGCTGACCGCGGCCTCCAACGGGATCCTGCGCCTGCTCGGGGTCGATCCCGCCCAACGCGCCGAGGAGGGCGGATCCCCCGACGAGCTCAAGCGGCTGATCGCCGACGCCTACGCCGGGGGCCAGCTGGACTCGGGCGAGGCGGGCATGCTGTCAGGCGTCTTTCACCTCCACGAGCAGCAGGCGCGCCAGGTCATGACCCCGATCCCGGCGGTGGTCACCGTGGACACCTCCGAGGACGTCGAGACCGCCCTGCGCCGCTGCATCTCCTCCGGGCACACTCGCCTGGTGGTCACCGAGGACGACAACCAGGATCGCGTGCGGGGGATCGTCCACGCCAACACCCTGGCCCAGACCCTGATGGCGGAGGGTCCCGAAGCCTCGATCGGACCCCTCATCCACGATGCGCCGATCGTGCCCGAGACCAAGCCTTTGGACGATCTGCTGGCTGACCTGCAGCGCCAGCGCAGCTCGATGTCGGTGGTCGTCGACGAGTACGGCCGCGTGGCCGGCATCGTCACCGTCGAGGACATCGTCGAGGAGGTCGTGGGGGAGATCACCGACGAGACCGATCCCGCCGGCGGGGACGTGCGACGCCTGAGCAACGGTGACTGGTTCGTCCGCGGCCACGTGGCGGTGACCGACCTGGCCGACTTCGGGCTCGAGCTGCCCACCGACTCAGAGGCCTACAACTCGATCGGCGGCCTGGTCTTCGCCCAGCTCGGCCGCCTGCCCAAGCGTGGCGACGCGGTTCGGGCCAACGGCTACATGGTCCGGGTCGAGTCGGTGCGCGAGAACCGTGTCGAGGCGGTCCGCATCCGCCACACGCCGGCCGCCGGCCACGCGCCCAGCCTGCCGCCTGGCCCTTAACGCCGGCGGCCCGCTCTAGAGAGCGGGCCGCCAGTTGCTTCTGGGAGGAGGTGCGGTTGCGAACACGTCGCGCTGCCCAGTGTGGGCCAGCTTCCTGAAGCGGTCATAAAACATCCTCTTGGGGGCCCTGCGCCCCCTCCTAATACTCATGGAAGCCGCGTCCGCTCTTGCGGCCCAGGGCGCCCTGGGCCACCAGCTCGCGCACGGCTTCGGGGGCGGGGTGCCCGATCGCCTCGCCGATCGCCACCGCGACGTCCAGCCCGACCAGGTCAAGCAGGGCGAGTGGGCCGAGGGGATGGCCGGCGCCGAGGGTCATGCACGCGTCGACGGACTCCGCGTCCAGGCCCGTGCTCGCCATCAGCGCGACGGCGCTGAACAGGTAGGGGAACAGCAGCCGGTTGACCACGAAGCCGGGCACGTCGGGCACCACGACCGCCGTCTTGCCCAGCTCCTCACACAGGCGTCCGGCGCGCTGGCGGGTGGACGGCGAGGCCTCGGCCGGGAAGGCGAGCTCGACGAGCTTCATCTTGGTCACGGGGTTGAACACGTGCAGGCCGACGAAGCGCTCGGGCTGGGCGCTGGCCCGCGCCAGGGCCGCCACCGACAGCGAGGAGGTGGTGCTGGCCAGCACGGTCTCGGGCCCGGCCAGGGCTCCCAGGTCGGCGAGCAGCTGGGCCTTGGCCGCCTCCTCCTCGACGACGGCCTCGACGATGAAGCTGGCCTCGCCCAGGCGCCCCAGATCGGAGACGATGTGGACGTGCGCGGCGTTTACCTCGCCGCTCAGGCGTCCGCACAGGCGATCGACCTCGGCGCGGGCGCGCTGGGCCGATCCTGGCGAGCGAGCCCACAGCAGCACCTCTTCACGGCGCGCGGCGGTGGCCGCCAACCCGCAGGCGATCGCGCCGCTTCCGGCTATGGCCAGGCGCTCTGGCATGGGGGGTGGGGGCTCCTAACCGGGCTTCGTTGACTGGCCAGTCAGCCGGTAGAGTACGGATTTCCAATCCGCCGACCCCGGGTCCGCCCGCCGTCTGGCCCGCGAGCTAGAGCAAAGGAACTTTTCAGACCATGAGCCACCAAGAGGGCCGTGAGGTCGTCATCGTCGAGGCCGTGCGAACGCCGATCGGGCGGGGCCACAAGGAGAAGGGCTACTACAAGGACACCCACCCCAACCACCTGCTGGGGACGGTGTACTCCGAGGTCATCTCGCGGGCGGGCATAGATCCCGCCGAGGTGGAGGACGTGATCGCCGGGTGCGTCCAGCAGTTCGGCGAGCAGGGCTTCAACATTGCGCGCAACGCCTGGCT
>DASYID010000197.1:0-6209 GCA_036252775.1 Solirubrobacteraceae bacterium
GCTCGTGAGCTACCACGAGCACAACGAGCGCGAGCGCACGGCCGATCTGGTCGAGCGCATGCGCGCGGGCAGCGTGGTGGCGCTGGTCTCCGACGCCGGGATGCCGCTGGTCTCAGACCCCGGGTTTCTGCTCGTGCGGGGCTGTGTGGCCGCCGGTCTGGCGGTGGAGGTGCTGCCCGGCCCCAGCTCGGTGCTGGCGGCGCTCGTGGCCTCGGGGCTGCCCAGCGCGCGCTGGCGCTTCGTCGGCTTCGCCCCGCGCAAGCAGGGCGAGCTGCTCGAGCTGGTGCAGTCTTCGGAGACGGTGGTGGCGTTTGAGTCCCCGGCGCGCCTGGGGCGCACGCTGGCGACCATCGCGGAGGCCGACCCTCAACGCGCGACGGCGGTATGTCGCGAGCTGACCAAGGTCCACGAGGAGGTGGTGCGCGGCACCGCCGCCGAGCTGGCCGAGCGCTATGGCCAGCAGGCTCCCCGCGGCGAGGTTGTGCTCGTCCTCGGTCCGTCGCGCGAGGGCCCCGGCCGCTCCGAGCAGGCCGTCGCGGCGCTGCGTCGTCTGGTCGAGTCCGGGGCCCGGCCCCGCAGCGCGGCGCGGGTGGTGGCCGAGTTGACGGGCGAGCCGGTCAACGGCCTGTATCGCGCGCTGACGGAAGAGCCGCCCGAGTAGCCTCAGCGCGCGATGGGCTTCTACCTCACGACCCCGATCTACTACGTCAACGCCGCGCCCCACCTGGGCCACGCCTACACCACCATCGGGGCCGACATCCTGGCGCGCCACCACCGTCAGCGCGGCGAGGACGTCTTCCTGCTGACCGGAACCGACGAGCACGGTGAGCCCGTCGCCCTGGCGGCCGAGCGCGAGGGCGTCTCACCCCAGGAGCTGGCCGACCGCAACGCCGCTCGCTTTCAGTCGCTGATGCCGCTGCTGGGGATCTCCAACGACTTCTTCATCCGCACCTCCGACGCCGAGCACCAGCGGCGCGTGCAGGAGGTCCTCTCGCGGGTGCGCGACAACGGCTACGTCTACGAGGGGCTGTACGAGGGCTGGTACTGCCCGCGCTGCGCGGACTTCAAGACCGACAACGAGGCCGGCGAGGACAACACCTGTCCGGTGCACCGCATCCCGCTCACGCGCGAACGGGAGGAGAACTATTTCTTTGCCCTGTCGCGCTTTCAGGAGCCGCTGGAACGCCTGTACCGCGAGCGCCCGGACTGGGTGCTACCCGAGCACCGCTTCAACGAGGCGCGCTCGTTCATCGGCTCCGGCCTGCAGGACGTCTCGCTCACGCGCCAGAAGATCCGCTGGGGCGTGCCCGTGCCGTGGGACTCCCGCCACGTCTTCTACGTGTGGTTCGACGCGCTGCTCAACTACGTCACCGCGCTCAGCTACGCCCGCGAGGGCGAGGACCTGGACGGGCGCTTCTGGCCCCCAAGCCTTCAGGTCATCGGCAAGGACATCCTGAAGTTTCACGCCGTGTTCTGGCCGGCGCTGCTGATGGCCGCCGAGCTCGAGCTTCCGCGCCATCTATTCGTGCACGGGTTTCTCTTGAGTCCGCCGCCTGGCGGCGGCGACGGCGAGGCCGCGCCTGGGTCAGGGGCCGCCGACGGGGCCCTGGAGAAGATGTCCAAGTCGCGCGGCAACGTGATCGATCCGTTCGCGGTGGTCGAGACCTTCGGCGCCGACGCGTTGCGCTACTACCTGTTTCGCGAGGTGACCTTCGGCCAGGACGGGCCCGTGTCCGAGGCCGGCTTCGCGGCACGTTATGAGAGCGAGCTGGCCAACGAGTACGGCAACCTGGCCAGCCGTTCGATGGCCATGGTGCGCCGCTATCGCGCCGGGACGGTGCCGGCGGTCGCGCTGGACGGCGAGCTCGCCGCCGAGCTGGCGGGTCTGGCCGACGAGGTCAGCGGACTCCTGGATCGTGCCGCGATCTCGGCGGCTCTGGAGGCGATCTGGGTTCACGTTCGCCGCCTCAACCGCTACGTGGAGGAGCAGGCGCCCTGGCAGCTGGCCAAGGACCCCGACCGGGCCGCGGACTTAGATCGCGTGCTCGCCTCGCTGATCGAGGGCCTGCGGGTCATCAGCGTGCTGCTGGCGCCCTTCCTGCCCCATTCGGTGCCGCGCCTGCTGGCGGCCCTCGGCCAGCCCGACGATCGGCTGTCGGCCGCCCGCCCGGCGGCGCAGGGGTCCGGCGGTGAGCTCGGCGAGCTCCCGCCCCTGTTTCCCAAGGTCTAGGGAGGCGGCGTGATCGACAGCCACACCCACCTGCACCTGTGTGAGGAGCCCGACCGCGAGCTGGTGGCGCGCGCCGTGGACGCCGGCGTAACCAGGATGCTGACCGTCGGCGTCGACGGCGACTCCTGCCGGCAGGCGCTGGCCGCCGCCGAGCGCTTCCCGCAGGTCTACGCGGCCATCGGTCGCCATCCCAACGCGGCGCGCGGCTTTGACTCATCCGATCTGGCCGAACTGCGCGCGCTGGCCAGCCACGAGCGCTGCGTGGCGATCGGGGAGACCGGCCTGGATCTCTACCGCCAGGGCGCTCCCCTGCCCGACCAGGAGCGGGCGTTCATCGCTCAGCTGCAGCTGGCGCGCGAGACCGGCAAGCCGGTCGTCATCCACACCCGTGCCGCCGAGGAGCTCACCCTGGCCATCCTGCGCGAGCACGCCGAGGGTCTGGCGGTCATCCTGCACTGCTTCTCGATGCCGGCGCACCTGGAGGAATGCCTCGCGCAGGGCTGGTGCATCTCCTTGGCCGGCAACGTCACCTACCCCAGCGCCGCGGAGCTGGCCGCCTGCGTGGCGCGCGTGCCCGCCGAGCGCCTGCTGGTCGAGACCGACGCGCCGTACCTGACTCCCCAGCCGGTGCGCAAGCACCGCAACGAGCCGGCGTTCGTCGCCCACACCGCTCGTTTCGTCGCCGAGCGCCGGGGCGAGGAGCTGGCGCGGCTGGAGTCGACGGTGGAGGCCAACGCCGCGCGACTGTTCGGGTGGTGAGCCCGCTGGCCGAGGTCCCCATTCAGCCCAGCCTGCGACGCCTGCGGGAGTTCGGGGTGCAGCCGGATCGCGACCTCGGCCAGAACTTCCTGATCGACTCAAACCTGCTCGGGGTGATCGAACGAGCGGCCCAGCTGGGACCCGACGACGTCGTGCTCGAGGTCGGGGGAGGGGTCGGAGTGCTCTCCGAGCACATGGCGGCCCGGGTGGCCCACTTGCACGTGGTCGAGATCGACCGGCGCCTGGAGCCGGCTCTGCGCGACGCCCTTTCCCCGACCCCCAACACGACCCTCCACCTGCTGGACGCGATGGATCTCGATCTCGGCGGCCTGAGTCCGCCCCCCCACAAGGTGGTGGGCAACCTTCCTTACGGGATCGCCGCGTCGCTGCTGCTGCGCACGATCGAGGAGCTGGCGCAGGTCGACTGCTGGGTGGCCATGGTCCAACGCGAGGTGGGCGAGCGCTTCGCCGCCGCTCCCGGACGTCCGGCCTACGGGGTGCCCTCCGTCCTGGCCCAGCTCGCCTGCCGGGTGACCGTCCTGCGGGCGGTGTCGCGAACCGTCTTTTACCCCCGGCCCAACGTCGACTCGGTGCTGCTGGGCCTGCGGCGCACCGGCCCGGCACCCGACCCGGGCGTCAGGCGGCTCGTGCGGGCCGCCTTCGCCCACCGGCGCAAGACGCTCGCCGGTTCGCTGCAGCACGCACCCGACGCCGAGGCGGGGGTCCGCGAGGCGGCCCGCGAGGTCTTGGCGGGGATGGGCCTGGCGCCCGACGTGCGCGCCGAGCGCCTCACCCCCGAGCAGTTCCGCGCGCTGGCGGGGGGGCTGGGCTGGTGAGCGCACTGGTGGCCCGGGCACCCGCGAAGGTCAACCTGTGCCTGCTTCTGGGGCCCACCCGTCCCGACGGTCGTCACGACCTGCTGTCGGTGGTCCAGTCGCTGTCGCTGGCCGACGAGCTGCGCCTCGAGCCGGCGGGGGGGAAGGCGACCGTCGATGAGGTCGTCTGCCCCGGGGTGACAGGGGAGAACCTGGCCGCGCGGGCGCTGGCCGAGTTCCGGGCCGCGACGGGCTGGGATGCCCCCCCTCAGCGTCTGACCATCGACAAGCGGGTGCCGGTGGCCGCCGGCCTGGGCGGGGGCTCGGGCGACGCGGCGGCCGCGCTGCGCCTGGCTGCCGCCGCCTCCGGGCTGGGCGACGGGGCGCTGCTGATGGCCCTGGCCGCGCGGCTGGGCTCCGACGTGCCCGCCCAGCTGCGACCGGCCCGCGCGCTGGTGCACGGCGCGGGCGAGCGCGTCCGCGTGCTGGGGCCCGGCGAGCCGATGGGCGTGCTGGTGCTGGCCTCCGAGCGCGGCCTGGCCACCCCCGACGTGTTTCGGGCCGCCGACCGCCTGGGCCTGACCCGCGAGGGCGGGGAGCTCGAGCGGGCCCGCGGGACCATCGCCGAGGCGCTGGAGCTCGATCCCTCCGGAGCGATTCCCTACCTGGGGATCAACGACCTGGCCGCGGCGGCCATCGATCTCGACCCGGAGATCGAGCAGCGCCTCGAGCGGGCGCGATCGCTGGGGGCCGAGCCGGCGCTGGTCAGCGGCTCGGGCCCGACCGTGGTGGGGCTGTTCCGCGGGCCGGGCGGGCACGAGGCGGCCAAGCGGGCGGCGGAGGCGCTGGGCGATCCCGTGGCTGCGCCGGGCGGCCCCGCGGCGGTGGTGGCCGAACCGGTGGACGTGGCCTTCGGTCACCCGCGGATGCTCTAGTCGCACCACGCTTGAGCCCTGACACCGTCGTTTCGGTGCGCCACAATGGAGCCGGCCATGAGCGACAGCACCATCACCTATCTGGTCATCGGCGTCTGCGGGCTGGCCGCCCTGGGTGTCTACGGCGCCTGGGTGCTCGTGCCCGCATGGAGCTCCTACCGCCGCACGTGGGAGCGGCTGGCCGCCACCGTGCTGTCGCTCTACGTGCTCGCCGCTCTGGTCGGCGTGGGCCTCATCGGCGGGGCCGCTGTGGTCTGGTTCTGGGATCGCATCGGGTAGCGGGCGCGCGTGACCGGCCCGGCTCCTGAGACCACGGCCGGGTCCGACCTGGCCGCCCTGGAGGCAATCACCGACGCCGTCAAGGATGGGGCCGGCCTGCCCGCCATCCTGCGCGCCGCCGCCCGAGCACTGGACGCCAGCTTGATCGCCATCGACCGCTCGAGTGCCGTGCTGGCCGTTGCCGCGCGCTCACCCGCCGACGAGCGCTCGCTGATGGCCGATGCGGCCGGCGTGCTGACCCTCGAGCTGCGCGTGGCCGACACCCCGGTCGGGCAGCTGCGCATGCGCGCCCGGGCGGAGCCCAGCCCCGTCGTGCTCAACCTGGTCAGCACCCTGGTGGCCTCCGAGGTCGAGCGGGTGCGCGCACCCGAGCGCGCCTCCGAGCAGGCGGGGGCGGCGTTCCTGCGCTCGCTGCTGGCCCGCGAGATCGCCGACCGCCAGGACCTGGTGGCGCGGGGTAAGGAGGTGTTTGTGGACCTGGAGGCGGGCGGGGCGATGCTCGTGGTTCGGGGCCTGCCCCACGCCCCCACCGAGGAGGGCTGGCGCGGGCGCATGCTGGCGCTGGTCGAGAGGGGTGCCCGTGCCGCGGCGCCCTCGGTGATCGCCGCGCTGTCCGAGCGCCACGATCCGGGCGCCCAGGCGGAGGTGCTGATCCCTGTGCCCGACGAGGGCGTCAGCCGCCGCGCGGCGGAGGGCATCCTGCGCGAGCTGCAGGCCGGCCTGCCCGGCTTCAGCTTCGCGGTGGGACGCAGCCGGGTGACCGAGGACCCGCTCGAGCTGTGGCGCGCCGGCCAGGAGGCGCTGCTGGCCACCAACGTGGCCCAGGGCAACGACGAGCGCCCGCTGCTGTCCTTTGACGAGACCGGCGCCTACCGGCTGCTGCTGGGGGCGATGAGCGAGAACCCGGCCGAGCTCCAGCGCTTCTACTCCGAGACGATCGAGCCGCTGGTGGCCTACGACGCCCAGTATGAGACGGAGCTGGTGCGCACGGTCGAGACCTTCCTGGAGGCCGACGGCAACGTGGCCGGCACGGCCCAGCGACTGTTCACCCACCGCCACACGATCCGCTACCGCCTGGAGCGCGTGCGCGACCTCTGCGGCCTGGACGTGGGCTCCAGCGACGGCCGCGAGAAGCTCAGCCTGGGGCTCAAGGCGATGCGGGTCCTGGGCATTGCCGCCCGCGGCGGCCCG
>DASYID010000198.1:0-11059 GCA_036252775.1 Solirubrobacteraceae bacterium
TAGAGGCCCGGCACCCCTGCTGCGCCTGCAGTCGGACGAGCGCCTGGTCGCGCTCGTGCGCCGCGGGCATCAGTCGGCGTTTGAGACGATCGTCTCCCGCTACCAGGCCCGGCTGCTCGCCTTCTGCCGCCACATGCTCGCCTCGCGGGAGGACGCCGAGGATGTCCTGCAAGAGGTCTTCGCGGCCGCCTTCAACGCGATGATCGCCGACAATCGTGAGATCAACGTTCGGCCCTGGCTGTACCGGATCGCTCGCAACCGCAGCCTCAACCACCTCAGGCGCGCCACCGCGATCGGGGTCGACTCGATGGACGTGCACCTGGCCGAGGGTGGCCAGTCCACCAGCGACAAGGTCTTCAAGCGCGAGGCCTTTCGCCAGCTCATGCATGACGTCCAGCTGCTGCCCGAGTCACAGCGCACCGCGCTGTTGCTGCGCGAGATGGATGCCCTCTCCTACCAGGAGATCGCCGAGGCCATGGAGACCACGGTCCCCAGCGTGAAGTCACTGCTGGTGCGCGCCCGCGTGTCCCTGGGCGAGGCGGCCGAGGCCCGCCGGATGAGCTGTGAGGAGGTCCGCCTCGAGCTCGGCCAGGTGGCCGAGGGGCTGGCTCGCACCAGCGCTCCGGTGCGCCGCCACGTACGCGAATGCGAGCGGTGCGCGACCTTCCGCAGCGCCCTGAAGGCCAACAACCGGGCGCTGGCGGCCGTCCTGCCGGTGGCGCCTCTGCTGCTGGCCAAGAAGCTGCTGCTGGCCAAGCTCGGCACCTCGGCCAGCGCCGGGGGCGCCTCGGCGGCAGGGGCCGGCGGCGCGGCCGCCGGGACGGCGGTGGGCACCGGCAGTGGGCTGACCGCCGGCGGCGCGCTGTCAGCCGGCCTGGGTGCGTTGTCCACCAAGGCCGCCGCGGGCCTGGCCGCAGCGGCACTGGTGACCGCGGCCGGAGTCGAGGTTCGCCAGCACAACGGGATCTCCCACCACCACGCCGCGCCGAGCGCGGAAACCGCCCAGGTTCGCGTGCCCGTGCGTTCGACCACCGATCCCGTGGTCGTGGCCTCGCGCCCGCAGCCCGATCGCGTCGCCAGCAAGCCCCGTGGCGCCGTGGCCAAGGACAAGGCTCACCAGCCGGCGGTCAAGCCCGCTGTGGTCCCGCCGGCCAAGGCGCCCCTGGCGGCGGTCAAGACGCCGGCGACGGTCAAGCCCACCGCCGCCACCCCGAATTCGGGGGCAACCGTTCAGCTGGGTTCGGACACCACCGCCCTGCCCACTCAGCCCCGCCCGTCAGGCAATCCCTCCTCTCCGAGCTCCTCCGCCTCCGAACCCTCCGGTGCGCCCACCGGCGCGGGCCCCACCGGCCCCGGCCCGGCCCCAGCCGGCACCTCGGGGTCCAGCAGCTCAAGCGGCCCGAGCAGCGCGTCGAGTGCGACGGGCGCCGGTCCGAGCGCGAGCTCGACCCCGACCGCCACCGGCGGCTCGGCCCAACCGCCCAGCTGATCGGTCCACGCGCGCGCGGCGCGCGTGCGGAGGGTGGGTGCGGGGGGTGCGCCGGGGGCGGGTACTGCGGGCGGGGTGCGCCGCGGGCGGGGTGCGCCGCGCGCGTCAGCTACCGAGGTTGAAGCCGCGCACGACGGCGCCCACCGGACCGAGGCTTCCCAGGCCGGTGGTGCCGTTGACGTTGGCCTCCGGCGTGGCGAGCATCTCGATGGCCACACCGTCGCGGCGCCCTGGACTGTCGGGCACCAGCAGGTCGTCGCGACCGTAAAGCGTCCGCGGCCCCAGCCGCGCCGTGTAGAGGACCGCGTACCCCGGAGCCGTGTTGACCCGCGTCTTGCCCTCGCTGATCAGGCGAAAGTCGCGATGACGAGCCGCAAGGCGCTGGATGTAGCCGACGGCAAACAGTGGCAGCTCTCCCCCCGGTAGGCCTCGGTAGGCAGGTAGGCGCACCGGATTGACGGCCAGCGACTGGACCAGGCGGCCCCGGCGGTCCTGTTCGAGCTTGACGAACCCGCCTGGGTCGGGCGTGACGCGGTGAAGCGAACGCGAGTAGTGCAGGTCGAAGTCGACCGCGCCCGTGTGGCTGTAGTGCCGGTGCCAGGGAAACAGCGCCAGTCCCGCGACGAGCAGCGCCCCCAGCCCCAGCGCCGCCAGGCGCACCAGCCGACGAGCTCCGGGCGACAGCGCGGCCAGACGCGGCGCCACGACCTGGGGCAAGGTGGGGCCAAACTCGGGCTTTACCGGCGATGGCATATGAGACCGCCGAGTGTAGGGCGAGGACGCTGGGCCGAAGCGGAGTGAGCCTGGTCGGCGTGAGGCTTAGGCGGCGCTGGCCAGGCCGATCACCCGCAGACGGCGCGAGAGCGCCTGCATGGCGAAGGCCCGCGAGTCGTTGACCGAGCTGCCGAAGACGACCGCGTCATCATCCTCGACCCACGGCGGACGCAGGACGCCATCGACCACCGGAGCGATCTCGGCCAGCGTGCGCTGTATGGCCTCACCGTGGCGCGGGTCCGAACGAGCCATGTCGCGCAGGAACCGTGCCCCGAAGGCGACGTGACGATGCTCGTCGCGGGCCACCTTGGTGAAGCCGTCGACGAACCCCGGCAGGGTGCCGTTGCGCTCGTTGTAGTCGATGATGAAGTGCTGGCCGGTGAGAGCGAGCATCCCCTCGATGACCATGTGGTAGATGGTGATCGCCTCGACCAGTGCCTCGAGGTCCTCGGGCTCGGTCGCCAGGCGGTCCACACGGCCCTTGAGAATCTCGTCGAACAGGATCGTGAACTGCGGGTTGATGTGGGCGCTGGTCTCCCGCAGGCGGTCGGGCAGGCTGTCGGCTTCGAGCACCCCGACCTCGGTGTAGAAGCGATCGAAGAAGACGACGTGGCGCGCCTCGTCGGCGATCTGTGTGCACAGGAACAGGCGCATGTCCTCGTCCGGACAGGCGCGCATGATCGGTCCGAGCTCGGCGGCCACGCGCTGCTCGCCGATGAAGAACGAGCTCAGACCGTACATGCGGGCGAAGCGCTCCTCTGGCCCGAAGCGCTCGTGCCAGTCGACCCGATCCTGGGTGAAGTCGAGATCCTGGGTGGCCCATTGCTGGCGCTCCCACAGCTGATAGAGCTCGCGGTAGTCCAGCAGCTGGGTCTGGCCCCGATCGGCGGCCTCCATCAGGGCGGGGTCGCTGGTGGCGCGAAAGTCCACGCGCTCGGTTCGGGCGGTCATGGGCTCGGACACGGGCGGCCTCTCTGACTGGGGGGCGGCGGCAGGGGGCAGCCTACCGTGTCCTGGCTGGCTGGCCAACCACTGCTCACGTAGCGGATCTGGGCCGTGGGGCAAGCTTTCTGGACGGATATTCGATCCCGTCGAGGTGAAGATCGCGTTTCCGCCGGGGGGAGTCGAAGAATGGGATGTCGAATCAGTGACCGAAAGGTCCTTGACGAGGAGGTGGTCCGCGATGTTCGCGTTCACCCACACGCCGTTAGCCCATCCCATCCGCTACGACAGCGCCCGCCGGCGCCTGTGGATCATGGGACAGCGTTGCCACCACGGCGCCACCGGCGCGATGCTGGCCGGGCTGACTGCCGCGGGCCTGGTGGCGACACGGCTGACCGCCCGCAGCGCGGTACCGCTGAGCGCCGCCGCCGGCGCCCTGATGGTCCACGACTGGAAGGACCGCTCGATCTGGTTTCAGCTGGGGCCCGGCTCCCAGCCCTAGGAGCCGATCGAGAACATCGCCTCCAGGTCGTGGTGGGAGAAGGCTTCGAAGGCGACCATGGTCTGCGTACGACGCACACCCGAGAGCTGGCCAACACGGCCGGTGACCACCTCGGCCAGCTGCTCGTGGCGGGGGACACGAACGATGGCCACGAAGTCCCACTGCCCGGTGACCGAGTAGGCCTCGGCCACCCCGTCGGTGTCGGCCAGGTCCCCGCCCAGGGTGGCCAGAGCATCGCGATCGGCCTCGATCAGCACCACGGCATGGGTCATGGCGTGTGCTCCTCCCCGGGCGCGAGCACGATGACCTCCGAGGAGCTCGACGCCTCGACGTCTGACTTGAAGGCCTGGGCATCGGTCTCGATCGGGGGAAACGTGTCGTAGTGGCACGGGATGACCTGGCGGGCGGCGATCAGCTTGGCGGCCTCCACCGCATCCCAGCGATCCATCGTGTAGTGGCCGCCGATGCACATGAGCGCCACGTCGATCGGGTCCCCCCGCCCGGCGATCAGCGCGAGGTCGCCGAACAGGGCGGTGTCGCCCAGGTGGTAGATGGTCTTGCCCCCGAAGCTGATCACCAGGCCGGCCGGGGTGTTGACCGTCCCCTTGGGGGTGGTCGAGGTGTGCCAGGCCGGAACGAGCTTGACCCAGCCCCAGTCGAAGCGCACCGTCCCCCCCAGGTTGGGGTCTGAGACGTCCTCCAACCCCTCCTCGGTCAGCTCGTTGGCCAGCTCGACGATCGCCACGACGCTGGCTCCGGTGCGCTTGGCGATGTCGACCGTGTCGCCCAGGTGGTCGCCGTGACCGTGGGTGAGCAGGATGGCATCGGCGCTCACCTCCTCGGCGGCGACGGGCGCCTGGGGATTGCCCGAGAGGAACGGGTCGATGAGCACCGTGGTGCCATCGTGCTCGAGCTCGAAGGCCGCGTGGCCCAGATATCGAATCCGCATCGAGTTGATCTCCTTTAGTCGCTCGGTTTGAGAGCCGGCGGCGCGGGGGCGCCGGCAGAGTCTGGGGCCGATGAGGCCTCACGGGCCGCGCGCAGCTCGTGGGCGAGCTCGAAGCCGACGGTGACGCCCACGAGCATGCCCAGACGCGTCTCCTCGGCCACCAGCGTCTCGATCGCCTGACGTCGATCCTCGGCGTCAGTGACCGTGGCGACCTCCCGCACCTGGGCGCGATGGGCATCGGCGAACCAGCCGCCGTCGAGCAGGGCGCGGTTGAGCACGCGCTGCAGGCTGGGGGCAGCGTGAGCTACGACATCGCGGGCGTGCGCCAGGCGCTCGGGGTCCTGCAGGGCCGCCACGGCCGCGTCGACCTCGGCGGCGCTGTAGGGATCCTCGGTCACGGGCGCAGGCGGGCCAGGAGCAGGCCGCAGGCCAGGCCGATGACGGCCCCGCCGGCGCTGGCCACGGCGTTGACCTCCGGCCGGGCGAGCGGCATCAGGGCCAACGCGCCGGCTGCCGCCGCCACGCCCAGCAGGTCGGCCTCGTCGTAGTCTCCCGATCGGCGTGCGCGCAGGTGGGGGACGGCCCAGGCCGTGAGCAGGCCCAGGGCGGCTGCGTTGGCGCCGAATGATCGCGGCGTCGAGGAAGCAGCGACAGCCAGCGCCGCGCCCCCCGCTCCGCACAGCAGGAAGACCAGCAGGACCGGAATGTGGCCGTGCCGGCGCTCGAGCAGCCAGCCGAAGATGACGATGACCATCAGGGTCCCGAACTGCACGACACCGTTTCCGAACCCAAACGACGGCGTGACATAGGAGAACAACGAGCTGACCAGCCGCCACCACTCCCCGTTGAGCGGTCCGTCGAGGGGAAGGTCGAAGACCGATACATAACCACCGCGCACCACGATCCAGACCACGCAGGTGAGCACGACGATGGCCGCCGTGGCCCAGGGACGCGACTCGCCGCGGATGCCCGGAATCTCGTCCGCGCGCAGACGCCCCAGCGACGGCGCCGGAACGCGACGCGGCGGTGTGGAGCGGACCGGACGACCACCGCGCTCGAGCTTGGGCGCGCGCTTGCGCAGACGGGTGCCGCAGTAGGGGCACTCGGTCACATAGGGGCTGACCTCCGAGCGACACTCGGGGTTCTTGCAGACGATGAACAGATCGGCCCCGCGCGACATCCTGCGGCATTCTAGGGCGGCCGGTCGGGCCGGCCTCGGTGCACCGCCGGGGTGCCCGTCAGGTCCCCGTGGCCTGGACGATCTCGGCCATGACCTCCCGCAGATCGTGGTTGGCCTCATAGACCACCTGCTGGCGTTGGGCTCCATTGCCTCCCTCGAGCAGATCCTCGATGCCCTCCAGCTCGTCCGAGCATCCCAGGTCGCGCGCGTGGTCGCGCATGCGCTCGAGCAGGCGCCGGGCCAGCGCGCGCGTGCTGACCCGATCGTGAGACGGTAGGTCGACGAGCTCGCCGTCCAAGCCGTGGCGAGCAGCCAGCCACTTGTTCTCATCGAGCATCTCCCAGGGGTAGTCAGACAGCTGGCGGCCCTGCTCGAAGTGTTCGGCCAGCTCCTTGACCAGTGCCTGGATCAGCGCGGCCAATGCGAGCGTGTGCTCCAGGCGAGTCTGGGAGTCCATGGCCCGGATCTCGACCGTGCCCAGGCTTGGGTGAGGACGCACGTCGTACCAGAGGTAGGTGTAGTCGTCGATCACGCCGCTGGAGACCATGAAGGCGATGCGCCGCTCGTAGTCGGCCCAGTCGGCGTAGGCGGGCGGGATCCCCACCCGAGGGAAGGAGCGGAAGATCGGCATGCGGGTGGAGACCAGCCCGGTGGCGTCGGCCCGCCAGAACGGTGAGTTGGCGGCCAGGGCGACCAGCACGGGGACATGGACGCGCATCCCGTTGGCGACATGAATCGCCTTGTCGGGATCGTCGAGACCGATGTGCACATGCATGCCGAAGATCAGCTCCTGGCGAGCTACGTAGGCCAGCGAGCTCACCAGGCCGCGGTAGCGCGGGCGAGCCACGATGCGCTGGTCCTCCCACATGGCGAACGGATGGGTGCCAGCCGACCCGATGCGCAGGCCGTGGGAGGCGGCCCGTTCGGCGACCTGGGTGCGCAGGGAGCGCAGCTGGGCGCCGGCCTCCACGATGTCTCGACAGGGATCGGTCGAGATCTCGAGCACCGACTCCATGAGCTCGGGCTTGATCTCTCCGGCGGGTGCATCCTCGAGCAGCGACTCGACCGCGTTGGCGAGCTCAAAGGAGCCCTCGTCGACGATCATCAGCTCCTCCTCGACACCGATCGTGTAGGCCGGGCGGCGAAAGCACTGCTCCATGGGCGCGGAGCCTACCCGCCGTGAAGTGCTTGAATCTGGGCGCAGGCGGGGGCTGACCGGGCACTCCGGGCGCCGAGGCCGACCAACCTCAAGACGACGGGAGTCAACTGCGCATGCAACTCGGTTATGACGGCAAGCTGTTCATCCTCGCCTTCGATCACCGCGGCTCGTTCCAGAAGAAGATGTTCGGCATCGAGGGTGACCCGTCGCCCGAGCAGTCGGCGACGATCGCCGACGCCAAGCACCTGATCTTCGAGGGCATGGTGCGTGCGGTCGAGCAGGGTGGGATCGACCCGCACGCCATCGGCGTACTGGTCGACGAGCAGTTCGGGGGAGACATCCCCGAGCAGGCCAAGGCACGGGAGCTCAAGCTCGCCATGCCCGTCGAGAAGTCCGGGCAGGACACCTTTGACTTCGAGTACGGCGAGCAGTTCGGCGAGCACATAGCGAGCTTCGACCCGGACTTCTCCAAGGTCCTCGTCCGTTACAACCCCGAGGGCGACGCGGAGGCCAACCGCGAGCAGGCCGCCAAGCTCAAGCGGCTGTCGGACTGGCTGCACGACAACGGCCGCAAATTCCTCTTCGAGCTGCTGGTGCCAGCCGAGCAGGCCCAGCTCGACGCGGTCAACGGAGACACCGACCGTTACGACGCCGATCTGCGACCCGACCTCATGCGCCGCGCGATCCGGGAGCTTCAGGACGCTGGGGTCGAGCCCGACATCTGGAAGATCGAGGGCGTCGACGAGCGCTCCGACTGCGAGACGCTGGCCGAGACCACCCGGCGTGACGGCCGTGACGGCGTGGTCTGCGTCCTGCTGGGACGAGGGGCGAGCACCGAGAAGGTCGACCACTGGCTGGGCCAGGCGGCGCCGGTAGAGGGGTTCGTGGGGTTTGCCATCGGGCGCTCGATCTGGTGGGACGCGCTGAAGGGCTTCCTGAGCGAGGAACTGGACCGCGACGAGGCCACCGAGCAGATCGCCGGCAACTATCGGCGCTTCATCGGCGTCTACGAGGAGCAGGAGGGCCGCGCGCCGGTGGCCTGAGCTGCGGGCGGGCGGGGGCCGGGCTGGCCCGAGGGGTCAGCTAGGCTCCCGCCATGCGCATGCGCCAGAGCCTGTCCCAGCTGGAACAGGCCTTCGTCGAGGAGACCTACCTGGACCGCACGCGGCGGGAGTCGCTGCGACGGACTGCGGCGAAGCGCTCACGCCAGCGTCAGGTTCAGCGCCGCCACAAGCATGGGTCGCTGCGCTTCATGGCCTTGACGCTGACGCTGATCCTGACCGCCGTGCTGGTCACGGTGATCATGTTCAAGACCCTGTATCTGGTGATGGGGTAGCCCGGGCCGAGGGCCCGGCGATCTTCTAGACGGTCAAGGCGCCCGGCGGGCGGGCCGGAGACCCGGAAGTCCAGCTAGCGGCCGAGCTGCTGCAGGGCCTGGTCGACCTCGTCGCGGACGTTGGCCAGCTCACCGGTCTGGCGCTCGCGCTGGATCTCGAGGTAGACCTCCTTGCGAAACACCGGCACGTCGCGTGGGGCCTGGATGCCGATCCGCACCTTCTCGCCCATCACCGACAGGACCGATATCTCGATCTCGTCGCCGATCATGATGCTCTGATTGGACTTGCGTGTCAGTACGAGCACTACAGGCACCTCCCGCGCCTGTTGCTGGGCCAAGGTCCAGTCTAACTTCCCGCTAGGTCAATTGGCAAACCGCGGGCCCTGGGGACCCGACGGACGCTCGTGCGCCGGCGCCCTTTCGCTAGTCTCCCGGCCGCTCATGGCGCGCCGATCCCTGCGACCCCACCTCAACCAGATCCGCACCTGGGTGCGCCAGGGGCGTACCGACGCCTGGATCGCCCATCAGCTCGAGGTCGGCGTCCAGCAGATTCAGGACTTCAAGCAGGAGAACGACCTGCTTGCCGACGAGGACTCCGGCGAGACGGGCGCGGCGCGCAACTTCGACGAGGAGATCGACCTGCGCGCCGAGGACGACGCGTTGATCGCCGCCGAGCTGGCCGCCGCCGAGGCCCGCCGCCGGGAGAGCCCGCCCGAGACCAGCGAGGCCGAGGACGACGAGGACAGCGAGGGTGAGCCCAGCGCCCCCAGCCGGCGTCGTGGACGCCGCGGTGGCCGCGGCCGCAGGGGCGGGCGCGCCGACAAGCCCCTGGAGGGCTCCTTTGATCATGGCGAGGAGGGCTACGGGCTGTGGCTGGACCCGGCCATCCAGGACAATCCCATCTACGCCGAGCACTGGGCCGGACACCGCCCCGTCGAGGTCGTCGTCGAGGAGGATCAGATCGTCATCCGCCGCAGCGGCGAGGACGGCTAGAACCTCATCCGGTGGTGGGGGCCGACCGCCTCCCGCCGGCAAAGTCGGCCGCCTCACGCAGGTAGCGGGCAAACGCTGCGTCGGTGACGGTGCGCGCCTCCCAGGCCCAGGGGCTGTCGGGGGCAGCCTCGATCGCCACGGCCAGACACCAGTCGGTCCCCTCGCGATAGAGCGCCTCGAGCTCGTCGGAGAGGAACGTGCCGCCCAGGCGGCGCCTGAGCTGCTCGAGGATGCGCTCGCATACGCGCTCGAGCACGGGGGCCTGTTCGGTGGGAGCTTGGGCCAGCCGTCGCTCCCCCTGCTGCCACAGAAACAGGACGTTCTCAAATCCCACGGGCCGCGCACTCTAGGGATCGCGCCCAGGCAGGACAACGGCCCACGGCGCCGAAGGCCTCCACCATGCTCCCGGCCCCGCCCCAACGCCCATGAACCGACGCTCGGCCTCGGCTCCGGGGGTGCGCTGGGACCGGGTGGGTCGCATCATGATGCTGGTGGTGCTCGTGGTCCTGGTCTACCTGGCGGTCGGCCCGGTGCGGTCGCTGATCAGCACCTACCACGCCGCCCAGCAGCATCGGGCCGAGATCAGCCGCTTGGAACGCGAAAACGCACAGCTGCGTCTACGGCGCGCCGCTCTGCACTCGCCCGTCACGCTGGAGCGCGAGGCCCGCAAGCTGGGGATGATCCGTCCCGGCGAGCGCGCCTACGTGATCGACGGCCTGCCGGCCAACTAGGAGCGGAAGACCGATCGCCCCGGGTAGGCGGCGTCCGGACCCAGCGCCTCCTCGATGCGCAGCAGCTGGTTGTACTTGGCCACGCGATCGGTGCGTGATGGAGCCCCGGTCTTGATCTGGCCACAGCCGGTGGCCACGGCCAGATCGGCGATCGTCACGTCCTCGGTCTCCCCGGAACGATGGGACATCACCGCCGTGTAGCCGGCCTCCCGGGCCATGGCGATCGCCGCCAGCGTCTCGCTCAGGGTGCCGATCTGGTTGACCTTGATCAGGATCGAGTTGGCCACACCGGAGTCGATCCCCCGCGCCAGGCGCTCGGTGTTGGTCACGAACAGGTCGTCGCCCACCAGCTGCACGCAGTCGCCGACGCTCTCAGTCAGGGCGCGCCAGCCCTCCCAGTCCTCCTCGTCCATCCCGTCCTCGATCGACAGCACGGGGTAGCGTCCGGCCAGCGCCGCCCAGTAGTCGGCCAGCTCGCCGGAGGTCAGGGTGCGTCCCTCGTGCTCGAGCACGTAGCGGCCGCCGGAGTGGATCTCGCTGGTGGCGGGGTCCAGGGCGATCGCCACGTCCTCACCCGGCCGGTAGCCGGCCGCCTCGATCGCGTCGACCAGCGCCTCGAGCGCCTGTTCGTTGGACTCCAGGTCGGGGGCGAAGCCACCCTCGTCACCCACCGCCGTGCCCAGACCGCGCTCGTGCAGTCGCGCGCGCAGGCGGTGGAAGACCTCCGTCCCCACCCGCAGGGCCTCGCCGAAGCTGGCCGCCCCGCAGGGGATCACCATGAACTCCTGAAAATCCACCCGGTTGTCGGCGTGGGCTCCGCCGTTGAGGACGTTCATCATCGGCACCGGCAGGACGTGGGCGGCCTCGCCACCCAGGTAGCGCCACAGCGGCAGGCGCTCCTCGGCGGCGGCAGCGTGGGCCGCCGCCAGCGAGACGCCGAGAACCGCGTTGGCTCCCAGACGTGACTTGTTGGGGGTCCCGTCCAGCTCGATCAGCCGTCGGTC
>DASYID010000199.1:0-19117 GCA_036252775.1 Solirubrobacteraceae bacterium
GCAGGCGCCTGTCCGGCCCGCAGGCGCCTGTCCGGCCCGCAGGCGCCTGTCCGGCCCGCAGGCGCCTGTCCGGCCCGCAGGCGCCTGTCCGGCCCGCAGGCGCGTGTACGGCCCGCCCGGCGGGCGACCGGCCCTCAGCCCAGCAGCTTGCCGGGATTCATGATGCCCGCCGGATCGAGGGCCTGCTTGGCCGCCCGCAGCGCCGCCAGGCCCACTGGTCCAGTTTCGGCCTCCAGCCATGGAACGTGGTCGCGCCCGATGCCGTGATGGTGGGTGATCGTGGCCGTCCGGGCGACGATCGCCTCGCTGGCGGCGCGCTTGGCTGCTTGCCACTGCTCGATCTCGGCCTCGGGCTCCTGGCGGGCGAGGATCGTGAAATACAGAGAGGCGCCTGACTCATAGAGGTGGGATATGTGGCACATGACCAGCGGCGGCGTACCCCGCTCGCCCAGGGACTCCTTCAGGGCCGAAGCGACAGCGGCGTGCAGCGCCTCGATGTCCGACCACTGCGCGGCTGTCTCCAGGGTGTCGGCCATAATCCGGCGGTCCAGCAGCTCGTCACGCAGATAGGGACCGGCGAAGCGGCTCTCGGCCCACGAGTGCCCCGGGGAGGCGCCCAGGCGCAGGGCGCCGTGTCTGGTCAGCAGCGCCAGCGCGCCAGCTCGGCGACGATCCACGTCTGCCTCCGTTCCCTCCCACCCCACGATGGCCAGACATCCTCCGGCGTACCCGCGGGCGCCCAGGTAGGTCTCACCCAGCCGGGCCTTCAGACCCTCGCGGCCGGCCAGGGCCAGCGACAGCCGTGTCTCGGACTCATCCGAGAGCCGAGCGATGTCGGGCGCCAGGTCCTCCTGGACGGCGTGGCGAAAGGCCTGGGCGCCCTCGGTGAAGCTCCGGAAGAACAGACCCTCGTAGCGCCGCGTCTCCGGGCGCCGATGCAGCCGCAGCGAGACCTCGGTGATCACGCCGAGGACACCCTCTGAGCCCACGACCAGCTGGCGCAGATCAGGACCGGCGGCACTGGCCGGCCGGGCCGGCAGCGCGATCTCGCCGGACGGGCAACAGCAGCGCAGGCCGAGCACGAGCTCGTCGATGCGCCCGTAGCCGGTCGAGGCCTGCCCGGCCGAGCGGGTGGCCACACAACCGCCCACCGACACGTACTCGAAGCTCTGCGGAAAGTGTCCCAGGGTCAGTCCCCACCTCGCCAGCTCACGCTCCAGCGCCGGTCCGCGCATGCCCGCCTGCACCACCGCGGTAAGCGAGTCGACATCGACCGACACCAGCACCGCCAGCCCCCGCAGGTCTAGCGCCACCACGGCGCTGTGCTCACCGGCCGCTGGATCCACTCCACCCACCACGCTCGTACCCCCGCCGAAAGGCACCACCGCAATACGGGCCTCGGCGCAGGCTGTCAACACGGCCTGGACCTGCTCGGGTGTCGAGGGGTAAAGGACGCCGTCGGGAGCGCCCGTCATCTGTCCGGAGCGCACGCGCACGAGATCCGGGTAGCTCTTGCCCGCCGCGTGAATGACCCGGGCGAGGCGGTCCTCTCTGACCCCGTCAGATCCCAGCGCGCGGGCCAGTACGTCACGCCCGGCCCCTTTGAGCCGGCTGGGAGCCAGGGTCAGCTGCTCCAGCGCCACGGGCGCCCGCCGACGGCCATCGGTTTGCAGCTCGGCGCGCAGCAAGGCCTCGGCGTGCTCGGGCAGGGCGCTGGCTCGGTCATCTGAACCCCAGCCCCACCACCGCATCTCCGGCGCCGAGGGCTCAGACATGCAGACGCTCCAGGCCGTCCAGCGCCTGATCGAGCTGGCGCCGGGCCGCCCGGCGGACCATGAAGCCCCCGAAGCGGGCCATCCCCCGCAGTCGCTGGTCGAGCTCGACGGTCACGCGTGTGCCCTGGCTGGAGGGTTCAAGCAGGACGGCGGTCTGGGCGTTACGCAGTATGCGGGCAAAGGGAGTGCCATCCAGCTCCTGGGCCCAGCGGACGCGGGTCGGAGGCTCGGAGTCCACCACGCGCTGGTCGGCGCGCACGATGCGTCCGCGATCGGTGGCCATGACGGCCGTGAAGCGACCGCCCTCTACGGACTCCACCCGGGTCACCCGGGGCCACCACCGGGCCAGGTGGTGAGGGTCTGACACGACCTGCCACAGCGGCTCCGGGGCGGTCTGCAGCAGACGATGGCGACGGGTTCGCGGCACCGGCACCCGCTAGCTGACGAGGCGGCGCAGGTCGCGGATCAGCAGTAGGTGCTTGAGGTGGGTAGCCACCGCGGCCAGGTTCTCCAGTGCCTCCAGTGCCTCCTTGCGCCGCTGGGCGTTTCGCGAACGCAGGGCCGGCGCGAGGATCTGCTGCAGCAGCGCGGCCTCTCGGTCGGCCGATGAGCGGAACACCCGCAGGTTGCGGCCTCCCACGCCGTAGCGGGCCAGCTCCGTGGCCGCTCGGATGATCTCGCGCTCGGTCTCGTCGTAGTAGCGCACCCCTCCGCGCAGATCACCCTTGATCACGCCGAACTCCTCGAGCTCGGTCACCAGCTTGGCCTCCGCCCCGGTCTCCTCGAGGACGTCCTCGAGCGGGTACAGCGCCCCAGCCTCGCGCACACTTACGCTGGTGCGCCAACCCCATTTGGCGTCCGAGGCGCCCGCGGAGGGAACCTCGCCGGCCGCACCCCGCCCGGTGGCCAACTCCTGTCGAATCACGCGCAGGGGCAGAAACTCGTCGCGCTGCAGCCTGAGGATCGTGCGCAGGCGGGCGAGGTCGCCCGGGCTGTACAGGCGGTAGCCACCGGGGGTCCGGCGCGGGGTCAGGAGCTTCTGATCCTCGAGGTAGCGGATCTTGGAGATCGAGATGTCGGGAAACTCCTGCGCCAGCGCCTTGCACACGGCGCCGATGGTCATCGACTTCTGACGCGGCTGCGTTGCCTCGGTGACGCCCTCGGGCAGCTCGATCTCAGGGACGCCGGTGGCCACGCGTGATTTCAGCGACGCAGGAAGGTCAGCTTGTACTTGCCCACCTGGAGCTCGTCCCCGTCTTCCAGGTGATGGGACTCGATTCGCGAGCGGTTGACGTAGGTTCCGTTGAGCGAGCCGCAGTCGTCCAGGTGGTAGTCCCCGCCCCGCTTGACGATCAGCGCGTGGTCGCGCGACACCGTTATGTCGTCGAGAAAGACGTCGGCGTCGGGCCGGCGCCCGATGGTCATGCGCTCGCCTTCGACGGGAAAGCTCTCACCGACACGACCGCCGCCGGCCCGGATGACCAGTGCCGCCCCCGTGGCCACGACGTCGTCCAGATCGACGGGTATCAGCTCCCCGGTCTCACCCACCCGGTAGGTCGCCGTCACCGAGTCGGCACCTGGCTCCGGGCTGGCGAGGCTCGAGCCACACTTCTGGCAGAAGTTGGCGCCCTCGGCGTTGAGGAACCCGCACTCCGGGCAGTGACCGGCCATAGGCCCTCCCGCCGAGTCAGCTGGCGGTGCCGGACGGCTCGTTGCCGGCCCGGCCGGCCAGTATGTCGGTGAGACGCTGGACGTCGGCGCCGGTGATGACGTCCTCGCCACCCTCGTGCTTCTTGCGCAGGCGGTTGACCAGCTCGGCGCGAAGGATGTCGATCTTGCCGTGGAGGATCCGGCGCTTATAGGAGATGTCGACCTCCTCCTCGGTCAGCTGCTGGATGAGATCCTTCAGTTCGGGATCTGTGAGTGAGCCGAGGTCGGGGAAGGTGTCCATCGTGGATGTCTCCTGCAGGCGGGGGCCAGTGGCCGGGGCTGCGCGAGTATACCCACGCTACCACCAGCTTCAAGCTGAGCTTGAGGTCGCCTGCTCGCGCAGCTGGTGGACCCCGGAGCGCAAGTACATGGCCGTGGCGGCCAGCACCAGGCCCAGACCCACGTAGAGCAGAATGCGGGCGAGGTCGCCCACATCGACCATGGCAAAGAAGAAGGCCGACATGGTCGGCCACACCGCCCAGCGCCCCAGCCAGTTGATGCGCAGCTCGAGCCCGCGGCGCACCAGCATCGGTCCGAGCGCCAGCATCAGCAGCTCCCGGCCGACCAGCACGGCGATCGCCCACCGCGGCAGCAGGTCATAGGAGAAGCACACCACTACGCCGGAGATGATCAGCAGACGATCGACGATCGGATCCAGCAGAGCGCCCAGCCGGCTGTACTGGCCGGTGACCCGCGCGGCGATCCCGTCGGCGTAGTCACTCCACGCGATGACCGCGTAGATGATCGCCGCCGGCGTGCTGCGCCCGTCCGGCGAACCGAAGGCCAGCGCCAGGAAGGCCGGGATCAGCGCCAGGCGCGCGTACCCGATGGCGTTGGGGATCGTCCAGGGTCGTAGCGGCTCTCCCGGGAGCGTCTGCGCGGGAGGCGGACCCGAGCGGTCCAGGCCGACCAGCCGACGGGCGGTCAGGGGAGGGTCTGGCACCGGTCGATCACCGCCTGGACGAGCTCCTCCCCCAGCGGTACCGGGTCGACCTCCTGTCGCCCCCGCCGCGCCTGGGCCTCGACCTGGCCGGCCTCGACGCCACGCTTGCCCAGGGTCAGGCGCAACGGGCACCCAAGCAGCTCGGCGTCGGCAAACTTCTCACCGGCACCGCCGTCGCGGTCGTCATAGAGCACCTCGACCCCGGCCCGCTCGAGCTGGTCATAGACGCCCTCGCCTGCCTCTCGCTCCGGGGTGCCGGCGCGGCCGAGAGCGACCAGGTGAACCTCGAACGGCGCGATGGCCCGGGGCCAGGAGATTCCCTGTTCGTCGGCAAACTGCTCCACCGCCGCGGCGGCGATCCGCGCCGGCCCTATGCCGTAGGAGCCCATCCACACCGGCTGCTCGCGACCGTCGTCGTCCAGGTAGCTGGCGCCGAGCGGCTCGGAGTAGCGCGTACCCAGCTTGAAGATGTTGCCCACCTCGATCGCGCGTTCGATGCGGACGGGGTGCCCGCCCACGAGATCGCCCGGCTCGACCGAGCGGATATCGGCGACTTCGAAGTGAAAATCGCGGCCGGGCTGCACCCCCTTCAGATGGGTGTCCGGGCGGTTGGCGCCACACACGTAGCCTCCATCGCGGTTGACCGCGCCGTCGAGCAGCACTCGCACGCGGCCGTCGAGACCGACCGGGCCGATGAACCCGGGAGGTCCGAGGGCCTGCTCGATCTCCTCGGCCCGAGCCGTCCTGACCCTGGCGCCGAGCGCGTGTGCGAGCTTGATCTCGTTGACGCGATGGTCGCCGCGCACCAGCGCCAGCACCACCTCGCCGTCCTCTCCGACCACGGGAAACGCCTTGATCAGGGCCCCCGGCGCCACCCCCAGCGAGTCGGATACCTGCTCGACTGTGGTCAGGCCGGGGGTGGGAGTCTCCTCGGGCGCCGCCGGCGGTGCGGGCAGGTCCACGGGCTTGGCCTCGGCACTGGCGACCTCGACGTTGGCGGCGAAACCGGGCGCCAGCGCCACCTCGTTCTCGCCCGCCGGACAGGGGGCCATGTACTCATCGGCGCCCAGCCCACCCATCATGCCCACGTCCGCCTCGACGCGGTAGTACTCCAGGCCGCAGCGCTCGAAGATCCGGTCATAGGCGCCAGCCAGCCGCTCGTAGCTCTCAGCGAGGCCGTCGGCGTCGCGGTCGAAGCTGTAGGCGTCCTTCATCACGAACTCGCGGGTGCGCAAGACCCCGGCCCGGGGCCTGGGCTCATCGCGCTCCTTGATCTGGAAGTGGTAGAGCACCAGCGGCAGGTCCCGATAGGAGCGCACGAGCCCGGCGACATGGCTGGTGACGGCCTCTTCGTGCGTCATGGCCAAGACCATCTCTGCGCCCTTGCGATCGACGAGCTTGAACAACTCGTCGATCCCGTAGCGCCCGGTCCGCCGCCACAACTCCGCGGGCTGCAGGACGGGCATCAGCATCTCCTGGGCGCCAACGGCGTCCATCTCCTCACGCACTATCCCCACCACGCGCTGGTGCACCCGCCAGCCAGCCGGCAGCCAGGTCCACAGGCCCGTGCCGATCTGGCGGATCAGGCCGGCACGCACCATCAGGCGATGCGAGAGAGCCTCCGCGTCTCCGGGGGCGTGCTTCTCGGTGGGCAGCAGGTAGCTCGAGAGTCTGGGCATGGCGTCCGAAGCCTAACCTCCGCCCTGGCCCGCGCCCGGTGAGGGCGCCCTCAAAATCCCGGCCGCCACGGTCCTGCACCCGCCCACGACGGTGCCAGCTGCGAGGGTAGAGTGCGAGCGCCCGGCCCAACGATCAAGGAGTCATAGATGCCTTACGAGGTACCCCCGCTGCCCTATGCGGCCGACGCACTGGAGCCCCACATCGATGCGCAGACCATGAACGTCCACCACGACAAGCACCACCAGGCCTACGTGGACAAGGTCAACGCAGCGCTGGAGGGCACTGACCTGGCCGACAAGCCGATCGAGGAGGTGCTTCGCAGCCTCGACTCCGTCCCCGAGGACAAGCGCAAAGCGGTGCGCAACAACGGCGGCGGTCATTACAACCACAGCCTGTTCTGGGAGTGGATGAGCCCTGACGGAGGCGGTCAGCCCGAGGGCGAGTTAGCCGAGGCCATCGACTCGACCTTCGGGTCCTTCGATGAGTTCAAGACGAGGTTCAAGGAGGCCGGCGTCAACCAGTTCGGCTCGGGCTGGTCGTGGCTGGTGCTCGACGGGGGTCAGCTGGCAGTGACCTCCACTCCCAATCAGGACAACCCGATCTCCGACGGCAAGGTGGCGCTTCTCGGAGTCGACGTGTGGGAGCACGCCTACTACCTCAAGTACCAGAACAAGCGGCCTGACTACATCGACGCCTGGTGGAACACGGTCGACTGGAGCAAGGTCGCGGAGCGCTTCCGCGCCAACCGGTAGACGGTTTGAGTCGCCGTGGCGCCTCGGCCTGCGGGTACGAGGCGCCCAACGGCGGCCAAACCCAGTTCTGAGTACTCAAGCGGCCCGAGGAATATGACGATATTGAGGGGGCAGGGGGGCTCTCCCTGTCCAGGGGATCCCTCATGCGTCGACTTCGCCACCTTCTCGCCCACGCCCCTCTGCTTTTAGTCGCTGTACTGGGCACCTGGGTCTCCCCGGCTGCCCCGGAGGCCCGTAGTCACCGGTCGGCCCATGCCCCACCGACGGGGGCCCGTTCAGCCCGCAAGGACCACCGCCACAGCGTTCGCCGGGTCACCCACCTGAGGCCCATTCGTCGCCCCGGTCCCGCGCATCGGCCGGCTGTCCGAGCGCCGGTGGTCAAACCTGCCGCGGCGGCCGTGACGGTCGGCGCCGTCGCCCCCGCGGCCGCCGTGCCCCGGCCCACCGTGGCGGCAGTTCCCAGCGCCGCGCCGGTCACAGGGACTACGCCCGCCCCGGCGGCAGCGCCTCCGACGGTGGCGTTGATCCCGATTGTTGACGTTGTCGCCGCGGTACCTACGCCGGCCGTTGCAGCACCGGTCACCCCCGCTCTTTCAGCCGCCCCAGCGCCGATCCCGGTGATCAGCGTCCTGCCGACTCCCACTCCCACTCCCGCATCTGCCCCGTCCCTCGCTCCAATCCCGGTCGTGAGCACCCTGCCCCCGTCACCTGCTCCCGCACCGGCCCCGGCACCGGCGCCCGCCCCGGCACCAGTCCCGCCACCCGCACCCGCACCGGTACCCACTCCGCCGCCCGCACCCGCACCCGCACCGGCGCCCGCCCCGGCACCAGTCCCGTCACCCGCACCCGCACCGGTACCCACTCCGGCGCCCGCTCCCGCCCCGGCGCCCACTCCGCCACCCGCACCCGCACCCGCACCGGCACCCACTCCGGCACCCACTCCGGCACCCGCACCCGCACCAGCACCGCCGCCTACACCCGCTCCCGCACCGCCACCCGCACCCGCACCAGCACCGCCGCCTACACCCGCTCCCGCACCGCCGCCCGCACCAGCACCAGCACCGGCGCCCGCACCTGCACCCGCGGCCGCCCCGGCACCCACTCCGCCGCCCGCTCCCGCCCCGGCACCCACTCCCGCACCCGCACCCGCACCACCGCCTACACCCGCTCCGGCCCCGGCACCCACTCCGCCGCCCGCACCCGCACCCACTCCGCCACCCGCACCGGCCAGCGGGCTGACCACCGACGCCTCCTGTCTACCTTCCTGGGGAGCATATGGAGCTTCTACGCGACCTCCGGCCTGCTGGCGTCCCTACGCCGCGACGAGCCCGTTCAACCGCACGCTGTCCGCCAGCCCGACCATCGTCGCCAACTCGTCGAGCATCGTGGCCCAGATGCTGTCGAGCGGCGGCCCGGAGAACATGACCGCAGGCGGCGCCGGCAAGCCCGCGGACTATCACCGGCCGATCTACTTCTCGGGCTCTTCTGACCCGGTCTTTACGTTGCACTGCACGGAGGCCTGGGGTGTTTGTCCGCTGGAAGGGCTGCAGGTCCGTGTGCCTGACGCTGCCCGGCCGGCGGGTGGCACCGATGCGCATCTGACGGTCATCGATCAGGTGTCCGGCTGGGAGTACGACATGTGGCAGGTCGCGTCCAAGCCGGTCGGCGGCGGCACGCTCAACTTTTCCTGGGGGGGCAAGACCCGTGTCGACGGGGACGGCCTCGGATCGGGGGCTACCGCGGCCGAGTACGGAACGGCGGCTGGCAACCTGCGCGCCGAGGAGCTGGCCTCTGGGCAGATCAACCACGCCCTGATGATCTCGGTGCCCTGTGACTCGGGCAGCTATGTCTATCCCGCCACCAAGGGCGGGCAGTCCTGCGCCTCGGTCGGTCAATCCAACACCAACGCCCCGCCCGAAGGCACCCGCTTCCAGCTCACCCTCTCAGACACTCAGATCACCGCGCTGAACGTTCCGGACTGGAAGAAGACCCTCCTGCGCGCCATGGCTCACTACGGCATGATCGTCGGAGACACCGGCAGCCGCATGGGCATCATCCACGAGTCGAGTCTCGTCTACACCGCCTTTGGACAGGCCGACCGCTGGGTGAGCCTGGCCAAGCAGGCTGGGGCCCCGTTCTGGGCGCCAGACGACGTGTATGTCTTCAATATCGCCGACGGCGTCGACTGGGCCCACAGCCTTCGGGTCGTCGCCCCCTGCGCGTCGCAAGGCCGCTGCTAGCTCCGCCGATCGACTTGACGGGCGCGTATGCTCCCGCCGTGGACGCGGTCAAGCCCGTCAGGGTCCACATGCTCGTGGACTCGCTGCGCACGGGCGGCGCCGAGCTCATGCTGGCCGAGCTGGCCGGGGCGGGTGACACGGCCGGCATACAGCTCTCGGTCGGCTACCTGGACGGCCCGCCGGGCCATGCCGCGGACCGGCTTCGCCTTCACGGCGTCGAGCCCGAGCTCGTGTCCTTGCCCGGCCATCTCGGTCCCCGGGCGTTGTCGCGCGTCATGAGCCATGTGGCCGAAATTGGCCCCGACGTGCTTCACACCCATCTGACCTACGCCGACCTGCTGGGTGGGATCGCCGGCCGCAGGCTGGCTGTGCCCACTGTCTCCACCGTTCATGCCGTGTCCTGGGGACGGGGCCGCGACGCCGTTCGAGCCCGGCTGGCCGCCCTGGTCAGGCGTTGGTGCTGTGATCGGGTGATCACGGTGTCAGAGGCGGCCCGCCGGGCCTATCTGGCTCGGCGCTGGGATCGTCCGGAACGGGTGGTGTCGGTGCCCAATGGCATCGAGGGACAGCCCGCCGCCGGCCGCGGCCCCCTGATCCGCTCAGATCTGGGGATCGCCCGCGACGCACCCGTGATCACCATGGTCTCGGTCCTGAGGCCCGAGAAGGGCCATGAGACCGTCCTGGCCGCTCTGCCGTTGTTGCGCCAAAGATTCCCCGAGCTCTGCCTAATCATTGCCGGAGACGGGCCGCTGCGCAGTCGGATCCAGGCGTTGGCGTCACCCCATGGTGACGCGGTCCGGATGCTTGGCGATCGCGACGACGTGATGGCCCTGCTCGACGCGACCGACGTGCTTGTGCACCCGTCGCGCCACGACGCCTTTCCCACCACCCTGCTGGAGGCGATGGCCGCGTCTGTGGCCGTCGTCGCCACCGCCGTGGGCGGAATCCCAGAGATCGTGCAGGACGGGGTAACCGGCACGCTGCTGAAGCCACCGCCCTCTCCGTCGGCGGTGGCTGAGGCGATTGGTGACCTGCTGGCCGACCGGCAGAGGTGCGTCACCTTCGGCACTGAGGCCAGGAGGCGGTTTGACCTGGAATTCGGGCTCCAGCGATGGGCCCAGCGGCTGGGGGTGGTCTACCGCCAGGTCGCCAGCCCGGAGAGCTCCGCGCCGGCGATGTCGCCGTCCGGTGGGACCCTGGGGTCCGGTTCCGGGCGATCGCCCTCCAGGAGCGGCGAGGGACTGGCCTCTCGGATCAACCTCGACAAGCACCGACGGGCAGCCTGGCTGATCGACCGCAGTGGTTTGGGTGGTGTCCTTAGATCGCTTCCCGCCTGGAGGGGCACGCTGGTCCTCAACTACCACCGCATCGCCCGGTCCGGTGAGGTGGCTCACGATCGCGGCGTGGTGAGCGCCAGCCCCGAGGAGTTCCTTGATCAGATGCGCTACCTCCGGCGCCACTTCGAGGTCGTCGGCCCAGAGGAGCTGGTCCGCCACCCCGAGCGTCCGGGCAAGCGGGTGCTGATCACCTTCGATGACGGCTACCGGGACAACTTTGAGCTCGCGCTACCGATCCTCGAGGACCAGGGGGTGCGAGCCACATTCTTCCTGACCACCGGCTTCCTGGACGACCCCCGCCTCTCCTGGTGGGACGAGATTGCCTGGATGGTCCGCAACAGCCCTAAACGAGGGTTCACCGGGGGACATCCCCTGCCCGAGCCGTTGATCTTCGACGAGCCCCATCGAGACGCGGCGGTGGCCGTCGTGCTCAAGCACTACAAGCAGCTGAGACCAGGGGCCAGCGAGGTCTTCCTCGATCATGTCGCCGAGGCCACGGGGACCGGACGGGGCGACCGCAGGGACGCCATCGGCATGTGGATGACGTGGGACATGGCGCGGCAGATGCGTGACGCCGGCATGGTCCTTGGCGGGCATACGGTCAACCACCCCGTCCTGGCGCGGCTGACTCCGGAGTCCCAGCGCCAGGAGGTCGAAGGGTGCCGTGCGCGCCTGGCGGCCGAGCTCTCCCAACCGATGGACTGGTTCAGCTATCCGGTCGGTGAGCGCGGATCCTTTGACGCCGTGACGCGCAACGCGCTACAGCAGGCCGGGGTCCGCGCCGCTTTCAGCTTCTACGGGGGCTTTCAGAGAATCCAGGGGTGGGATCCCTTCGATGTCCCGCGCTCAGCGGTGATGGCGACGATGACCCGGGCCCAGGTGCGTGCGCTGCCGGTGCTACCGCAGGTCTTTGCCCGCTGGTGAGCTGGGTTGTGGGGTGCGGCGACGGGCGCCCAGCTCCAGGTAGAGGCGCTCCAGCTCGGCGATCGTGCGCCTGACATCGAAGTGGGCCCGCTGGCGATCGCGGGCCGCCCGACCCATGGCCTTGCTGCCGGCGGGATCCCGCAGGCGGTCGATGATCGCCGACGCCAGGGCCCGCGGGTCGCTGGGCTCGACGAGGACGCCATGTTTCCCCGACTCGATCAGCTCTGGCACACCGCCCACGCCGGTGGCCACTATCGGAAGTCCGCTCGCCATGTACTCCATGACGGCCAGCGGACTGGCCTCGCTTACCGATGAGGACACGGCTAGGTCGGCCGCGGCCAGCAGGTCGGGGACGTCATCGCGATGGCCCAGCAGCGTGACCGTGCCAGACAGGCCATGGTTGTCCACCAGCGTCTTGAGGCCGTCACGGCCAGGACCATCTCCGGCGATCAGCAGTCGAGCCTGCGGCACGGCGGCGGTCACGTGCTCAAACGCGCTCACCAGCGTGGCAAAGCCCTTGGCCGGATCCAGCCGCCCGACCGCCACCACCAGAACATCCGAGGAGCCCAAACCCAGGCCATGACGGGCGCGGGGCCCATCGCCGCCGAGGTCCGCGTCGACGCCATTGGGCAGCACGATCACCTTGTCCGGGCTCATGCCGCCTTCAGCGATCAGGCGTCGCCGATCGGATTCCGACACGGCGATCACGGCGTCAGCTCGTCGAGAGATAAGCGGATCGAGGCGGCGGCGCACCCACCGAGAGTCGAAGTCCCATCCGTGATCGTGGGCGACCACCACCAGCTCGCGGTCGAGGCGGCCCAGCATCGAAGCCCACAGATTCGAGCCGAACATGTGGGCGTGAAGCACGTCGACTTCCCCTCGGCGCACCTGCCCGACCAGCGGACGCCAGCGCCACAGATCTAGTTTCGAGGTCCGGTCCAGAGACATCAGCTCGACTCCAGCCGCGCGCAGCTGGGGCCGCACGACAGCATCGTTGTCGCCGGTCGGTCGGCGGGTGGCGCAGATGACGCGCTCGAAGCGCTGCGGGTCCAGGCGCATCGCGAGCTCGACGGCCAAGCGCTCGGCGCCTCCGGAGGCCAGGCGGTCCACGAGGGTGACGATCCGCAGGCGGTCCCCGTGGCTCACGTGGTCGGTGAGGATTCGAGCTCAGCCTCGACCACACGGTCTATGAGGTCATGCGCCGCCCTCTGGGCATTGAGGGGTCGCAGGGTGTGCACCGAGCCGGGTAGGTCAGCGAGCTCCAGGTTGGGCCAGCGCGCGAGTTGGGACAGGTGGCCGTCGCGCTCGAGCTCATCGCGCAGGGGCTCGGACCCCGAGAAGGCGAGCAGCAGTCGCTTGTCGCTGTCGCGCAGACGATCGAGGGCGAGCTCAACTTCATCCCCACCGGCGCGCCGCCGGCGACGGGCATCGCGAAGGCGGGCCGGCGACTCGATCCCGGCGCGAACGATCCGCCTGATCAGGACGATCGCCATCCCAAGCATGCGCGCCGGGGAGACCCTGCCCTCAAGGACGCGGCGCCAGGATGAGCCGCGGGCCAGCGAACCCCCCACCTCGCGGGCGGCACGACGGGCCTCGAGCCCAGAATCCCAATACAGCACCCGTGGGTTGAGCATCACCGCGGCCACTACGCGCGAGTCCTCCAGCGCCCCATGAAACGCCCAGTAGGCGCCCGAGCACAGTCCGATCAGCACAAACCGTGAGTGCGCGCGGTCCCCCGCCAGCGCATCCAACGCTTGGCGTACCTGACCGACCAGGTGCGGTACGTAGAACTCGCCCACGTCGGCATAGGCCGTCCCATCCCCGTCGGCATCACCGATGCCCTCTACGTCCAACCGAACCGAGTTGACACCACGGGCGGCCCAGCGCCGGGCGACCTCGACCCACATCCGGTTGGGTCCCGTACGGCGCACCGCGCCCGCGTTGAGCAGAACCAGGGTGAGCTCCCCCGAACCGCTGGCCACCGGTGCACAGGAGACGGCAAAGAGCCGCCCGCCGTCAGCCAGCTCCAGCCACCCGGGCTGCTCGCCGAAGGCTCCGTCGGGGTCAACGAGCTGCGGCGCGGGGCCGCCGACCGGGTGCATCGCAGCCGGTCGCTCATCCGTGCTTGCTCGGTGAGGCCGGGGATCCTCGTGGCGGGCCAGCCAATCCCCCACCTGGGCAAAGACGTCCTCGGGCGGCCGGGCCTCGGCCGGCTCGGCCATCATCGCGCCGTAGCCGTCCCCAGGCCCCTCCGTGACATCGAAGCCCTCCCCCCGCAGCCAGGCCGCCAGCCCGGGATCGACAGGCAGGCCGTCGCGCTCCAGCAGCAAAGCGCGCCGGCCAGAACGCCGCTCCGGCGCCATCGAGGCCACCTCGAGGGCGCTGAGGGCGTCGAGTGTCTGCTCGCTGAGCACGAAGCCCGCCACCTCGAGCCAGCCCGTGGGAAGTGGCGTGGGCTCGGAGATGCCAAACCGGCTGGCCTCCAGACCTGCAAACGCGCGCATCTCGCGCACCAGGGTTCGCCCCCGGGAGGGGGTAGCCCACAGCACGAGGTCGTCGATTTCGGCGCCCATGGCCATGGCGTTGAGCCCGACGAGGCCGCCCAGACCCACACCGATCGCCGTGATCCAGCCACAGCCTCCAGGGCCCCGTAGCCGTTCGGCTCCGCAGCCAACGGCGTCGGTCCAGTTCGCCAACCGGCCTGCGGCGTCCGGCGTGCCCTCGCTGTCGCCCGCGCTGGGAAGGTCCAGCCGGAGGGAGGGATACCCCGCCGCGGCCAGCCAGAGAGCCCATGCGCGTCGACTGCGGTAGGAGCAGACCTCGTCCCAGCCAAACGGCGGTAGCAGGATCACCCCGCCGCCGCGGTCGCCCGACGCGCCGTGGAACATGGCAAAGCTCCGGTGAGGCGCGCTGTCCAGGTACAGGGGCAGCCCCCCTCCGAACCGGTCGGGCGTGCTCACTGCGGCTTTCCTGCCGCCACGCGTATATGACCCTCGAGGTTCAGTGCGGTGACGGCTACCGAGTCTGCTGGCAGCACGCCGTCGCGCGCGCGCAGGCGGACCGAGCGTGAGTGGCCAGGTTCGACCGAGAAGTAGTTGTCATCGCTGCGCCACCCGGGCGCATGGAGATGCACGCCGTGGGCGAGTCGACGACTGGCAACGGTGACCACCAAGCCCTCGCTTGTCGCTTGGCAGCTGCACTCCAGTCCCAGCTGATCGACCGGTACCGGCGTGACTGGCCGGCCGAGAGGGTAGGCCATGGCCTGGGAAAGCAGATCGGCCCCGCCTTCCTCGGCGCCGGCGGCGGTCGGCGCCTGCTCGAGGCTGGCCACCACCACGTCATGGCCCGGCGGGCCGAACCGGTAGGCCCAGCTCGCGTCCACGAAGCGCCCAAGGACCGACTCCACGTTACGTATCACGCCCTCCCGGGGGCCGATCTCGAGGATCTCGCTGCCCTCGTCCACCAGCTGCTCGAGGTGGCGGTAGAGCGAGATGCGAAGGCGCACCCGCAGCGGATCGGCTCGATCGTTGGCCAGGTGAGCCACGATGCCCCCCAGGCCCTCGTCGGTCAGCCACACCGCGACCGGGGCCATCGCTCGTCTGAGGTGGTGATAGGCCCCCTTGGGAACGCCGCGGTGGTCGACCAGACCCCACCCGGCACCGGGCGCGAGATCGCGCCACCACAAAACTATTGCCCCCGCGCAGGGAGAGCGGGCTCGGCGCCAGTCTCCGACCACGTGAGCCATCGCCTCTCCGGTCACCGCGCGAGACAGCTCGAGGTAGCGGGCCGGGTCTGCCCGGCGCAGCTCCCCCGGATCCAGGCCGTACAGGAGCTTGAGATAGTGATCGCGGACGTCATCGAAGTCCCATCCCGCTCCGGCATCCCGAGGCACCCCGAGCTTCCAACCCGGATGGTGGACCGGTGCGCCGGCGGCGTGGTCGGGCAGGTCGCTCAGACCCTCCTCCTCCCCCACGTTGGCGAAGGCCAGGCACTCCGCGGCGAACCGAACCTCGGCCTGACGGGCGTCCTCGAGGGAGCGCCGATAGCCGCCCACTCCGAAGTAGTGGGCGACGCCACGGTCTGGGCGGAAGGGAAGCTCGCCGCCGCTCGGAGCCGAGGGCACATAGACCGCATCGATCCGGTGACGCTCGATCGCGGCGGGCAGCAATTCGCCAAACAGCTCTCCGCGGCCCAGGGTTGGATCGAGCCCCAGCATCGCCACCTGCTGTTCGATCTCGCTGTTGCCGCAGAGGACCGCCAGGCTGGCGCGCCCGCCCACACGCTGCAGCAGCTGGCTGACCTCGGCCTCGATCTGCTCCCGCAGATCGGGATCGCCGATCGGATAGTCCAAATTGGCGAACATGAAGTCCTGCCACACGAGCAGGCCCAGCTCGTCGCAGAGCTCATAGAAGTGCTCCGCCTCATAGGCAGCAGTTCCGACGACGCGCACCACGTTCATGCCGGCGTCGCGCATCTGCTCCAGCGCCTCGCGCAGCACCGCCGAGCTCGGTGACAGTGACACGAAGTCGGCCGGGGTCCACACCGCCCCCCGGGCGAACACGGCCTGTCCGTTGACGTGCAGGCTGAGCCCGTCCTGTAAGACGTCCTGTTCGAGCCCCGGAGGGCCTGCGGTCAGCGACCGGAAGCCGATGGTCCCGAGATCGACACGGGTCGCCTCCGATCCGCCAGCAGTTGCCTGGAGCCAGACCCGGTGCAGCGCCGGCTCGCCGTGGGTGTGGGGCCACCAGGGCTCGACCTCAGGTATCACCATCTCGGCGCTGGCCTGAGTCCGGTCAGCCTCGCGCGCGAGGGCCATCGAGACGACATGCGAACCCGACGGCCCATCCAGATGCAGCTCGATTGACTGGACCGAGCTGTCCAACTCGGTCAGGGTCACCTCGGCGCTCAGAACGCCTGTGCTGCCTCGCAGGAGCGGGCGAAGGCCGAGCTCCTCTACCACCGCGTGGCGACGGCGCTCGAGGCGTATCGCCCGCCAGGGCCCGACCGCAGCCGGGCCGGGGGCAAAGCCGGGGGCACGGCCGAGGAGCATCGTCCGGAAGAAGCGCAGATTGCCGTCCACCAGCTTGGTGCGCCAACGGGCCCGCGGTCGCCGGCGCTGGGCGAGCAGAGGCCTGAGAGCCTGGAAGCGAATCGAAAGCTCGTTGGAGGCCTGCAGCAGTCCGCCGACGTCATGCTCGCTGGCCACGAACATGGAATGGCTGCAGGTCAGCGGCTGCCGGTTGAGGTAGACCTGGGACACCGTGGCCAGGCCGTCCAGGCATAGGACCAGTCGCTCCGCGGGCTCCGCCGGGTCAGCGGTAAAGGTGGTGCGAAACCACCAGTCTTGAGCGTCGAGATCAAGCGGCTCGCCCGGTCGCCAGCGTCCAGCGTCGGCCAAGGCGCCGGCGGCCGTACCCGGCACCCGGGCATCGAGCCAGTCCAGACCCTCCAGGTCCGCCGGATCCTCTCGGGTCCCCGGCGCACAGCCGGCGGCCTGCCAGCCCCCATCCAGCAGGATGTGCTGGTGGCTGTCGACGCGTGCGCGGCCCGCACCGGCCATCGCCGTCATGACCTAGACGGTGGCGTCGAGTGACGTCATCGCCTCATCCCAGGCATCGGCCAGCTCGAGCATGGCGGGCTGCGGGTCAAACGGCCGGCGCCGAGCGAGCTTGAACGACAGCACCTTGCTGCCGTCGACGATCCGCCGCAGTGCCTGGGAGGGACGCTGTCCGTCCCGTCCGAGCAGCCAGTCGAGATGTGACGCACCGATCTCCAGCGCCGAGCCCACCATGCGCACCGTGGCGAACGCGTAGTCGTGATAACGCGCGGCGTCGCCGGCCAGCAGGTCCGGGAGGTCTGCGGCCAAGCGGCGGCCGAAACGGGGCCAGGGGTTGCTCGCTGGGCGGCGATCCAGATGGTGGCGCAGCCGCTCGCGCGCGGCGGCCCGCAGCTCATCCCCGGTCAGACGGCGGCCGGCGTCGAAGCGGACCAGCTCCGTGTAGGGGGGCAGCACGTCATCGGGGAAGCTGCGTCCGAAACGCAACGCGCTCTCGTAGTCCTCACCCTCCAGGACGTGAAGGCCGGCGTTGTGGAAGTAGTGCAGCCGCTGCGCATCGAGGTCGATTGCCTCCATGATCACCGATGTCTTGACGTGCTCGGTCCGGTAACTGGTCGAGGCCGTGTCGGGCAAGTAGAAGGAGTCGAGCTCCACGATCATCGTGCGGCCCTCGCTGAGCTGTTCGGCGATCTGGACCGGGAGAGGCCGGTAGGGCTGCATCTCATGGATGTCGATGCCGAACAGCAGCTCGAGATCCTCAGGCGGAGGCTTGAAGAACGTCCACTGGTCGCCCTCGAAGTCCATCCGCATGGTGAACCCCATGCCCGCGAGCGGCTCATCGCCACGGGCGTGCAGGAGCTCGATCAGGATGTCGGAGTAGCAGTTGGTCTCCGTGTAGGTCCGTTCGCCGGCGTGGACCTCATGGGAGCGGTAGCTGTCGGGATCCAGGCCCAGCAGGGACACCAGACCGGTGCGTGTCGAAGTCACGGCCAGAGCCTTCCGCTGACCTCCGGCGGCCAGCCGTCGGGGTCCAGGCCATGCGTGCGAAACAGGGCCAGCGCGATGCGCTCGAGCCCGAAGCCCAGACACGCGGTGTGGGCCTCGCCGCCGTCGGAGCGGATGATCCCGAATGTGGTGGCGAAATGTTCCTGGTGATAGTTGAAGGAGGCCACGGCGGTCGGCTCGGGACCGGCGATCTGGACCAGCACCTCGAACTTGAGCTCCTGCTCTCGCTGGCTGGCCGCCATCATGCGTCCGCTGCGCCCGAAGAAGGGATCGCTGGCCACGTCGAAGCCAGCCTGGAGCCCCACCCCCCGGAGAAGCTCGAGGGCTCGATCGCGCCAGGCGCCGCGCCAGGACTGGACCGTCTCGGGCTCGGCGATCCGAACCAGCTCGCGCTGGTGGAACATCTGCAGGCGCGCCGGATCCCCGGACGGCTCGTGGCGAAACACATAGGCCCCGCCCGCGTCGATGGTGACTCCGCCGGGCGCCAAGGGGCCACGGGCGGCCACCGCAGGGTAGACGGGGTAGCAGGCGGCGGGCATGAGCACGAGATCGGTCATCGACTGAAACTCGCTCCAGTCCTCGTGGCGGCTGGCGCGCTCCTCCTGAGTGAGTGCCTCGCGCTCACTCCCCTCGAAGGCGAAGATCGTTCCGGCCAGATGCGGGAAGGACTTCAGGTAGCCCGTCGACTCGAGGTTGCGGCGCGGCAGCACGGGCGGAAAGCGCAGCTGCTCAGGAGCGTCGGGCTGGGCCGCCCGGGTCACCAGGTCGTCGAAGGCGCTGCGGACAGACTCAAACGCCGCCCCCCGCCCATAGATGCCGGGAACCCCGGAGTCGATCAGCAGCCCGGCGGCGACCAGCTCGTCCAAGAACGTCGCCTGATCAGCGGTGGCCGGGCGAAACTCGGCCATCTAGACCTCCTTGGCGATCAGCAGCAGGCTGGCGTTGGTCTGGTGAATGCGCTCGTTGGCCACCATCAGCGAGGCCGACATGGTGTCGCGCAGGTGACGCCCGATACTGAACGGGGTGTCGTTCTTGAAACCCATGATCCCGCACACTCCCATCGCGCTCTGGCACACCCGCGGAGCCTGTTCGGAGGCGGCGATCTTGAGGTTGTTGAATCGCAGGGCGGCGGCCATCGTCGACAGTCGCTCCCGGTTGGGAGAGCGGTCGGCGTCGAGGTACTCACGCAGGCCC
>DASYID010000200.1:0-10545 GCA_036252775.1 Solirubrobacteraceae bacterium
GGGGTCGGGCTCGCCCGCCGGGTCACCGACTATCTGGCCGGCATGACCGACCGCTACTGCATTCGGGCCTTCACCGAGCTCAGCGTGCCCGACGCCTTCGCCCCCTAGGGTGATCGGAAGTGGCCCGCTACACCGCCGAGAGCAAGGAACTGGTCCGCGACGCCGTGGACATGGAGGAGCTGGTGTCCTCGCGCACCGAGCTGCGCCGGGCGGGAGTCAACCGCCTCCAGGGGCTGTGTCCGTTTCATGACGAACGCACGCCGTCCTTCGGCGTCAACCCGGCCGAGAAGCTCTACTACTGCTTTGGCTGTCAGGCCTCGGGGGACCCGTTCACCTTTGTCATGGAGACCGAGGGGGTGGACTTCAAGGGCGCCCTGGAGCTGCTCGCCGACCGCTACAACGTCAGGCTCGAGACCGAGGCCGAGGACCCGCGCGACGCCGAGCGCCGACGCCGCCGCGAGCGCCTGCTCGAGCTGCTCGACCGCACCGCCTCCTACTACGAGCGCGTCCTGTGGGAGGCCGAGGAGGCGGCCCGCGCGCGGGACTACCTCGCGGCCAGGGGGCTGACCGAGCCGATCCTGCGGGAGTTCCGGGTGGGCTATGCGCCCAGTGCCTGGGACCGGGTCCTGCTCGCCTCCCGGCGCGGCGGGTTCTCGGAGGCCGAGCTGTATGAGACGGGCCTGGCCCAGCGCTCCAAGCGCGATCAGAAGCCCTACGACCGCTTCCGCGAGCGGATCATGTTCCCGCTGGCCGACGGCCGCGGACGCGTCCTGGGCTTCGGGGCGCGCGCGATGCGAGACAACCAGCCGCCCAAGTACCTCAACACCGCCGAGGGCGACCTCTTTCACAAGGGGCGTGAGCTCTATGGCGCCCATCTGGCCCGCGCGCACGCGACCCGCGCGGGCAGCGTGATCGTGTGCGAGGGCTACACCGACGTGCTCGCCATGCACCAGGCCGGGCTGCGCCATACCGTGGGCATCATGGGCACCGCGCTGACCGAGCCCCAGATGGTCGAGCTCGGGCGCATGGCCTCTCGAATCGAGCTTGCCCTGGACGCTGACGCGGCCGGCCAGCGGGCGATGGCCCGCGCGGCGCGGGTGGCGGAGGGCCGCAAGCTCGAGCTGCGGGTGGTGGCGCTCCCGCCCGGCCAGGACCCGGCCGAGCTGGTGGGCGCCGAGGGGGGGGAGGCGATGACCGAGCGCGTCAGCCGTTCGATGCCGTTTGTGCTGTTTCACGTCGATCGGCTGCTGAGCACCGGCGATCCGGACAGCCCGGAGGGCCGCGACCGGCTGCTGGAAGCTCTGCGTCCCGTTTTTCACTCACTTCCGGCCAGCGCGATGCAGCAGGAGCTGGTCCGCCGCGTCGCCGGACGGCTCGCCCTGTCAGACGCCCTGGTGGTCTCGATGCTCTCCGACGCGAAATCGGCCGGGTCCAGCGCGGGCAACGGCGACTCAGCGACAGCGGGGTCCGCGCGGGGTCCCACCTCCACGCACGGTCAGGTCGACCGTCGGGTCCAGACCGAGCGAGCCTTCCTGGCCCTGTGCATCGCGCGGCCCGGCGACGGTCGCCGCGCCCTCCTGGGCCTGAGCCTGGAGGAGCACTTCTCTGACCCCCTGTGTCGTCGCGCCGCGGCTCACCTGCGCGAGCACCTGGAGTCGCCCCGAGAGGGCCTGGACGACGACGATACGGAGCTCGCCGCGCTGATCGCCGAGCTGGTGGTCAGAGCCGGAGAGCCGGGGACCCCGGGCCTGATGGAGGTCGAACGCCTGCAGCTGATGCTGGCCCGGGTGGATCGCCAGATCGCGGCGGCGCTGGCCAGCGGTGAGGGAGACGTGTCAGAGCTCGCCGAGGAGCGCGAGAAGGTCAGGGCGCTGCTCGACGACGCGGTCGACCGCACCATGCAGGAGGGAGCCGGGTCAACGTCGGCGATCTAGCAAAGGACCAGCTCCGGGGGTGGGACTCGAACCCACAACCTTTCGGTTAACAGCCGAACGCTTCTACCAATTGAGCTACCCCGGATCGTCTTTAGCGCTACGTCGCAACAGCGCCGCAGAATGGCCGGAAGTCTAGGCCACCCGTTTGAACCCCGCCTCCACCTCAGCGTGGCAGTTGGCGCACCGGAGGACGCACTTCCTGGCTTCGCCCGCTCCTGGCAATCGATGCCGCACAGCCCTCGTGGCGGCACCGATCGATCGCCACTAGACAGATGACCGATGGTGCTCGGTCCCCGGGCGCGCCATAGTGGACGCGTGGCAAGCATCGACACCAGCGCTGGCCGCCGGGACTCGGGTGTGAGCGATGACCGGCAGGCCCCGAAGCCCGGGGGCGTCCGCAGCTTGGACGCCTTCCTGGTGCTCTTCTGTCTGCTGGTCATGGCCGCCATCCTCGTCGCCGCGGCGGCCTAGCTTCAGCGAAGCGACGCCCGCGCGAAGGCCTCGACGCGGTCTGCGGCCGTGGCCGGGCCGTCGTGGGCTGCCGGCGTGCGTGCCAGAGCGCGAGCGCGCTCCAGACGGCGGGGGTCGGCGATCAATCGCTTGACGGCCAGGGCGATGGCGCGCGGGCTGGCGTAGCGGCGGGGCAGGCGCACGCCGACGCCGGCCCAGTCCACCCGCGCGGCGTTCTCGTTCATGTCGCCGGCGGCCGGGCACACCAGGACCGAGCAACCGGAGGCCAGCGCACGCACCACGGTGCCGTGACCGCCATGGCAGATGACGATCTCGCAGCGGGGCATCGTGCGTGCGTAGGAGACCCACTCGACCAGTCGTGCGTTGGCGGGATGGGGGAGAGGGCGCGTCGGGGGTCGACGGTTCCAGGTGGCCAGCACCCGCACCGGGAGCGCCGCCAGGGCCTCCAGGCTGCAGCGCAGGAGGCGCTGATCGGGGTCCTGGGAGGTCGAGGGCGCCACCAGCACCAGGGGGTCCTCGCCCGGAGGAAGTTCGACCTCGTCGGCCGGCGGCTCCCACATAAGCGGGCCGACGACGTGTTCGTGCGGGGCCCAGCGTCGTGGATATTCGAGCTCGGGGAAGGTGGCCACGAGCGCCAGCTCGCGACTGATGCCTCCGTGGAAATGGCTCAGGGGCGGGAGGTCAAGGCGCGCGCGGGTCTCGTTGAGCTCGTCGCGGCCCTGGCGCAGCCCGCTGGCGATCGGGCCCTCGAGGCCGCGCCACAGGGCTCGCCCCAGGCCCGACCGGGGCAGGCGGGCGCCCATCGAGTAGGGCGGCGCGCCGGGCACGCCCCAGGGATGGACGTGCGGGATCACCGTGCCCACCGGTACCCCGGCCATCTCGCCCGCCAGGGCCGGCGCGAGGGTGAGGATGTCTGAGATCAGCGCGTGGGGTTTGCACTCCTCGATCACCGGCAGGGTCTCGCGGGCGGCGCGCACGACCGCCGCGTAGGGCTTGAGGGGGCGCTCGCGGGTGGGGAAGACGTGGTACTCGGGCGCGGCGACGAACCGCATGCCTTCACGCTGCACGTGCTCGCGCCACTTCACCCAGGTCTGCAGCGTGACGTCATGGCCACGGCCGGCGAGCTCGCGCCCCAGGGCGATCATCGGAAAGGCGTGGCCCGGGTCCCCGAAGGCTCCGAGCACCAGGCGCAGTCCTGGGCCGCCCGTCGTCGCCGGGTGCCCCTGCGGGCCGGCCGGCCCTCGCTCCATCCTCGGCTAGGCGGCCAGCTCGGCCAGCAGGCGCAGCTGCTCGAGGCGACCCTCGCGGTCAAAGGCCAGCGGCGTGACCCCGAGCGTGCCCACGCCGGCCTCGCGGTAGACGGCGAGGCGTTCGCGCACGCGGTCGGCGGGTCCCACCAGCGAGACGGCGTCGATCAGCTCGACCGGGATCGCGGCCATGGCCTCGTCCCGCTTGCCCTCCAGGTAGAGGTCCTGGATCTCTCTCGCCGCGTCCTCATAGCCGTAGCGCTGAGCGAGGTTGTTGTAGAAGTTCTGCTTACGCGAGCCCATGCCGCCGACGTAGAGCGCGATGAACGGCCGCGTCTGGTCGCGAGCGGCGTCGAGGTCGTCGGTGATGAAGACGTTGACCGTCGGCGCGATGTCAAAGTCCTCCAGCGAGTTGCCCGAGCGCTCGGCCCCCTCCTGCAGCAGGGGCCGGAACTCCGACACGTGCTCGGGCGAGAACAGGGTGGGAAGCCAACCGTCGGCGATCTCGCCGGCCAGAGCCGTGTTCTTGGGCCCGATGGCGGCCAGGTATATGGGGATGCGCTCCTGCACCGGTGAGATCGTGAGCTTCAGCGCCTTGCCCGGCCCGTCGGGCAGCGGCAGCTCGAGGGTCTCGCCCTTGAACTCCAGGCGCTCGCGGGCGAGGGCCTTGCGCACCACCGCCACGTACTCGCGGGTGCGCTGCAGCTGGCCGGCGAAGCGCTGACCGTGCCACCCCTCGGCCACCTGGGGGCCCGATGAGCCGATCCCCAGCATCATGCGCCCGTTGGAGATCTGGTCGATGGTGGCGGCGGTCATGGCCGTCATCGCCGCGCTGCGGGCGGGCATCTGAAAGATCCCGGAGGCCAGGCGGATCTTCGACGTCTGGCCCGCCAGCCAGGCCAGGATGGTCGCCGAGTCAGAGCCGTAGGCCTCGGCCGTCCAGACCGAGTCATAGCCCAGCCGCTCGGCTTCCTGCACTATCGCGAGCTGGTCCTCAGAGGTCAGACCGAGACCCCAGTAGCCGATGTGCACGCCGAGCTTCATGAAATAAACCTTTCAGCCGGAGGAGTTGGCTTGCCCGGGTAGGGGGGCTGCCCTAGTGTCGGCCCGCGCCCCGCTGGGGCCCAGAGCCTATGTCACACGACCCCTCCAACATCGAGCGCCTGCGCGACGCCATCGATTGCCTGCCCGTACGCACCCGGGTGGCGATGCTCGAGGGCATTCGGGCTAACCCCATCATCGTCGGCGCCTACGTCGACGGGCGCGGAGGCGTCTGCCCGATGCTGGCCGCCCACCGGGCCGGCGGACGCACCGACTTCATCGGCTTCGCCAAGGCCTGGGACCGTTTCACGCGCGCCCCCGGGCGGGCCCGCCGCGCCACCCGGCGCGAGCTGACGATCCTGGCCGCGCACCTGGAGGCGAGCCTGCTCGCCGAGGAGCACGTCGACCTGCAGGCGGCGATCGCCGAGCACCGCTCGCTGACGCGCTCACCGGGCGTGGAGCTTGGTCGGGCGATCGCCGAGCATCGCCGCCTGCTGGACCGCCGCGCCGTGCGCGAGGAGCACGACCCGGCCGGCGGACAGAATCTTCCCCGGCGCCGTTGGCGTCACCCGCTGCGGGCTCCGGACGACTACGCCGGCGCGCTCGCGCGCCTGGAAGCCGAGCACGAGCTCCTGCTCGCGCAGCAGCGCGAGCCCGTCGGCGCCTGACGCCCGTGTCCAGCCCGCGGTCCGGGCCGGCGTGCGGGCGACCGTCGCCGGCGGTCAGCCGGCGTTTGCCTAAAGCCCGTCGCCCGGGCGCACGAACTGGATCTCGGGCACGATGCAGGCGGGTGAGACCGTGAGCAGGAAGCGCACCGCCTCGGCGATGTCCTCGGGGCGGATCATCTCCTCGGGGCTGACCTCGCCCTTGACGAAGTCGGTCATCGGCGTGTCCACGAAGCCGGGGCACAGCGCGCAGGACTTGATTCCCTCCCAGGCCAGCTCGCGGTTCATCGAGGCGCTGTAGCCGACGACAGCGTGCTTGGTCGCCGAGTAGACGGCCAGCCACGCCTGACCGTGCTTGCCGGCGATCGAGGCGGTGTTGACCACCAGCGCCCGCTTGTGCTCGGCCCCGGCGGCGCGGAGCATCTCCAGGCACTCGCGGTAGAAGATGATGATCGAGCGGACGTTGACGTCGAGCTGCATGTCGATCTTCTTGGTCGTGGTGTCAGCCAGCGGCGCCCCCAGGCCGACTCCCGCGTTGTTGACCAGGACATCGAGACGGCCGAAGCGCTCGCGATGGGCCTCCACCACGCGCTTGATGTCGTCCTCTTCGGAGACGTTGGCGGCCACCTCGACCACGTCCAGGCCCTCTCCCCGCAAGCTCTCCACCGCTCCCGCGAGCTTCTCCGGGCGGCGCGCGGCCAGCGTCAGGCCGTAACCCTCGCCACCGAGCAGGCGGGCGATGGCCAGCCCGATTCCGCTGGATGCGCCGGTGACGATCGCTGCCCGCTCTGCCATGGGATCTCCTCGCTCGTGGTTGGGGGGCGCAATCAAAGCACTCCGGCCGTTTCGCGGGCGGCCGCGGACGGCCGCGGGCTAGAGTGCCCGTCCGATGCCCAGAGCCATCTGCGCGTGTCTCGGCGCCGCCGCGCTGATCGCCGGTTGCGGGTCCGGAGCGGGCCACGGCGGCTCCTCCGCGACCAGGCCGGCGAGCACCGCGGGATCCGCCTCGACCGGCTCGGGCGCGGCAGCTGCCCCGGCCAGCCTGACCGCCGCCCAGCACCCGCGACCCGGTGACTTCCCGCCCGCCAACGGCCGCAGCGTGCTCGCCCTGCAGAAGCTGCTCGCGGTCCAGGCCCACGTCGGGGTGGCCACCGAGCTGGCCACCCCCGGCACCAACCGCGTGGCCTTTGCGCTGCTGGCGCTGGACAACTCGTTCATCTACGCCCCCACCGTCGTCTACGTGGCCGCCTCGCCCAACGCACCTGCCCAGGGACCCTTTCCCGCCCCCATCGATCCGATCCGGGTGGATGCGCGCTTTGCCAGTCGCGCCGCGTCGGGCCCGGGGACGATTCAGGCCATCTATGAGACCCAGCTCCCGCTGCCCAGGCCCGGCAACTACGGGATCCTGGCGGTGGCCCGTCAGAACGGGCAGCTGGTCGGCGGCCTGACCCAGACCCAGGTGCGGTCCTCGAGCCCGATCCCCCGGGTCGGTCAGGTTGCCCCCCGGGTGCACACCCCGACCGTGGCTTCGGTGCACGGCAACGTCGCCTCGATCGACACGCGCGACCCCCACGACGACATGCACCAGGCGGACCTGGCCGCCGTGGCCGGCCACCAGCCGGTGGCCCTGCTGTTCTCCACCCCGGCGCTATGCCAGTCGCGGGTGTGCGGCCCAGTCACCGACCTGGCGCTGCAGGTCGAGTCGGAGTTTCGAGGACGCGTGACCTTCATCCATAACGAGGTCTACAACGCCAACAACCCGGGCCAGGACCTGCGACCGCAACTGCTGGCCTTCCACCTGGAGACCGAGCCGTGGCTGTTCACCCTCGACCGTCGGGGGCGGATCGCCGCGCGCCTGGAGGGCGCCTTTGGGATCGAGGCGTTTCGGAGCGCCGTGCGGGCGGCGCTGAGGTAGCAAGGGTCAGGTCGTGGCGAGGCGGTCGAGGTGGGGGAGGCGGCGTTGGTAGCTTGCCCACCAGCCCGCGAGTGGCGCGGGTGCGGGCCGGTAGCTCAGTTGGTTAGAGCGGCGGACTCATAATCCGTTGGTCCCAGGTTCGAGTCCTGGCCGGCCCATACGGCGTAGCGGCAACAGGGGACCCTATTGCCGCGCCGCCCGGACCTGTTAGCCTCGCTTGTACGCTCGGTGAGCCTCAGGCTCTTCTCGCTTTCGGAGCGTCAGTTTCAGAGAAGGGCAGAGAGGCGGCGCCACCATGGCCACCGCAACAAGCAAGACTCGTGCTCACGCCAAGGCGGGGGCAGCTGGGATTGTGGGAATGATTCTCCTGGTCGGTCTGGCGACGCTCCTGCTGCGCGTGGCCAGCGCCTCGGCCGCACAATCTCCGGTCGGTCTGGGAACGGCCTCGACGTTTGGCGTCCTGGCCGGCTCGACGATCACCAACACCGGACCCTCGGTGGTCAACGGCGACCTGGGCCTGAGTCCCGGCACCTCGGTCACCGGATTTCCCCCCGGCAGTGTGAACGGGTCCACGCATGTGGCCGACGCGGTTGCCGCGCAGGCGCAGTCCGACCTCACCACCGCCTACAACGATGCCGCCAGCCGCACCCCGGCGGCCACGGTGGCGGGGGACCTCGGCGGCCAGACCCTGGCTCCCGGCGTATACAAGTCCGGGTCCTCGCTCGGGTTGACCGGCACGCTGACCCTCGACGCTCAGGGTGATCCCAACGCGGTCTTCATCTTCCAGGCCGGCTCCACGCTGACCACCGCCTCGGGCAGCCGCGTCAGCCTGATCAACGGCGCCAACCCGTGCAACGTGGTCTGGCAGATCGGCAGCTCGGCCACGCTGGGCACCTCCACCACCTTTGTCGGCAACATCCTGGCCCTGACCTCGATCTCGATGAACGACGGTGTCACCCTGACCGGGCGCGCCCTGGCCCGCAATGGCGCCACCACGTTGATCAACGACACGATCACCGTCGGGCGCTGCGCGGCCACGAGCTCCACCCCCCCGCCGAGCACCAGCACACCGCCGAGCACCGCTGGCAAGACGATCCAGAACGGCGCGGTCGTGCTGAGCGCGGTGCCCACCTCGGTCGCGCGCATCGGCATCGGTCGCTGTCTGCAGGGCTCCTTCCGGGCCGTGGTCACCGGGCCGTCGATACGCCGCGTCGTGTTCTCCCTAGGGGGACGCGTGGTCGGTCGTCGCAGCAGCGCCCCGTTTGCGGTCCTGATCACGCCGGGCGCCGGCGTGCACACGATCTCGGCCCGCGTCACGTTCACCAGCGGCCGAAGCGCGGTCACCCTCCGCGTGAGACCGAGATCCTGCGCCGCCGCCCGCCGCCGGGTGGGCCCGGCGCGAGCCCCCCGACGGCCCAGCGGGTTCACGGGCTGAGCCACCCGTACCGGTCGCCAGGCCGGTTGGCCTTCCGGTCAGCGCTAGCCAGCGGGGTAGTTGCCTGTCTGCTCCTAGTTCCCGTCGCCGCCCAGGGTGCCCAGGGCCCGCGGCGGCCGGGCGGCGGGCGGGTGGCGAACCAGCAGGCGATCGTTCTTCTGCTGGCCAACCATCGAGCCCGGGTCGGGCCGCGGCTCGGCGCCCGCCCGTCGGCGGTGGTCAAGGCCCAGCGGCCGATCACCGGTGAGCGCACCGCCCTGCCCGTGCTGGCCCAGGCCGTCGATGCCCGGGGACGCTTCTGGCTGAGGGTGCGCCTTCCCGGCCGCGATCTTCGGGGCAGCTCACCACCGCCGACAGGCTGGATCAGCGCCGCCCACACGGTGATGTCGGCGACCGCGTGGCACATCGTGGTGGACCTGCGAGCGCGGCGAGCGCTGATCTACAAGGGGGGCCGGCGACGCCGCAGCTTCCGAGCGATCGTCGGCAAGCCCTCGACGCCGACCCCGACGGGCGAGTACTTCGTGGAGGAGAGCGTGAGGCTGCCCAGCGACCGGCCCGGCGCCCCCTACGCGCTGGCCACCAGCGCCCGATCGGGCGTGCTGCAGGAGTTCGACGGCGGTCCGGGCCAGATCGCGTTGCATGGCCTCGGTGGCATCGGTGGACAGCTGGGGACGGCCGTGTCACACGGTTGCGTGCGCCTGGCCGACCGGGCTGTCGCCTGGCTGGCGGCGAGGGTCGGGCCCGGCGTCCCAGTCACGATCGTGTCATCCGGCTCGCGCTAGTCGAGGGCCGCCGCCGCGGGGCCGGACCTGGCAGAGTCCCGGCCATGGCTCGTCTCTCGCTGTCCGGCAAGGTCGCGCTGGTGACGGGCGGGGCCCGCGGCATCGGCCTGGCCACCGGGCACGCGCTGATTACCCGCGGCGCCTGCGTGGCGATCGTCGACCTCGACGAGGGCGACGCGCAGCGCGCCGCCGCCCAGCTGCACGACTCCCGGGCCCTGGGCCTGGCCGGCGATGTCACTGACCGGGGCGCCATGCAGCGCGCGGTAGCCGCCACGGTCGAACGCTTCGGCGGGCTCGACGTGGTCGTGGCCAACGCCGGCATCGCCCCCCGCGGGGCCACCTTTCGCGCGATGGCGACGGAGGCCTTTGACCGCGTGCTCGACGTCAACCTCAACGGGGTGCACCGAACGGTCGCCGCGGCCCTGCCCGAGATCGTCCGCCGGCGGGGCCACGTCGTGGTCGTCTCTTCCATCTACGCCTTCGTCAACGGCAGCGGCACGGTCCCCTACGCGATGAGCAAGGCGGCCGTGGAGCAGTTCGGGCGAGCCCTGCGGGTCGAGCTGGCGCGCCACGGAGCCAGCGCCAGCGTGGCCTACTTCGGGTTCATCGACACCGAGATGGTCCACCGCGCGCTGGACGCCGACCCGCTGGGGGACGCGATGCTGGAGACGATCCCGCCACTGCTGCGCAAGCGGCTGGCGCCGCGGGCGGCGGGAGAGGCGATCGTGCGTGGGATCGAGCGCCGCCAGGCACGCATCATCAGACCCCGGCGGTGGGGCGTCCTATCGGTCCTGCGCGGGGCGGTCAATCCGGTCCTCGACAAGCGCATGGCCTCAGACCCGGCCGCCCAGGACATCATCGGGCGTCTGGACAGCCGCGGCGACGAGGAGCAGCCGACCACCGTCTGAGCCGCGCCGCATGATCTGGGCGGGACCCGGGTAGCAATAGGCGGGAGATGACGCCACCGGGACCCCGTATCCAGGATGTTCGACGTGTGATGGCGCGCGCGTCGCCCTCCCAGGCCCGCCACGCCACGCGGCGCAACCTGTCCCGTC
>DASYID010000201.1:0-13331 GCA_036252775.1 Solirubrobacteraceae bacterium
AGGCGCCGGCGATGGCCACGAACCCGAGCACGACCCCGGTCGCCTGGGCGACCTGGCGGCGGTCGGGCCACTGTACGCGTTGAAGCTCAGCCCAGCTCGCGCGCAGGAAGGCAACGACGCGATTGCCCGACGGACGCTCGCGCACCGCGGGCGGGCGTGAGCCCGGCGGCCCGCCACGCTCAGCAGGCCGATCGAGCTCCTCGCGTGTCGGCTCCGGGTCGGGATCGGAGACCTCGCCGCCGGCGCCCGCGATGAGCTCGGCGTCGAACTCCTGGATCGGCCCGGAGGCGTGCTCGAGAGACTCGGGAACGTTCTCGTGCAGCGGCTGGGCGGGCTCGGGACCGAGCCCGGGCTTGTCCGCGCCGGACCGCTGGGCGCTCGCGTCAGCACCTCTGGCGCTCGGGTCAGCGCCCTTGGCGCGACGCTGCTGGCGCTGCTTCGCGCGTTTGCGATCACGAGCCACGGCACCAGGGGGCTAGCGGGTTTCCCGGTGCGCCGTGTGCGAGCGACACCAGCGGCAGTACTTGCGCAGGGATATGCGATCGGGGTTGTTGCGCTTGCTCTTGTTGGTCTGGTAGTTGCGTCGCTTGCACTCCTCGCACGCGAGGGTGACTGCGATTCGCACGTCTCCGCGGGCCATGGCTTCCCCGACTAGGCAGTGGTCGAAATACTGGCGCCGGGCGAAGAAAAACCCCGCCACGGCGCGAGGTCTGCGCTGCAGTCTAGCGCGGCGCTGGAGCGTTCGCGCGCCGGTGGGGCCGCTCAGCCGGAGATGCGCACCCGCAGCAGCATCACCACCGCCTTGACGCCGTCACGCCAGGTGATGTTCTTGCCTTCGGCGTAGGTGCGTCCGTAGTAGGAGATGGGCAGCTCATAGACGCGCAAGCCCCGCTTGCACACCTTGGCGGCGATCTCGGGCTCGATCGCGAAGCGCTCCCCGCGCAGGTCCAGGGAGCGGAGCACGTCGGCGCGAAGCGCCTTGTAACCGGTCTCGATGTCGGTCAGCGTGGTGTTGAACAGGACGTTGGTCAGCAACGACAGGATTCGGTTGGCCACCAGGTGGGAGAACAGGTAGGCCCGCTGCGGGCGCCCGCCCGACAGGCGCGACCCGAAGACCACGTCGGCCACGCCGCGCACGATCGGCTCGATCACCTGCGGCACCTCGGCCGGGTCGTACTCCATGTCGGCGTCCTGGATGATCGCGATCTCGCCCTCGACGTGGGGGATCGCCGCGCGGATCGCCGCTCCCTTGCCCCGGTTTCGCTGATGCAGGACGACGGTGTCCGCGTGGCTGGCCGCCCAGGCGTCGACGATCCCCGCCGTGGCGTCCACGGAGCCGTCGTCGACGATGATCAGCTGCTTGTCCAGGCCCAGCGCCTCGACGCGCTCGAGGACCTCGCCGATGGTGGCGCCCTCGTTGTAGACGGGGATGATGAACGAGACCTGCATCGGGGCGCTCGGGCGACGCGAGGTTACCTTCCCCGGTATGCGCGCCGGTGCCGGGGTCTTCGCGGCCACCCTGTCCTGCTTTCTGGCCATCGGTGCGGTGCTGCCCGTGCTGCCCCGTTACGTGCGCGGGCCCGTCGGGGCCGGCAGCCTGGCGGTCGGGGTGGTCGTGGGCGCGTTCGCCCTGACGGCGGTGGTCGGCCGGCCGTGGGCCGGGCGCCTGGCCGATCGACGGGGCCGCCGACCGGTGCTGATCGCCGGCTCGCTGCTGATGGCCGCGGGGGGCGCGCTGCTGTTCTTGCCCGCCGGCGTCCCCGAGCTCGTGCTCGCCCGGCTGGTCCTGGGGGCGGGCGAGGGGCTGCTGTTCACCGCCGGCACGACCTGGGTGGTCGACCTCGCCCCCGAGTCGCGCCGCGGTCAGGCCATCGGGCTGTTCGGGCTGTCGGTGTGGAGCGGGCTGACCGCGGGCCCGCTGCTCGGCGAGGGCCTGTTCGCCGCCTGGGGCTATGACGCGGTGTGGGCGCTGGCCGTGATCGGGCCGCTGGGCGGGGCCCTGCTGGCCAGCCGGCTGTTCGATCCCCACCGGCCCGGGCCGCCGTCGCCGACCCGATCACCGCTGCTGCCCGCGGGCGTGCTGGGCCCGGGCCTGGCCCTGGCTCTGGCCAACGCCGGCTACGCCACCATGGCCGCGTTCATCGCCCTGCACCTCAACGCCCGCGGCGTCGGCCACGGGGCGGCCGTGTTCACCGCCTACGCCGCGGCCGTGGTGGGCACGCGGCTGTTGGCCGGACGCCTGCCCGACCGTATCGGCGCCCGCCGCAGCGCGGTGGCCGCGGGCGTGGCTGAGGCGGCGGGGCTGGCGCTGATCGCCTCGGCCTCAGCCTGGTGGACAGCAGTGGCCGGCGGCCTGGTCATGGGCGTCGGCTTCTCGCTGCTGTATCCGGCGCTCGCGCTCGCCGTGGTCCAGCACGTGGACCCGCGTCAGCGCGGCGCCGGGGTCGGGGGCTTCACGGCCTTCTTTGACATCGGGGTGGGGGTCGGGGCGCCGCTGGCGGGCGCGATCGCCTCGCTCGCCGGCTACGGCGCGGCGTTCTGGGGGGCGGCGGCGATGGCCGCGGGCGCCGCGCTCATCGCCGCCCGAACAGCGGGCGGATCCGCACCGGTCCCCTGAGCAGCGTGGCCAGCGACGGTGTGCAGCGACACCCGGCCTGCCCGAGCCGGGCCAGTCCCAGGGCGTCCTCGACGGTGGCGAGCACGGAGTAGTGGTTGACCGGCTGGGCCGATCGCGTCCCGGCCCGCGCCGCCGGCCCGGCCAGGATGGTGGGAACGTGCCCACCCCCGCCGGCACCGCAGCAGCCGCGATCGGTGGACCCCTCGTCCCAGGTCAGGATCAGCAGACCGTGGGGGCCGAGCTCGTGCAGCAGGGAGGGCACCAGACGCGCCAGGAACCGGTCGCCGGTGGCCACCGAGCAGTCGTGCATGTCGTCGCACTGGTTGGGTGAGATCCAGGAGAAGGTGGGAAGCGTCCCCGCCCGCAGGTCCGCGGCGAGCGCATCGAAGGACACGATCCGCCGGCAGCGCGCCGGGTCGCCCACGATGCGCCGGTAATAGGCGAACGGGTCGTGCTTCTTGGCGTAGCCGCGGGAGAAGGCACCGCCGAAGCACGGGTGGGGGAGGTCCCCCATGTAGGCCTTCCACGGTATGTGCGCGCCGGAGAGCTGATCGACCAGGCTGGGCCCGGAGACCGAGCAATCGGTGCAATCGGAGGCGATCCCGAACGTCGAGCCCCCGGTCAGCGCCAGGTAGTTGGGCAGCGACGGGTGCGACACGGCAAACGAACTGGTGGCCAGCGCCCCGCGGCGGGCGAGACGATTGACGTAGCGCGCGCTGGGCCGCCCGATGACCTCGCCGTATTCCTTGTTCTCCATCACGACCACGATTAGATGGGAGGCGGCCGACGTGGGCAGCCGCTCGGGCCTGGGCAGGGCCAGGGACCGTCCTGGCGCCGAGGAGGCGCATCCCGGCCCGGCCAGGGCCAGCGCCAGCAGGGTGCCCGCCAGCAGCGCGGCGGCCATGCGCGGCCGCGGATCCAGGCGGGAGCGGCGGCCGACGTGGGAGCGGCGGCCGACGTGGGAGCGGCGGCCGGAGCGGGAGCGGTGCTCAGGGCGGGAGCGGGAGGGGGAGATGGAGCGGGCGGGCATGCTCGGAAAAGACGTTAGAGGGGTCTGTTAGCTTGGGCGCCGTGAGGCGTGCGGGCACGGCAGGGCGGACGATCGCCGCATCGGCCCTGTTGCTCGCCCTGGCCGGCTGCGGCTCGGCCGGCTCGCCCGGCCGCGGCGCGGCGGGCCCGAGCGGCGCGTCGCCCGCCGGCGGCGCCGAGCGCCCAGCGGGCGCGGGGCGGGCGCCGGGCACGGTAGGGGCCCCCACCGCCGGCACCCAGGAGGCGACGCTCTCGCGGCTGATCTCGCTGGGTCTGCCCGTCTACTGCGCGGGCCCACGCGGAGACATGGTCGCGCTGACCTTCGACGACGGCCCTGGGCCCTATACGCCGCTGGCGCTGCGCAAGCTGGCCAAGCACGGGGTCCGCGGAACCTTCTTCCTGGTCGGCAACGTCCTCAGCCGCGGCCCCGGGATGCCCCTTCGCGAGCGCAGGCAGGGGGCGGTCGGCGACCACAGCTGGACGCACCCCGTCCTGCCGGCGCTGCCGGCGGCCCTCATGCACGACCAGCTCGCCCGCACCCAGACCGCCGTGGCCTCCGCCTCGGGCGGTCGCGTAAGGCTCTTTCGTCCGCCCTACGGGGCGCGCAACCCGGCCGTCGATGCCCAGTCCAAGGCGCTCGGCATGCTGGAGGTGCTGTGGAACATCGACAGCCGCGACTCGCTGGGCGCCAACTACGCCGCGATCGCCGACAACGTCCGCAGGGGCCTGCGCCCCGGGGCGATCGTGCTCCTGCACGAGAACCGCGGCCAGACCATCCGCGCGCTGCTGGCCATCTTCGATGAGCTCGACCGGCGCCATCTGCGTGCGGTCACCGTGCCCGAGCTGCTGGCCGCCGACCCCCCTTCAGAGGCCCAGGTTCGCCGGGGCCCGCAGGGCTGCCCGGGAATCTCGGGCGCCCCGCGCGCTCACGGCTGAAGGGGGACGACTCAGCGCTGGCGGTGAAGCGGGGCCAGGAAGCGCCACACCTCATAGGCGCCGGAGCCGGGGCCGGGCACCACCCCGGCGGCGGGGTCATGACCGGGCCAGTCGTGGCCCATCCCGGCGACCTTCAGCTGGGCCACCTGTGTATGGCGGGCGCAGGACCAGCGCGAGCGTTCGACCCCGCGGTAGGGCCGCGTGTGGACTCCGGGCGACCGGCAGCGGTCGATGCGCCGCCAGGAGGCGAGGAACTTGGGGACACTGCCACTGTGGTCCCCCGGGCGTCCCAGGTAGGGCACCACGCGGTCAAGGGTGCCGTGCAGCTCCAGCACCGAGACCGGCCGCGGCGGGCGGCAGGCCGGCAGGCTGCGGTAGTCGCCTGAGACCAGCGCCACGGCGCTGATCCGAGCTCCCAGATCGCACGCCGCGCGCGCGGCCTCCCCCGCGCCGTTGGACACGCCCACCAGTGCGCGCCGCGAATCGTCGATGCAGGCCAGACGGTCCAGGCGCTCCAGCGAGCCCGCTACGTAGGCCAGGTCGTTGAACGCGTCCTGCTGACCGGCGTAGGGGTACCACTCGCCGGCGGGAGCACTGGGATAGGCCACGACGAACCCATCATGGTCGGCCAGCGCCGACAGGCCCGTATAGCGCTCGAGCTGGTAGCCATCGGAGCGAAACCCGTGCAGGGCCAATAGCAGCGGCATCCGGACCCCAGGCCGGTGGGCCGGCACGTGCACCAGCAGCGAGCGGACCCTCCCGTTGACCGAGAACAGCTGATCGCCGGCAGGGTCGTGGGCGGCGGATGTGCATGGTTTCGGCACGGGGTTGGTGATCCTGACCTCGGCGCGTGCCTGCTGCACGGCGTCGCGTTGCCCGCCCATCGGGTTGGCGATCGTCATCGCGAAGGTCTCGGGACCGTCGTAGGCGGCGTCTGGGATCAGCGCCACCCGGACGTCGAGGTGATCGACTCCGGGCGACATGCTGGCGCGGCCATGGTGGGCCTGGTAGTCGATCGGGGCCAGAGCGTCGGCAACCCCACCCACGGCCGTGCCATCCACCGTTCGGTAGTCGACCGAGCCCGCGTCCAGCGAACCCTGCCGGCTGATGCGAAACGTGACCGAGCCCGGATCGCCGGCCGGCCCCAGGACGGCCTGCGGGCTGTCCAGCACAGCGACCGAATAACTGTCGGCCCGGGCCACACCGGCCAGCGCCAGCCCACACACCACCCACAGCGCGGCGAACAGCGCCAGTCGGGCGCGGGCGTTCACCGGCGCCGGTCCGTCCTGCGGGCGCCGGGCCGGCGCGGAAGCGTGTAGGGGGTGGCGGGCAGCGCGTAGGGGCCGGGCGCCCGTGCGTGGGCTCGCAGGAAGCGCCACGCCTCCCACACCGCCGAGAAGGTGCTGCGCGGACCCCGGTCGTGGGGAAGGCCACCGGGCAGCTGATGGCCCCCGCCGAAGACCTCGATGTGCGACACGTCCGCCCCCAGACGACAGCCCGTCCAGTCCAGGCGCAGCAGCGCCACGCCCACCCGCCGGCGACGGGGACGAGCTCGACAGCCGTTGCGCGCCGCCCAACCCGAGAGGAACGGGCCGACCGCCCCCGGGCCCCCGCCACCACTGCCCAGATAGCGAACGTCGGGGTCGGCGGTTCCGTGAATCTCCAGCACCGAGACAGGCACGTCGGGGTGGCAGGGGGGCAGCGAGCGGTACCCGCCCGCCACCGACACCACCGCGGCGATGCGGCCGCTGAGCTCGCAGGCCAGGCGCGCCGTCATGCCCCCGCCGTTGGATACCCCCAGCGAATAGATGCGACTCGGATCCACGCACAGGCGCTGTCCGATGCCGTCCAGCAGGCCCGACAGGAACACGACGTCGTTGGCCGCACCCGGATGGTCGTCGTTGATCGTCCACAGCGGGTGCAGGCCGGTGGCGGTCGGATAGACGGCTATGAACTGCTCGCCGTCGGCCAGCGCCGACAGGCCGGTGTAGCGCTCGAAGAACTCCGAGCTCTGGTTGGCGCCCGCCAGGGCCAGCACCACCGGCAGGGCCCGACCGGCGACAGCGGGTGGCACGTGGACGATCACCCGCCGGTTAAACCCGCCGCTGACATAGGAGCCCGAGAAGCTTCCCGGGGCCGGCGCACGCTCACAGGGCCCGGCCGCCATCGCCGCCGGGGCGGGGCTCGAGACGGCTGCCACGGTCACCCCCAGCAGCAGAGCAAGCCGGCGCCGGCGGGGGCGACTGGGCGGTGGGCCAGACGGCACGAGCAGCCAGAATAGGGCAGTGATCGCGCTTCTCAGCTCACCGCGTCGAGCCCCCCGAGGCCGGGTCGTGGGGCTGATCATGGGTCTCGTCGCGCTGACGTTGGCGTCCCCCGGCGTGACCTATGCCCTGGTGCTGGAGGGCGCGCTGGCGCCCACCGACGCGCCGCTGGGGTGCGTGCATGACAGCGGCTCCTCCGTGCCCGGGTCCGAGCGATGTGGACAGGCGGTGGCGGGTCTGTCGCGACCCGGAGGACTGGCGGTCAGCCCGGATGGACGCCACCTGTACGTGGTTGGCCAGGACAGCGACTCGGTGGTGGCGCTGGCCCGCAGTCCGCACGGGAGCCTGCGCAGCCCGGGACGTCCCTCGAGCCAGGGCTGCGTCCAGGGAGAGGGACCCCGGGTGTGCTCGACGGTGGATCGGGGGCTGGGCGGCGTCGACGCTCTCGCGGTGAGCCCGGATGGACGCTACGTCTACGTCGGCTCGCTGGACCGGGCCTCCGTCACCGCCCTGGCCCGTCATCGCAACGGTCGGCTTACGGGCCTGCGGGGAGCGGGACGTTGCCTGCAGGGCAACCCCGGGTTGGGCGAGCCGCGCCACGCGTGCCCCCGGCACCTGAGCGCGCTCACCGGGGTGGTCGCGGTGGCGGTCAGCCCCGATGGCCGCAACGTGTACGCGCTCTCCTCGGACCCTCAGACCGCGCGCAGTGCCGTGGTCGGTCTGCGCCGCAGCCGACGCAACGGCGGGCTGGGGGCGCTTGCGGGACGTGGCGGCTGCGTGGGCAGCGCCCGCGCGGGTGCCTGTTCGGTCAGCGCGCCCGGCCTACGCGGCGCCGCGGCGCTGACCATCAGCCCTGATGGACGCTTCGTCTACGTGGCCTCGGCGCTGTCGAGCGCGGTGACGGTGCTCGTACGCCACCCGGGCAGCGGGCGGCTGCGGCCACTGCCCGGAGCCGGAGGCTGCCTGATCGAGGCTGGGATCCCACCCAGCCCATCCGACCGCGGTTGCCAGTGGACCGCCGGCGGCCTGGGCGGCGCGCGGGCCCTGGCCCTCAGCGCCAACGGACGTCAGCTCTACGTCGGAGCGTTCGATCCCGGGTCGGTGGCGGTGTTGACGCGCAATCGCCTCACTGGCCGCCTGGCCAGCAGCGCGGCGCCGGGCACATGCCTGGCCGCGGCCGCCGAGGCCGGGTGCTCGGCGGTGCCCGAGCTGCGCGGCACCGTGGACCTGGACGCGCGACCGGACGGGCGGGCCGTATACGTCAGCGCGCAGGGGGCCAACGCGCTGATCTCGCTGGGCCGCGACCCGGCCAGCGGGACTTTGGCCACCGACTCTTCTGGCCCCCGCTCGCTGGCTGCGTTCAATGCGCCCGGCCGGATGGTGATCGGCCCGGGCGGGCGCCAGCTGTACCTCGGCTCACCCGTCGACGACGCCGTGGTGGCCCTCTCGCTCCCGCCCGGACGGCCCTGACCGGACCGTCGAGGCCTTAGCCTCTGCGCCTTGACCTGGTCTTAGTCCAGACGCGATGCTCGCGATCCCCATCCCTTCCTGAGGAGAACCCCGCTCATGCAGATACCGGAGCCGATTCCGACGCAGGTCCACGACGAGAGCTTTGCCGGAGTCACCTACCACATCCGGGGCGAGCTGGTCCCCGAGCTCCAGGTCAACGTCGGCGAGCGCGCAGTGATGTTCGAACACCACGTCCTCCTGTGGAAGGAGACGGCCCTGAACGTCGAGCTCAAGAAGCTTCCCGGGGGCATCAAGCGCAAGATCGCGGGCCTGGACTTCTTCATCACCCGCACCAGCGGTTCGGGGCGCGTCGCCTTCTCGCGCGACTCGCCGGGTCAGTGCATCCCCCTGCACCTGAGCCAGGGCGAGGAGCTTCACGTGCGCGAGCACCAGTTCATCGCGGCGACCGACAACCTCGACTACACCTACGAGCGCCTGAAGGGCGTGCGCAACATGATGTTCGGCGGCTCGGGCATCTTCATGGACAAGTTCCGCGCGACCGAGGGTGACGCGCTGGTGTGGCTGCACGGCCACGGCAACGTGTTCCTGGTCAACCTCGCGGCCGGCGAACAGATCGACGTGGAGGCGGGAAGCTGGCTGTTCAAGGATCCGACGGTCAACCTGGAGGCCGTCACGATGGGCCTGAAGACGGGTATGTTCGCGGGCGGAGGCAAGCTGACCTGGAACCGCTTCACCGGGCCCGGTCGGCTGGCCATCCAGACCCTGTTCATCTCCCCGGCCGAGGCTGGCGCCGAGGGCGTGGGCGGCGCCGCCGTAAAGGGCGGGATCGCCGGTGCGATGATCCGCGGGATGGCCGAGTAGCGGTTGGGGGGCGGCCGTCCGCCGCCCCTCCTCTCCGCTCGGTGAGGCTCAGATCACGCCGAGGGCGTCAGGCTCAGATCACGCCGAGGGCGATCGCCACCCCGACGGCGACGAGCACCCCCCCACCCAGCAGCTCGCTGGTCTTCTCAAAGCGCTCGCCGATGCGACCCCCGAGCTCCAGGCCGATCAGGGACAGCCCCACGCTCACCCCCGCGATCACCAGGGCCGCGACGAGCAACGACACGTGGTAAGCGCCCAGGGCGAAGCCGACGATCAGGTTGTCGATGCTCAACGCCGCGCTGGCCACGACCAGCCGCATCACGCCCCGTCGCTCAAAGGCGGGAGCAGAGGGCTTCTGGGTGGCCTCGAGGCCCTTCTTCTCGCGGCCCCCGGCGCGGCGGGCCACGAGCATCGTGTAGATGCCGGTGGCGATCAGCAGCCCGCCTCCGAGCAGGTTGGCATTGGAGCCCAGGGTGCTGGCCAGCTCGCGGCCCAGCAGCAGGCCCAGGATCGGCATGCCACCCTCGAACAGGCCAAAGGCCAGCGCGACCCGCAACCGCATGCGGGCATCGACACCGGCCAGTCCGATGGCGATGGCGCCGGCGAAGTTTGAAAGACCAACCGACAGGGATACGAGCAGGAGGGCGACCAATGCTCAGACCAAGCTAGCCTCTGCGCCCACGATGCGGCTGGCCACGTTCCTCATCCCCGGTGACGATCGCCCGCGGGCGGGGGAGGTGCGCGACGGCGCGCTCGTCGAGCTCGACGACGGACAGACGGTGCTCGAGCGCCTGGCCGCCGCAGACCCTACGCCGGCCAGCGGCCCGCGCCACGAGCTCGCGTCGGTGATGCTGCTCGCACCCGTTCCCCGTCCGCGGGCGATCTTCGGGATCGGCCTCAACTACGCAACCCACGCCGCCGAGACCGGCCTGGAGCGCCCGGAGCGGCCGATCGTCTTCATGAAGCTGCCCTCCTCCGCCGCACCCCCCAACGCCCCGGTGAACCCGCCGGCCGTGGTCAAGCGACTGGACTACGAGGGCGAGCTGGCCGTGGTGATGGGGGCCGCGGGCCGCGTGGCCGGCTATGCGGTGGCCAACGACGTCTCCGCCCGTGACCTGCAGAAGCGCGAGCCGCAATGGACGCGGGCCAAGGGCGCTGACGGCTTCTGTCCCTACGGGCCGTGGATCACCACCGCCGAGGAGGTGGCCAACCCCGGCGCTCTGCGCCTGCGGACCTGGGTCAACGGCGAGCTGCGCCAGGAGGCAAACACGTCCGATCTGATCTTCTCCGTTGCCGAGCTGATCGCGTTCTTGCGCGAGACCTGCACGCTCGAGCCGGGCGACCTGATCCTCACCGGGACCCCCGCCGGAGTGGGCATGGCGATGGACCCCGCGCGCTTCCTGGTGGCCGGGGACACGGTGCGCATCGAGATCGACAGCCTGGGCTACATCGAGCACGCGATCGCCTGACTCGACCCGCATCAGCACGTCAGGGGGCGCCCGCCGCCGCACCCACGACCGTCTCAGTGGCTGTCGATGACGCGATCGATCAGCCCGTACTCCGCCGCCTCGTCGGGCTTGAAGAAGCGATCGCGCTCCATGTCGGTGTGCACCTGCTCGACGGGCTGGCCCGTGTGGTGGGCGTAGATCTCATCGATGCGCTGGCGGGTCTTGAGGATCTCCCGCGCGTGGATCTCGATGTCCGAGGACTGGCCCTCGAAGCCCGCCGAGGGCTGGTGGATGAGCATGCGGCTGTTGGGCAACGACATGCGCTTGCCCTTCGCGCCACCGGTGAGCAGCAGCGAGCCCATCGACATCGCCACCCCCACGCACATCGTCTGGACATCGGGCTTGATGAACTGCATCGTGTCGTAGATGGCCAGGCCGGCGTAGATTGAGCCCCCCGGCGAGTTGATGTACAGCGAGATGTCCTTGTCGGGGTCCACGGACTCCAGGTGCAGCAACTGAGCGACGACCAGGTTGGCGATCTGATCGTCGACCGGGCTGCCCAGGAACACGATCCGCTCGTTGAGCAACCGCGAGTAGATGTCGTACTCGCGCTCACCGCGGGCGCTGCGCTCGATCACCATCGGTACCAGGGGCATCGGAACTAGCCTTGCATATCACGCTCTCACACCCCCGCTAGCCTGCCTCGATGACCGATCAGCCGGCCCTGGCGCTGCGGGGCTTGACCAAGCGCTACGACGACGGGCTGCTGGCGCTGGAGGACCTGGACCTGGTCATCGACCGTGGCGCGTTCTTCGGCCTGCTGGGCCCCAACGGGGCGGGCAAGACCACCTTGATCAGCGCGGTCTGCAACCTGATCCGCATAAGCGCCGGCGAAATCAGCGTGTTCGGCCACCCTCACGACAGCGGGGCAGCCCGTCGGCTCATAGGCTTGGCCGAGCAGGACGTCAACCTCGACCGCTTCCTGGACGTGCAGGAGACGCTCACCTACCACGGCGGCTACTACGGGATGAGCCGCTCGATGGCGCGGCGTCGAGCGGCCGAGATGATGGACATCTTCGACCTGGCCGGCAAGGCCAGCACCCGGGCGCCCAAGCTGTCGGGCGGCATGCGCCGGCGCCTGTTGCTGGCTCGCGCGCTGATGCACGAGCCGCGCCTGGTGATCCTCGACGAGCCGACCGCCGGCGTGGACTTCGAGCTGCGGATGGAGCTCTGGCGCTATATCCGACGCCTGCACCAGGCAGGAACCACGATCCTACTCACCACGCACTACCTGGAGGAGGCCGACGCCCTGTGTGAGGACATCGCGCTGATCCAGGGGGGCCGGGTGGTGGCCCGTGACAGCTCAGAGGGCCTGCGGTCCGCCTTCGGGGTGGGATCGCTGACCGAGGTCTACGTGCGGGCGATGGAGGGCGTGGCCCCCACGGCGGGCGCGCACCCCCTGGTCAGAAGTGGGGATGAGGCCAGCTCGGGCGAATGTCGATAACCGCCTGGATGCTGTTAGGTGCCTTTCAGGATTTCGAAGCCTCCTCGTCAGGCAGCACCGGCTCGATTCGGGTCCTGTTGTGCGACGACGTGCCCGAGTTTCGCGCGCTGCTGCGCCTGGCGCTCGAGGACGATCCCGGGCTCGTGGTGGTCGGCGAGACCGGCGACGGGCGGGCCTGCGTGGATTGCGTGCTGGCCCAGCGTCCCGACGTCCTGCTGCTCGACCTGTCGATGCCCGATTTCGACGGACTCGAGGCGCTGCCTCAGATCCGCGCCCAAGCCCCCGACACCGCGGTGGTGGTTCTCTCCGGCTTCTCAGCCAGCCGCATGGCCGAGCAGGTGCTGGCAGCCGGGGCCGCCGGTTACCTGGAGAAGGGGACCTCCTTCGAAGGGATCCGAGCAGCGGTCCGGGCGGCGGCTGAGGGTCACCGCTGAGCAGCCTGGGCTTGACCGTGCTCGGCCTTGGGCCGCCCCCGGTGCGGTGTCAGGCTCGGCGATTCGTCCGGGCGCGGTGTAATCTCGGGGTGGTGCGCGCGAGTGTGAACCACGGCCGGCGACCGCCGCACCGGAGTCGTTGATGGATTCGCGCCTGCGGCGCATCCTGGTCGCCGCCACGGCCCTGATGGTCGCCCTGCTGGTGGTCTTCGCCGTCGAGCTGGCCAACGCCCAGCAGCAGGCGCGACAGGACGTCGAGAAACGCTTCCATGACCGCGCCCAGGTCTCGGCCTACCTGACCGAGTCGCTGTTTCAGCTCTCGGCCACCAACCTCGAGCAACAGGCGGCCAAGCAGTTCGGCGGCCCCACCATCTCGGTGGCCAAGCTGGTCAAGCAGGCCCGGATCAACCAGCAGCCCTACACGCTGGTGCTCGACCAGCGGGGCCATGTGCTCGCCTCCACGCCGGGCGCGCCGCGGCCCACCGGAGTGCCTTCCTACGTCCAGGCCGCGCTGCGGGGCGCCAGCGGGCTGTCTGACGTCAAGCCCTATCCCGCGGACCACGGGGTCAGCGAATGGGCGCTTCCCTTCAAGGCGGCCAGTGGCACCCGGGTGCTTCTCAGCGGCATCAGCGAAACCGCGCTGGCCCAGTTCCTGGCGGGATTCCTGGCCAAGGTGCCCAACGTCAGCGGCGCCGCCTCGCTGGTCGTCGACTCCCAAGGGGTATTACTGGGGGGCACAGGCATGGGGACCGAGCACCCGGGCCAGCG
>DASYID010000202.1:0-15419 GCA_036252775.1 Solirubrobacteraceae bacterium
CCTAGATGGTTGATTCCACGCGGTCAGGCGATGTAGTCGACCAGTGCGCGGCTCGGGCGTCCGAGTGGTGGTTGAGGGTGATGCATGCGGCGAGGGTGAGAAAGCGTTGTGCGATGCGGACTTTGAGGCCTTGGAGGGTTCTTGCGCCGTGGCGTTCGAGGGTGAGGATGTCTTTGCAGGTCCAAAAGATCGACTCGATGCGTTGGCGGATCGGGGCGAGGTGAATCCGGGGCCTGGTTTCGTCTTTGCGGGTTGGTCTGATGATCGTGGCGCCCAGTTCGCTGATCCCGGCCTCGAACTCGCGTCCGGCGTAGCCCTTGTCGCCGAGGATTGTCTCTCCGCGCGGGACAGCATCTGCAGGGCGACCTCGCGCTCTCCGCGTTTGGGGGAGGTGAGCTGGAGAGCTCTGGGGGGTGCCGTCGGGTGCGAACAGGCCGTGCAGGAAACCCCCAAAACAACCGCGGGTGCGAGGCGCAGTAGCCGTAGTCAGCAGCCTCGGCCAAGGCCGAGCGGCGAGTCGTTTCGACCGATCGGAGCCACTCGATCGGGGTGGAATCGATAAGCAGCAGACCGTCCTCAAAACCCGGACTGCGGCTGGCAACACCGCGATGAGCCACTCGATCGAATCAGCCAGCCTGGCCCGGCGCTTGTGAACTCCGGCTGCTTGGGAAGCTCGGGAAATAAGTGCGCCAGCCGCTTGCCCGCGACCGCGAGGAACCTACGGTCAAACGGGATCCCCATGATCGCCTGCGCCACACACAACGTGACGACCTCGGCGTCTGTGACCCTACGACGGGCGTTCTTAGTCTTCTCAGGCAGGAGATCGTCCGCCGGCGCATCACGGCCTCCGTCAAACCCAGGATGGCTCAAATAAACGGCGATGCAGAGAGTGTCGAGGTCGGCGTGCGCGTGGCCTCCTGGTCGACGATGCCTTTGGACACCGCCGACTTCGGCCTCTCTGCATACAAATCCTCGACAAACACGGCCCCAGCCGTGGAATCACTCACCTAGACGGCCGTGGATCGCGGACGCCCGTGGTCACCGCGGCACGGGCCGAGGCCCGAGGGGTTGGTCGCCCGGTCGGGTGGGTAGGGATCGAGCGTCCCCACCCACAAGGAGCCCCCATGCGCTTGGACCCCCGACCCCGCCGCCGCCTCGACACCCGCCGCCTGCGTTCCCGACGCTCGCGCACCAGCCGCCTGCCGCTGCTCGCCCTGGCGGTCGGCCTCGTGCGGCGCCTGGGCCTGCGGGCGCTGCTCGGGCCCGGCGCCGGGGTGGCGCTGACTGTCGCCCTGCTGGCCCGCCGCCGGCGTCAGCGCCCCGGCGACGAGTTCACCGCCCCCGCCCCCAGCTCCGAGCTGGCGGGCGCCTGGAGCCAGCCGTCCGCGCCCGCGACGGTCGAGCCCACGCCGGCCCAGGCGGCCACCAACGGCGCGTCGGAGCCCAGGCCCGCGGATGGGGATGAGGGCGGCCTGCCGGCCGCAAAGGGGCCGGACGCTGCTGGCCGGGCGGGCCCAGGCTCCGGCTCGGAGGCTGACGGCACCGAGTCCTCCCACCCCGAGGGGGACGGCGCCGAGTCCTCCCACCCCGAGAGGGACGGCGCCGGCTCCTCCCACGCCGAGGGTGCCGGCGCCGACTCTGAGGGCCAGAGCGCGAGCTCGTCGAGCTCGAAGGGCTAGTTCCGGGCGGGCGTCAGGGCGGCCAGCCGCGAGCGGTAGAAGTCAAGCGCCGCCGCGCGCTGGTCCTCGGCTGCCAGCAGGTCGCGGTAGGTCATCTCGGCCCCGTGAAACCCGGAGGCCTGCCACAGCTCCCCCCCGGGGGGCGCTGACCAGGGCGCCACGTAGAGGTAGGGCTCCAGGTGCAGATCGTCGCCGGGGGAGCAACCGTAGGCCGCCCGCCCGCCCGCCGGCTCGGGGCCCAGCTCGACCGACAGGTCGAAGTGCTCGGGCCACAGCTGCACGCGACTGGGGTCCAGGCTCTCGCTCGCCTCGGCCCGCAGCTGCTCGAGGACGGAGGTTCCGAACCCGAACAGCTCGGCCAGAAAGTCGCTGGCCTGCAGGTCGATGTCCAGGGGCTGCTCCTGCAGGGCGGCGTCAAACCGCGTGAGGTCAAACCCGATGAACTCCGCCGCATCCTTGAGCGTGGTCAGCCGACCCTCGGTCTGTTCGGTGCCCATCTGCACGGTCAGCACGTCGCGCGACAGGCGGATCTGGACGTCGTTTCCGAAGAACGGCGTCCCGAACCCGCCCTGCGTGTAGCGCAGCCCCACCTTGCCGTTGGCGCGCTGGCGCGTGGGCGATATGACGTGCTCGGCCACCCGGTGCAGCGCCTGTCGCGTGGTCACCAGCCCCTCCGGGGGCGCCGGCAGCCGGTGGTAAGCCCCCAGCCAGCGCTCGGCGCACCAGCCGGCCAGCGCGGGGTCCTCGCGCGCCAGGTCGTCCCACAGCAGGTCTCCCGTGCTGACCGGCGAGACCAGCGGTGGGTCGTCGTCTCGACGGCGGCGCGGGCCCTCGTGCAGGGGGTCGGTGGGGTCGTCGGCGAACCAGGGCGGGTCGGTGACCGCCGGCGGCGATGGCTCGAGTACGCGGACCTGGTAGCGACCGCCGAGACGCTCGTAAGCCTCCTGACGCGCGTTGATGGGAGACCTTCCTTTCTGGGGGGCGAGCCCCATATTGTCAGCGCGCGGCGGCGCTCAAGCCAGCAGCTGCTCGTAGAGCTCGCCCAGGCGGGGCGCGACCGCCTCGGGCGAGCAGCTCTCGCGCACCCGGTTCAGGCCGGCGAGGCCCGCCGCCTCATCGCCCCGGAGCCGTTGGATCGCCTCCGCCAGCGCGCCGGCGTCTCCTGGGGGACACAGCGCCAGGTCAGGCACGAGCTCCGGCAGCGCTCCCATGCGGGTGGCCACCACCGGCAGCCCGCGGGCCATGGCCTCGGCCGCGGCCAACCCGAAGGTCTCCGCCGCCCGCGAGGGCACGAGAGCCAGCGAGCAGCGATCGCGCAGCTCGGTCAGCGCGCCCGGCTCCAGCGTGCCGGCGAAGCGCACCGCCCCGCCACGGGACTGCTCTTGGAGGCGGCCGGCCTCGGGACCGTCGCCGGCCACCACCAGCTCCACCCCAGCCCGGCGGCACGCGTCGATGGCCGTGTCGATCCCCTTCTCCGGCGCCAGCCGGCCGGCCACCAGCACCGGGCCGCCGGCGCCCGCGCGCGAGCCGGAGGCGAGGTCCCGCACGACCGGAGCCAGGATCCGGACCGCCACGCCGCCCAGGGGGGCGCCCAGCCGGCTCAGTCGCTGGGAGGCGAACTCGCTGGGGACGAGCACGAGGTCGGCCTGGGCCACCAGCCGCCGCTGCCACAGCGCCAGCGAGGCCCCGTAGGCCAGCGCCTCGGCGCCGGTCCCGCGGCAGTTCAGGCGCACGCCCGGGAGCGTGTTGGCCCCGTGACAGCGCGTGCAGTCCTGGCCCCGCGTGTAGCAGGTGCCCACCGCGCAGACCAGGCGGTAGTTGTGCAGGTGCAACACCACCCGCGCCCCCGCCGCCCTCGCCGCGGCCAGGGCCCGCCACCCGAGCGTCGGGTTGAGGTTGTGGGCGTGGACTATGCGGGCGCCGGTCCGTCTCACCGCTGCGGCCACCTCGCCTGCCTCCAGACCGCCCCTCAGCAGACCCGCCGCCGCCTCACCGCGTCCCAGGGCACGCGAGTCGCGTGTGAGCAGCTCGGCCTCGCGCCCCAACTTCTCTCGCACCAGCCACAGCAGCTCCTCGACCGTGCGCTCCTCCCCGCCCGTGGTGCGATAACGGTGGTGCAGGAACAGAACCATCGGGGCGAAACCTAGACTCTCGCCCGATGAGGGTGGCCGTGCTCGCCGAGTTCTACCCGCGTGCCGCCGATCCCGTGCTCGGAGTCTGGGCCCATCGCCAGGCCCTGGCCGTTCGCGAGGCCGGGGCCGACGTGCGGGTCATCGTGCTGCACCGCGTGATCCCGCCGCGCTCATCGGCCAGCGCCGGGCCCCGCGCTCTGGCCCGGGCCATGGGCACCCTGCTCACCCAGCCACGCCATGAGGTCAGAGACGGCCTGGAGATCAGCTACGTGCCCTTCGTCTCTCCCTCGCGAGGCCGGTCCTACGCCTCGTGGGGCGCCTGGGCGGCCCCACTGGCACGCCGAGCCCTGACCCGCCTGCGCCGGTCCTTTGCCTTTGACCTGATTCACGCCCACAACGCGGTCCCCGCCGGCGACGCCGCCCTGCGCGCCGGCACCGGGGTCCCGGTGGTGGTCTCGGTCCACGGCGGCGACGTGCTCTACACCGCCCCTCGCCTCCCCGGCGGCGACGCGGTCGTGCGCCGGACCCTCGCCGGCGCCCGCCTGGTCCTGGCCAACAGCTCCGGCATCGAGCGCCTGGCCCGTGCGCACGGAGCATGCGATCTGGCCGTCGTGCACCTGGGCGCCGACCCGGTAGCGGCGCTGCCGGCGTCGGGCCCACCCACGCTGATCACCGTCGGTCATCTGGTCGCGCGCAAGCGTCACGCCGACGTCATCCGGGCCTTGGCCCGGATCGCTGACCGCCAGCCTGAGCTTGGCTACGTGATCGTGGGCGACGGTCCCGAGCGCGGAGCGCTCGCGGCGCTGGCGCACGAGCTGGGGGTCGGCGACCGGGTTTCGCTGCCGGGCCAGCTCGAGCCCGCCGCCGCGCTGCGGGAGCTGCGCCGGGCCACCGTCTTTGCCATGCCCAGCACCGAGGAGGCCTTCGGGGTCGCCTACGTAGAGGCGATGGCGGCCGGGGTACCGGCCATCGGCTGCCTCGGTGAGCCGGGTCCCGAGGAGATACGGGCGGTCGGTCCCGGCCTGCGGCTCGTCGAGCCGGGTGACATCGCCGGGCTGGCCACGGCCATCGAGGAGTTGCTCGAGGACCGTCGCCGCTTCAGCCAGGCCGCGCGCGCGACGGTCGAGTCCGCCTTCACCTGGCGCCACTGCGGCGAGCAGACGCTGGCCGCCTATGAGCGGGCGCTGCGGTGAGGCCCGTGCTGTTTGTCACCGGGCACGCTCCGCCCGATCGTCTGGGCGCGTTTCGAGCGTTGCACGAGCGCGAGGACGTGACCTTTGCGTTCTTCGGCGGCCGGCTGGCCCATGGGGCCCGCGGGGCGCCCGAGGCCGAGCTCGAGCAGCTGGCCCATCTGCGGGTCTCCGAGCGAGAGGTTCACGCGCTCGCTGCCTCCGGGCGCTACCGAGCGGTCGTGGCGGGTACCGCGGGGCGTCTGGCCTTGCCCGGAGCCTGGTTGGGCGCCCGCCGGGCCGGGGTGCCGTTCCTGCTGTGGTCCGCGTTGTGGTCTCAGCCGCGCAGCCCCGCTCACGTCCTGAGCACGGTTCTGCTGCGCCGCCTCTACGCCCACGCCGACGCCGTGGTCACCTACGGAGAGCATGTCAGCGCCTACGTGCGCGCGCGCGGCGCCCGCAACGTGCACATCGCCGTCCAGGCCGTCGACAACCACTGGTGGGCGGCCCCCAGCGAGCGCTCGCTGCGACCCGCCGGGGCCGAGTTCGTGGCGCTGTTTGTGGGCCGTTGCACCCGGGAAAAGGGGCAGCAGGTGCTGATCGAAGCCTGGCGTGCCTCGGGCTTTCCGGCGCCCGCCACCGCGCTTGTCCTCGTCGGCGCGGAGTCCGGGTCCACTCGGCCTCCCGCCGGCGGCGCGGTGGCCGTCGCGCCCGATTCGATCGTGCGGGCAGGCCCCCAGGGCGCCGCCGGTGTGCGCAACTTCTACGCCGCGGCGGACGTTTTGGTGGTGCCGTCGATCGTAACCTCCACCTTCAGGGAGCCGTGGGGACTCGTCGTGAATGAGGCCTTCAACCAGAAGCTCGCCGTGATCGCCAGCGACGCCGTCGGGGCGGTCGCGGGCGGCCTGGTGCGCCACGAGCGAAACGGCCTGGTGGTACCCGCCGGCGACGCCGGTGCGCTGGCCGGCGCGCTGGGCCGGCTGCGGGCTGACCCGGACCTGGCCGTCCGCCTGGGCCGCGCCGGCGCCGAGGACGTGCGTGCCTACACCCACGAGCGCTGGGCGCAGGGATTCTCCGCCGCGCTGGCCAGCGTAGGTGCGGCGCGGGAGCGCTGGTAGCGTGCGCGTCCGCCGCCACCGCGGCGCCGGTCTGGGCGGGGCCGCGAGCGCGGGCCCCGCCGCGTCATCTGACGTCCTTTCCTCATGACCCGGCTTGCCTCCCCCATCCTTCGCCTGGCCTGCGTGTCCACGCTGGCCGTCCTGGCCGTTCTGGGCTCCCCCTCCGGCGCCCTGGCCGCGCGGGGCGACGCGATCATCCGCGAGTGCCTGAAGTACGACCGCATCACCGGCACCTACTCCCAGGCCGACTACCGCTATGCGATCTCCCACCTGCCCACCGACGTCAACGAGTACAGCGACTGCGGCGACGTCATCCGCCGCGCGCAGGTGGCGGCCGCCGGCAATCACGGCGGGACGGGGGGCGGGAGCGGCGGCGGTGGGGGGCTGCCCGGCTCCGATCCGCTGGCCGGCGCGACGCCGGCGGAGCGCGCCGCGGTGGCCACGGCGATCCGCTCCGGAGGAGCGCCGCAACCGGTCGGTGACGAGCTGGTGCATCCGGGGCTGATCGCGATGCGCACCAGCGCGACGCTCAACTCGCTGCCCACACCGCTGCTGGTCCTGGCGCTCGCACTGCTGCTCGCCGCGATGGCCGGCGGAGGCCGGGCCCTGCTCACCCATGTCCGCGCACGCCGCGTCGGTTGACCGGCCTCGCCGGGTGCGGGCCCGGTCCGGCGTGGTGAGCCTGTCGCGCCCCAGCGCCGACGCGGCGCTGACCGTGGGCGTGGGCGCCCTGCTGGCCGTGATCGCGTTCGCCGGCGGCGGAGGCCTCGAGTTGGGCTCCTCGGTAACGGTCGAGATGGGGCTCACCCTGGGCGGCGGTGCCGTCGTCACCGCCGCGGTCATCGGCGGCTCCCCCCGACGCCTGTATGGCGGTTTGTCGGTCGCGCTGATGGCGGTCCTGGCGCTGCTGACGGCGGCGTCGGTGACCTGGGCCGTGCAGCCGTCGGAGGCCTGGCTGGAGGCCAGTCGAGCGCTCGCCTACGCGTGGGCCTTCGCCGCCTCGGTGGCCGCGGTCCGGCTCGCCCCCGCACGCTGGAGCGCCATCCTCGGCGGGATCCTGCTCGGCGCCCTGGCGGTCTGCGGCTACGGGCTGGCCACCAAGGTGTTCCCCGGGCGCCTGAACCCCAACGAGATCTATGCCCGCCTGCGCGAGCCCTACGGCTACTGGAATGCGGTTGGACTGACCGCGGTCCTGGCCGTCCCGGTCTGCCTGTGGCTGGGGTCCCGCCGCCACGGCCGGCCCGTCCTCAACGCGGTCGCCTATCCCGCCCTGGGGCTGTTGCTGCTCACCGCCCTGCTCGCCTACTCACGCGGGGCGCTGGCGGCACTGGTGCTCGGTCTGATCGTGTGGTTCACCACCGTGCCCCGGCGGGTGCGGGGAGCCGCCATGCTGCTGACCGCGGGCACCACCGTGGCGGCGGTGGTGGCCTGGGAGTTCTCCCAGCCGGCGCTCAGCCGCGACCGGGTCGACGTCGCCGTGCGCGCCCAATCCGGTCACGACCTCGGCCTGCTGATCGTTGCCGTCGTGATCGTGCTCTACCTCGCCGGCCTGGCCGTGGGCTTCCTGGCCGCGCGGCGCCCCCTGTCGGTGGCGCGGCGCGATCAGATCGGCCTGGTGCTGGTGGCGGCCGTGGCGCTCGTGCCGGTCGGGCTGGGGGTCGGCATGGCCGCCAGCTCCCGGGGCCTGGGGGGCAGCATCAGCCACACGGTCAGCTCGCTCACCGACCCCAACGTTCGCCTGCCGCCCGGCGACCCCAGCCGCTTGACCGCGGTGGGCAGCGTGCGCGCCCGCTACTGGAACGAGGCCCTGCAGATCTTTGACGACCGTCCCGCCCTGGGCGTGGGGGCGGGGGGCTATGACACCGCCCGCCTGCGTTACCGAACCGACAACGTCAACGTGCGCCACGCCCATGGCTACGTGGTCCAGACGCTCGCCGACCTGGGCGTCGTGGGGCTGGTGGTGAGCCTGGCGGCGCTCGGCGCCTGGCTGGCGGCGGCGGGCCGCGCGGCCCGTCCCTGGGGCTGGTGGCCACGCGGACCGCGGCGCCTGACCCCCGCCGCACAGCCCGTCCCCGCCGCACAACCCGTCCCTGCCGCACCGCCCGTCCCCGCCGCGCAGCCCGTCCCCGCCGCACAGCCCGTCCCCGCCGCACAGCCCGTCGCCGCCGCCGCCATGACCCCTGAGCGGATCGGGCTGTTGACGCTGCTATCGGCGGTCGTGATCTTCGGGGTGCACTCGTTGATCGACTGGACGTGGTTCGTGCCGGGCAACGCCTGTGTCGCCCTGCTGTGCGCCGGCTGGCTGGCCGGGCGCGGACCGCTGCATGCCTTGTCCGTCCCCGTCGCGCCGGCCACCGGTCCGCTCGCGCAGGCTCCGGCTCCCGCCGGCCCCTTCAGCGCGATGGCCCTGGGCCTGCGCGCGTGCGGCGCGACCGTCGGCGCCCGTCTGCGGGCCGCCGCGCCCATGCGTCGTCTGGTGGCCGGCACGGTGGTGGTCCTCAGCTTGCTGGCCGGCTGGTCTGAGTGGCAGCCGCTGCGCTCGGCGTCCGCCGCCGACCACGCGCTGACGGCCCTCGGCCGCCACGACCTGCCCACCGCCCGCTCCGAGGCCCTGCGCGCCGGCCGGCTCAACCCCCTGTCGGTGCAACCGCTGTTCGACCTCGCCGCCGTCCAGCTGAGCTCCGGCGACAAGCTCGGCGCGCGGGCGACACTTCAACGTGCGGTGCGCCTGCAGCCCGCCACGCCGCAGACCTGGATCTGGCTGTCGGACTTCGACGCGACAGCCCTCAACAACCCCCGCCAGGCACTGACCGAGCTGCGCCCAGCCCTGTATCTGGATCCGCGGTCCTTCCAGGTGATCACTCAGTTCCTGGCGCTCCTGCGCCAGCTGGGCGGGACCGCCGCCCCGGCCCAGCCCGGCCAGCCCCTCCCGGCCGTGCAGGTGCCGCGCGGGCCGGCCACCGGGCTGGCCCCCACGACGGCCGGCGCTCGATGACCCGCACCCGCCCCACCCCTGCCGTCCGTACGCTCGGTCTGCTGCTCGCGACGTTGCTCGCGCTGCTCGCGGGTGCCACAGGGAGCGCGGTGGGGTCCAGCGACCAGGAGTCCACCTTTCAGGACGACAAGCTGCTGGTCTACGGCAAGCCCACCGGGGTGGCCCAGACGCTCGACCTCCTGCGCTCGCTCGGGGTGGACCGGGTGCGGGTGTCGGTCTTCTGGAGCCTGATTGCCCCGGCGCCCACCAGCAAGCGGCGCCCGGCCTTCGACGCCGCCAATCCGGCCGCCTACCCGCCCGGCGCCTGGGACCGCTATGACCGCATCGTCGAGCTCGCCCACCAGCGCGGCATCGGGGTCAACTTCAACCTCACCGACCCGGCGCCCTATTGGGCCACCGGATCGCCGCCCCGCCCGGACATCGAGAAGACCTTCCAACCGTCCGCGCGCGAGTTCGGCCTGTTCGTTCGTGCCGTCGGCACTCGCTACAGCGGCACCTACGTGCCTGACCCGGCTCCCGGGGCCAGCCCAGCGCCACCCTCACCGGTGCTGGGTGCCCCCACCCCCAGCGGCGGGCCGGGGCCGGCCGGGCCCGGTGGCCCGCCGGTGCCGCCAGCGCCGGCCGCGGCCACACCCCGCCCCGCCCGCCCGTCGACGCGCACACCCCGCCCGACGCCTAGCCCCGCCCGCCCGTCGACGCGCACACCCCGCACGACGCCGCAGACCGCCGCCGCCGTCCCGCCCGGCACCGCGATACCGGCGGTCGACTACTGGGCGATCTGGAACGAGCCCAACCAGGCCGGCTGGCTGACGCCGCAGTGGATCCCCGACCCCCATCGTCACGGCCGCTTCGTCGAGAACGCTCCCGCCCAGTACCGCGCGCTGGTCGATGCGGCCACCCTCGGTCTGCTGTCCACCCATCACGCCAACGACACGATCCTGGTCGGCGAGACCGCTCCCAAGGGACTCAACGTCCAGGGCACCACCCGGTCGATCAAGGCCCTGCGCTTCATCCGGATGCTCTACTGCCTCGACGACCACCTGCATCCGCTGCGTGGCAATGCCGCCCGCGACCGGGCCTGCCCGACCACGGGGGCGGGCACCAGCCGCTTCGCCCAGGACCACCCCGGGCTGTTCTACGCAACCGGCTTTGCCCACCACCCCTACGAGCTCACCTTCGCCCCCCACCGGGCGCCCACCGACCCCGACTTTGCCACGATCGCCAACCTCCCCCGCCTGAGCTCCATCCTGGCGCGGATCCTGCGCATCTATGGAGTCAGCCGCATGGGCGCCCTGCCGCTGTATCTGACCGAGTTCGGATATCAGACCGATCCGCCCGACCCCCTCGGCGTCACCCCCGCCCAGCAGGTGACCTATCTCAACGAGGCCGAGTTCATCGCCTACAACAACCCGGCCGTGCGCACTTTGAGCCAGTTCCTGCTGGTCGACGAGAAGCCCAAGGCCGGGGCGCGCAACCGGGTGGCGGCCTACGGAGCGACCTTTCAGAGCGGCTTGCTCTACGACAACGGACGGACCAAGCCCTCCTACGCCAACTACCCCCTGCCGATCTACATACCCATCCCGCGCGCCCGCCGGCGTCACCCGATTCGGGTCTGGGGGCTGCTGCGAGCCGCCCCCCGAAACTCGCCCCAGCGGGTGGCGGTCCAGATGAGCCCAGGTGGGCGTCACGCCCACTGGCGCACGATCGCCACCGTTACGACCCGCGGCCCGCGCGGCTACGTCGACGCCCGCGTTCGCCCCCCGGGCAGCGGCCTGGTGCGCCTGAGGTGGACCAACCCGGCCAGCGGCCGCTCGCTGCACAGCACCGCGGTGGCGGTAAGGGTCAGTCGTTAGGGCCCCGAACCGCCGGCCGCCGCCGCGAGCTCGGGGGCGGGCGCATCGAGGTCGAGCATCTCCGCCGGCAGGCTCCCCGGGCCACGCATCTCAAACACGCCGCGCATGAGGCTCTCGTACTGATCGGTGACGGCGTCCCACGAGTACAGCTTGGCACGCTGCAGTGCGCGGCCTCGGTACTCGTCCACCAGCTCCGGATCGTCGAGCAGGCGTTCGAGCTGCTCGGTCAGCGCATCGACGCCGCGGGCCCCCGCGAAGGTGATCCCGGCATCACCGACGGTCTCCACGTTGGGCGCGTGGTCGTTGACCAGCACGCAGTTGCCCGCCGCGAGCGCCTCGAGGATCACCGGGTGGGTGCCCCCGACCTCGGTGGGCGCACAGAACAGGTAGGCGTGGCGCTGGAGCTCCCAGTAGCCACGGCCGAAGACATACCCCGGGAAGACCACGCGCGGATCGCCCTTGCGTCGAACCTGACGGATGTAGTCGTCGGCGTAAGGGGCACCGCCCACCACCACGAGCTTTAGGTCGTGGGCCCGGGCGGCCGGTATGCGGGCGAAGGCGTCGACCAGCAGGTGGGGGTTGTTCTCGGGCTCCAGACGCCCCACGAACAGCACGTACTTGCGCGGCGTCAGGCCGAGACGTTCGAGCGTCTCGGTGCCCGAGTGCCCCGGGTCCTCCACGCCGTAGGGGACCACCCCGATCCGCTCGTGGTAGCGGCTCTCGTAGATCTCGGCGACGACATGGGAGTCGGTCAGGGTGCGGTCCGACCAACGCGGGGCGTTGCGCTCGGCGAAGCGCAGGTAGGCCTTGGCCAGGGCGGGCCACTTGCTGCGGTCGGAGTCCAACCCGTCGACGTTGATGACCGTCGGGATCTGTGCCCGTCGGGTGATCAGGCACATGGGGCTGTTGCCGGCGATGAAGAACAGCGCCACATCGGGACGCAGCCGGTGGGCGGCGTGCAGAGCTGACAGGAACGTGTGGGTGAAGGTGTCCAGGTACTTGTTGCGGATGGTGGGCAGGTGCACCAGGCGGGCCCCGCGCCACTCGCGCAGCGTCGGGTCAACCACATGGGGCCGGCAGTAGACGACCACCTCGTGGCCGCGCTGCGCCAGCCGGCTGGCGAGTTGCTCGGCCGCCGTCTCAAAGCCGGAATAGGACGCGGGGATACCGCGCGTCCCCAGGATGGCCACTCTCATCGGCCCGCGAGGGTATACGCCTCGATGTGCGCGCGGGCTGATGCGCGCCAGGAGAACCCGGCGGCGCGCGCTGGCCCCGCCGAGGAGAGCCGGGCCCGCAGCTCGGGCTCGCGGTGCAGGCGCGCCAGCTCGGCGGCCAGCGCGGTCGCGCCGTCCCCGTGCGGATGCAGGACGGCGTCCCCGCACACCTCCCGCACGGCGGCATTGGCCACCGCCAGCACCGGCGTGCCCAGCGCCATCGCCTCTATCAGCGTGAGGCCGAAGCCCTCATGACGGGCGGGATGCACGAGCGCCGCCGCCCCGGCGTGAAGCTCGGCCAGGCGCTCCGCCGACACTCGGCCCTCGACGCGGACCCCGGCGGCGGCTCGTCCGGCGCGGCCCGCCAGAACGAGGCCCAGGGGCGCACCCGGTCCCGGCCACGTCTCGCGGTAGCGGGCGTGGGCCTGCAGCAGCAGGCCCACGCCCTTGCGCGGCTCGTCGTCGCCCACGTAGAGGAAGTGCTCGGGCTGTGAGGCTCGGGGCCGCCGCGGCAAGGGCTGACCGGGGCCATGCGGCGCGAGCACCACCCGCTCGGTGTCCACCCGCCAGAAGCGCAGCATCTCCGCGCGGGTGGCCTGCGAGACGCACACCACCGCTCCGGCCCGGCGGACGGCGCGAGCGTGCGCCTGGGCGGCCCACACCGCGAAGCGGCGGTCAAACAGCTCGGGATGGGAGACGAAGGCGAGGTCATGCACGGTGGTCACCTGGGGGCAGGGACCACGGGAGTGCGCCGGCAGGGGGTGATGGAGCACGTCGGCGCCCAGCCGCCGTGCCTGGCGGGGCAGCTCAACCGCCGTCCAGCGCCAGTCCTCGAGCAGGTTCCTGACGCTCGTCGCGCTCCCTGCGCCCGGGGACCCCCGCCGCTCGTTGGCCACCTGACAGACCTCCACTCCCTCGGCCTCCAAGGCCTCGGCCAGACGCGCCACGTAAACCGCGGTGCCGCTCGCCCCGCGGCGGCTGAAGGTGGTGTCCAGGACGACCCGCACGGCGTTACCAGCGCCCGCGCTGGGCGCTGGCCAGCAGCCGTCGGCGCAGCAGGGGCAGACCCTGGACGCCATGGACCCGGACGTCCTCGAAGCCGAAGTCCTCCAGCAGCCCGCCCAGGCTGGACGCCCGGTAGAAGCGCAGGTGATCTGAGCGAGGATCGAAGGTCTCGGCGAAGGCGCGCGGGAGCAGGGCGCGAGCCACCAGTGCTGCGCGACCGTGGCTGGGAGTGCTCAGCAGCAGCAGGCCGCCCGGGCGCAGGACCCGCCGCACCTCCGACAGCCAGCCCACCGTGTCACGCACATGCTCGATCACCTCACCGGCCCAGACCACGTCCATGGCGCCGTCGCCCACCGGCAGAGCGCCCTCGTCCTCGGCCAGGCGGGCTTCGATGCTCGCGTCGCGCTCCCGCAGGCGTCGCAGCGGCTCCGGGGTCACCTCGACGGCCAGGGGGCGTGCCCCGGCCCGCGCCAGCTCGAGGCTGAACTCTCCGGCGCCGCAGCCCAGGTCAAGAACGTGGGCGCCGGCCTGGACGTGCTCGAGCAGGAAGCGCCGGCGCAGCCCGAAGGCCTCGGGCTCCAGCGACCGGGGCAGCGCCGACCAGATCGCCTCGTGATACCGGCCGGCCCCCATGAGCCGCCAAGGCTAGCCTGCCCGTCGGCAAGCAGGGGGCCCACTCAGGACCTCCTCAGGGCCAGGACCCATGTTGGACGTATGTCCAACTGTGTGCTGCGGGCCGAGGCGAGACGGTTGCTGATCACTAGCCTGGATATGGTCAGCCTGGATGCCTCGAGCCAGCCTGCTGGCGGTGGCTGCCGTGGCGGAGCCAGGCGGCGCCGAGACCACCCTGTTGCGCCTGCTGTTCGCCCTGCGGCGTCGCGGCTGGGCGGTCACCCTTACGGCCCCGGCGGCGGGATCGACCCTGCTCCTCGCCCGCCAGGGGGGGCTGGAGGTGGCCGAGCTGGCGGTGGGCGGCCTGGGAGGAGGCACCGGGGCCGCGGCGGTGCGCTCCTGGCCTCGGGCCCGCCGGCTGGCGCGAGGCCGCGACGTCGTGTACCTGAACGGAACCGTCTCGGCCCGCCTGCTGCCGGGCCTGCGGGGCGCCGGGACCCGAACCGTGCTGCACGTCCACGACATAGTCGATCGGGTACCCCGATTCTGGAGCGCCGCCGATCTCGTGTTCGCGGCCTCGGCGGCCGTCGCCGACGCGCTGCCCGGGCTCGACGCGGAGGTCGTCTACCTGCCGGTGGATCCGGATCCACCGGCAGCCGATCCGCCCTGGGGTACCGGGATGGGCCCGGTCATCGGGTTCGTGGGACGAATCGAGCCGCGCAAGGCGCCTCTGGACCTGCTGCACGCCGCTCCGCTGATCCACGCCGGCGCGCCGGGTGCCCGGATTGTGCTGATCGGCGGGGACCCCTACGGCAGCTCGCCCGAGTACCTGGCCCAGGTGGACTGCGCGGCCCGTGCGGCCCGGGCGGAGCGCTACTCCTGGGTGGACAACGCGCCGAGCCTGATGCGCCACCTCGACGTGCTCGTCCTTCCGTCGCGCCAGGAGCCGTTTGGCACGGTTCTCTCCGAAGCCATGGCGGTGGGGACGCCGGTGGTGGCCACCCGCGTTGGCGGCCTCGAGGAGGTGGTGAGCGACGGCGTCAATGGGCGCTTGGTGGCCCCGGGCGACCCACCTGCCCTGGCCGCCGCCGTGCTGGACGTCCTCGCGCGCGCGGACTCGATGGGCACCGCCGCCCGCCAAACGGCTTCGCGCTTCTTCACCGAGACCTACACCGATCACGTTGAGAGCCTGCTGCGAGACGGGCTGGAGTGACGTGGCCCCCGGCACAGGTCGCCATGGGGCCCATCCCGACTATGTTGAAAAGATGTGGGCCGCCCAGGACGTCGAGCACATCGCCGCGGCGCCACGCCGATGAGGGTGGCATTCGATAGCCGCGGAGGCTCGGACCCGCGTGGCATCGGGCGCTACTCGCGCTGCCTGCTCGCCGGCCTGATCGAGACCGCGGGGGACGAGGACGAGATAGTCGAGACCCACCGTCCGCGGCGGGCGTCGGTCTACCACTCCCCGTGGATCGACGGGGCGCTGCTGCGCAGCCCCTGCCCGATGGTGGTGACCCTGCACGACCTCACGCCGCTCAAGCGCCGCAGCGAGTACCTGCGGACGGGGATGCGCTTCCGCCTGCGCTACCTGGCCGTGCAGCGGGCCATGAGGGTGATCGTCCCCACCCAGTCGGTAGCCGAC
>DASYID010000203.1:0-10822 GCA_036252775.1 Solirubrobacteraceae bacterium
AGGTCGCCCTGGGCATCCTTCTGGCTCTGGCGGGGGGGCTGGTGCTGGTGGGAGCCATACACCTGTCCCGTTCACTGCGCCGCGCGGTCTATCCGCTGCTCGTCGCCTCCCAGACGGTGCCGGTGCCGGTCTTCGCGCCGCTGTTGGTGGCGTGGCTGGGGTATGACCTGCGTCCCAAGGTGGCGATCGTGGCTCTGATCTGCTTCTTTCCGATCGTGGTCAGCACCCTCGACGCACTGGCGACGGTGGAGCCCGAGCTGCTCAAGCTCATGCGCACGCTGGGCGCCACGCGCTGGCAGACGTTTCGCCGCGTCGAGGCGCCGAGCGCCCTGCCGGGTCTGCTCAGCGGCACACGCATCGCCGTGGTGGTCGCGGTGATCGGCGCGGTGTTCGCCGAGTACGCCGGTTCCGCTGACGGCCTGGGGCACCTGATTCAGCAGGCCACCGCTCAGCTGCAGACGCCGCGGGCCTGGGCGGCGGTGGTCATGCTGTCGGTGCTCGCCGGCCTGCTGTTCGCTGGGCTGGGCGCGGCCGGACGTCTGCTCTTACCCTGGGCACCCACCCGAGAGGAACCCCACCCATGAGACGCCTCCTGACGCTGCTGTTGCTGGTGCCCGCCGCCGCCGTTGGAGCCTGCGGCGAGAAGCACGACGCCACCGGGCCTCCCGGAGCCCGGCCCTTCACGCTGGTACTGGACTTCTTTCCCAACGCCGACCACGCCGGTGTCTACTCGGCGATGGCCAGCGGCGAGTTCTCCCGGGTGGGCCTGAAGGTGACCCCGCGGGTCCCGTCGGACCCGTCCGCTCCCCTGAAGCTGGTGGCGGCCGGGCAGGCCGACATGGCGATCTCCTACGAGCCCGAACTGCTGCTGGCGCGCGACCGCGGCCTGCGGCTGGTCTCTGTAGGCGCACTGGTCCAGCAGCCGCTGACCTCGATCATCGCTCTCGGAGACCGCCACCTCACCGGGGTGGCCGGCCTGGCGGGCAAGCGCGTGGGCACCGCCGGGATTCCCTACCAGTCGGCCGAGCTCAAGACCGCTTTGAGCAACGCCGGCGTGGACCCCGCCCGCGTTCAGGAGGTCAACGTCGGGTTCAACCTGGTCCCGGCAATGCTCTCGCACAAGGTCGACGCCACGCTCGGCGGTTTCTGGAACTACGAGGCCCTCCAGCTGGGGCTCGCCCACCGCAACCCGACGGTGATCCGTGTCGATCGAGCGGGGGTGCCCACCTACGACGAGCTGGTGCTGGTGGTCCGCGAGCAGGATGCCCGCGCCCATGGCGCGCAGATCAGGGCGTTCCTACATGCTCTGGCCCGCGGCGAAGCGGCGGTTCGGGCGGATCCCAGCGCTGCGGTCAACCAGTTGCTGGCCGCCAACCACGACCTGGACCGCCGTCTGCAGCTCGCCTCAGTGCATCACAGCCTGGGCGCGTTCTTTCCGGCCGACAGCACGCGGCCTTTCGGCTACCAGGACCCGCGGGCCTGGGACGCCTTCGGGCGCTGGATGTTCTCCCACCACCTGCTCACGCAGCCACCGGTGGCCGCGATGGCGATGACCGACGAGTTCCTGCCCGGGCAGGGGATCTGACCGGCCGCGAGGAGCTCGACAGGCGCATCGCGTAGCAGGCGGCCAGCCCCTGGTAGGGAGCGTAGGGAGCGAACGCCTCGCGCACCTCCTCCTCCCCGGCGCGGGCATGCGGATCGCCGCTAGCGCGTCGGCCCACCAGCTTGAGGAGGTTCAGATCGCCCGCCGGAAGCTGGTCCAGGCGACCCTGTCCGCGCAGGGCCAGCATTTCGATCGTCCAGGCACCGACACCGGGAATGCTCCGCAACGTCTCCCAGCCGTGCTCGGGGGCCGACTGCTCGAGGTCAAGGCCGCGTCGCACGATCAGGCGCGCCACCCGCACCAGGGTCCGTGAGCGGGACGGGCTCAGATCACAGGACTCCAGCAGGGCGGTGGAGCTCGAGGCGATCGCCGCCGCGGTGGGAGCGTCGCGCAGGTCGCTGCGGTCACATCGCCGCCCCAGGCGCGCAATTATCCGGCGCTGGATCGCCGTAGCGCGCGGGAAGTCGATCAGCTGCTCGCAGATGGCCCAGGCCAGGGCCTCGAAGGGACGCGGGTGGCGCGGCACGCGCAGCCCGGGATCGTTGCGCAACCCTCGGCCCAGCCAGGGATCCCAGCGAAATCGCTCATGGAAGGCCCGCAGGTCGTCGTCGACGCCCAGTACGAAGCGCATCCGGCCGATGGCCTCCGTCGCCGCGTCCTGGCTGGTGGCCCAGGCCCCGAGGAGCACGTTGCCGGCGCCGGCCGGGGCCGCCCGCACGAGCACGAGCTGCTCGTCGACGCCGATCAGGCGCTCGAGAAGCTGCCCCCGCCGCCGCCGCAGCCCGTCCGGCGTGGCGCCCGGCCAGCTCAGTGGCCAGCGCGGTCGGCACTGCACGCGCAGGTGCACCGGCCAATCCCCACCCGTCGACTCCCCCACGGCGCCTGGGATCAGTCCCGGCCCCCGAGCAGGTGAATGTCGACCAGAAACGAGCGGCTTCCCACTACCGACAGCAGATCGCGCTCACCGCGTCGGCGACGCGCCTTGACCGCCCGGCGGGAACGCCGGCGGCGCCACACGGCCACGGTGGCCACACCGGCGGCGAAGCTTCCGGCGGCGACCGCCGCCGCCTGTACGGCGGGAGAGCGCAACTCCGGGCGCGCCGGAAGGGTGCGAACCTCGCCGATGACCTCGGCGTCGGTCGGCTCACCCACGAGCTGCAGCTCGGCGCCGGGAACCTCTGAGGCCTGCGCGAAGTCGGGCAAGGCGAGCAGTCTACTGGCCGCGCAGGACCCCCTTTTGCGCTCGGTGGTCGCCCGCGGGCTCTAGCCCGCCCGCCCGCCCTCCAGCAGCTTCTCGTAGACCCGGAAGCGCCGCACGACCTCTCCGCCCATGCCCTCCATGGCCCGGTTCATGGGCTCGTTGGTCTCCAGGATCCAGCCCATCTCGCCGCCCTTCTGGGGCGTGCGCGCGGCGGCGTCGAAGTGAAGCTCATAGAAGCGGGCGGCCACCCCCGTGTGCTGATACTCGGGTTTGACTCCCAGCGCGAACACGCGCACGGCGTTGATCTTGCGCCGGTACCACAGGGCCTTGAGCCAGCCGAAGGGCAGCAGACGCCCGTTGAGGTGGATCAGGACCTGGTTGAAGTCGGGCAGCGTCAGGGCGGCGCCGATCACCTCCCCCTCGCGGTTCTCGGCGATGAACGCCCAGTTCTCGTCCAGGACGGGCTTGAGGTCCTTGGCGTAGTGGCGAGCCTGGGCGGGAGTCATGGGCACGGCGCCCCAGTTGCGCTCCCAGGCGGCGTTGTAGACCTCCAGGAAGCTCTCCACCTCAGTCTCCAGCCGCCGCTTGTTCATCGGACGCACGACGATCCCGTGCTCGGACTCGGCTCGCGCGGCGGACTCCCAGATGGCCGGGTGCACCTTGTCGCGTCCGGTCACCCACAGGCTCCACATCTGCAGGTCCATGGCCTTGGTCAGGCCGTAGCTTTCGATCAACTCGCGGTAGTAGCGGTGGTGCCAGGGAGACAGGATGATCGGCGTCAGATCGTGGCCATCGATGAGCAACCCGCACTCGTCGTTGGTGGTGAAGTCCATCGGCCCCACCATGCGGTCGCGCCCCCGCTCGATGAGCCAGCGCTCAGCGGCCCCCAGCAGCGCATGTGCGGTCTCGCGGTCGGGCTCGCATTCAAAGAAGCCGAACAGCCCCCAGCGGTTGTCCTGGAACTCGTTGAAACGGTGGTCTATGTGAGCGCTGATTCGGCCCACGGGACGGCCGTCGCGCCAGGCCAGGAAGTACTGCGCCTCGGCATGCTCGAAGAACGGGTTCTCGGTCGGATCCAGCCGCTTGCGAACGTCCATGAGCAGCGGCGGAACCCACTTCGGTTCGTTACGATAGAGCGAGAACGGCAGCCGTATGAACCGTCGCAGGTCGCGCTTGCCGGCGACGGGGCGGATCTCGGCGGGCATGCGCCGGGGCACCTTACATGGCGACCACCATCGACGTCTTTGCGAAGGTCCGCGGTCACGAGCGCGAGGAGATACTCCGAGCGGCGCGGGCCGCCGACCTCATGCCCTACTTCCGCACGGTGGAGTCCCCCGCCCTGCCAGTGGTCGAGATGGAGGGCCGTCAGCGCATCATGCTGGCGTCCAACAACTATCTCGGGCTGACCAGCGACGAGCGCGTCGTGGCGGGCGCCCGAGACGCGCTGACCCGTTACGGGCCCGGCCTGACGGGGTCGCGCCTGCTCAACGGCACGACGCCTCTGCATCTGGAGCTCGAGTCAGAGCTCGCGCAGTGGATGGGCACCGAAGACGCGATCGTCTTCAGCACCGGCCAGCAGGCCAACGTCGGCACGCTGAGCACCTTGCTAGGTCCGGGGGACACCGTCGTGGTGGATTCCGCCGATCATGCCTCGATCCTCGACGGGGCGCTGCTGTCCCGGGCCAAGCTGCGCGCCTTCCGCCACAGCCGCCTGGACAAGCTCGAGCGGGCCCTCGAGCGCGCCGCGGGCGACGGTGGCGGGATCCTGGTGGTCGTCGACGGTGTCTTCTCGATGGAGGGCGATGTCGCGCCCCTGGTGGAGATCGCGGAGCTGTGCGGGCGCTTCGGCGCCCGCCTGATGGTCGACGAGGCCCACGGCGCCGGCGTGCTGGGGTCCCGCGGGGCGGGCGCCTGCGAGCTGCTGGGCATCGAGGAGCAGGCGGACCTGCGCATGGGCACCTTCTCGAAGTCGCTGGCCTCCTGCGGAGGCTTCGTGGCCGGACCGGAGGAGGTCATCGAGTACCTGCGCATCAACAGCCGCTCCTTCCTGTTCACCGCCTCGGGGGTCCCCGCGGCTCTGGGTGCGGCCCTGGCGGCTCTGCGGATCGTGCGCTCACCCGAGGGTGTCGAGCTTCTGGACGCCGTGCTCGATCGCGCCCGCTACCTGCGCGCCGGGTTGCGCGACCTGGGGCTGCACGTGGTGGAGACGGTCCCTCCGAGCGGAGGTGAGCCGATCCGAACGCCGATCGTGCCCGTGCTCGTGGGCGACGACTGGAAGGCCGCCCTGCTGTGGCGGGCGCTCTACGACGCTGGCGTGTTCACCAACTGCGCGCTTCACCCGGCGGTGGCACCCGGCGGAGCCCTGCTGCGCACGAGCGTCATGGCCACCCACGATCGTGTGGTGCTGGACCGCGCCCTCGAGGCCTTCGCCGCCGTCAAGAGCGAGTTCGAAGCCGAGCACGGCCCGCTCCCCGCTGCCTGAAGGACGCCCCGCGGCCCGGCGGTCACCCGCCCCGCGGAGGCCGCCCCGAGCTTGTCCAAAACCTCACAAGTCGGCGCCCCGAGAAAAAGCCCGCTCTGTGCGAATCTGCAGTCAGGTCAGGTTTGACGTCAGGCGCGCGCCTGACATAGCTTGACCGAGCGCCTGAACGCGACGTTCGGACCGAAGAGGTCGGAGGTTGACTCTCCGAAAAGGGGGGTCACGAAGAGGGAGAACACGATCCCTTTTCGCCGGTCCGCACCGAGCGTTTGCGCGCACAAGGTCAACGTCTGAATACGAGTTGCCCGCGCGTTTCTCGGCGCCGGGCGACGGGGAGAGGAAACATGCATCCGATAGGCACGATCCCCCCTGGGCCACAGCACATGAGGGCGCTGGAGCGTGCGAACGAGGTTCGCCTGGCCCGGGCGGATCTCAAGCGACGTATAGCCGCTGGCGACATCGGCGTCGCCGCGGTCGTCCTCGAGTCGCCGTGGCAGGCCCAGAGCATGACGATCTCGGACCTGCTCATGAGCCAGCGCCGATGGGGCCGTACGCGCTGCCGGAAGTTCCTGGCCACGATCCCCCTGTCGGAGAACAAGACGGTGGGCTCCATGACCGAGCGTCAGCGCCGCACGCTGGCGGCCATGCTGAGCGTCGCCTGTCACCGGGCGGTGCGCCCGGAGCGTTCCGAGCGCCTGGAGCGTTCCGAGCGCCTGGCCCTGAGCGTGGCCGCCAGCTAGCGGACCGGGTGGGTCGGCGGTACGTGCGCCTGAGCGGCGCGTACCGCCGACCTAGCGCGGCGAGGCGATCTCGAGGATGTGCCCGTCGGGATCGCGCAGATAGATCGAGCTGAGCTGGCCACGGTCGAACACCTCAGTGCAGGGCACCCCGTGGGCGCGCAGATGATCGCGCCACGCCACCTGCTCGTCGGCTGAGCCCACTCCCAGGGCGAGATGGTGGGTGGAGCCGGCCCCCACCGTGCCCTCCGGCATGCTCGGGTACTCCAGGAACGAGAGCAGGGTGCCCGGCGTACCCTCCGGGTCTCCGAACCAGAAGTGCCGCGCGTCGGGATCGTCGTCCGACGGGCCCTGGCGCACCAGGCTCAGGCCGAGCAGGTCTCGGTAGAACACGGTCGTGCGCTGGAGATCGCGGCTGATCAGCGTGACATGGTGGATCCCGGTGAGGCGCATGCGCCGGGGCGCCGGGGACGCCGGCGGAGGCCCGGGCGGGGGCGGCGGGGGCCCGGTGGGGGTCGGCGGGGGCCCGGAGGGTTCAACGGCCATGCGCCCACGATCCCACATTCCGCCCCGCCGCCGTCACGCGCGGAAGCCCAGGCCCCGGGCCCGCCGCGCGAACGCACCGCGCAGCAGATGCCAGGCGATCGCGAACAGGGCCAGGCCCAGTCCGAGCAATACCACCTGGGGCAGTCCGGTGAAGAAGAACAGACCGGCATCGACGGCCACCGCGCACGCCCCGGCCAGCAGCGCCGAATGGGACCGGTAGCCGGCGAAGTGCTCGCGGATGGAGAGCTCGAGGGCGCTCAGGGTCACCAGCGTGAGGCCGCAGGCGAGCAGAATTCGTCCCCGGGGACCGTGGGTGGCAAAGCCAAGCACCAGCAGGACGATGGCCACCAGGATGCACAGCTCGACCAGGGGGAAGGGCGACCAGGGCGCAGCGGGCGCCTCGCTCAGGCGGGGGCGCCGCCGCGGGGAGGGCGGGCCTCCGGGTGGCGTCGAGGCGCTCCGGGGCCCGGGCGAGGAGGCGCGTGCCTCCCGGGCGAGCTGAGCGCGCGAGCCGGGGCTCGAGTCCGTTTCGCGTTTGCGGCTGCGCCGACCCATCGAGTGTCAGGTCTGTGGGTCTAGGGCTCGGGAGGCCGCGCCGGGCGACCTCCCCGGGGTAACGGACAGCCGGAGGAGAGCTTGACCTGCCACCAGCCCGCGAGCATGCCGATCAGGCCAAAGCGCGGCCGGACCCGCCATACCCCGCACCCGCCCTCGCCCAGGTCAGAGCTGGGGATCTGCAGGAACTTGTAGCGCCCGGGCTCCAGCAGCATCCGCTCCAGCAGGACGCGGTTTCGCTCCTGCTGAGCGCCGCGGAGGGCCAGCGCGCGGCGCGCGGCGCGCAGGCGCTCGGAGAGCTCGTCGCGCAGACGCTCGAGCTCGCCCAGCCCGAGCAGCCGTGGCCCCCCGGCGGCCGGCACCGAGACGTCGAGGCCGGCGCGGGGAAAGCCCGACACGAAGCAGCGCGACAGCTCGCGCTCCAAGCGGGCCACCTGGGCCCGCAGCTCCCGGCGGGCGTCGTCCTCGGCACCGGTGCTCGGAGCGTCCCGGCGCGGCTTGACCCGGGTCGGCCCGCCCAGCCGATTGGGCGTCAGCTCGATGAGGCGGCTCTGATCGATCGGGGACACCGGATGCGCTCTCCTAGAGCGCGAGTCTACCAGCGGCTCACCGGGCAGGCGTCGGTTTCAGGCCTCCGCGGCGGAGCCGGGATCAAGCACGCTGACGGCGGTCCACAGCGCCTCCTCGACGTGAATCGCCGGCACGCCAGCGACCTGGATGGCAAACAGCGCCATCCGCGTCGTGTCGGGTGTCACCCCATAGCCGAGTGCCGGCGCCTCGAACACGATCGCCAGCGCGGACTCCGCGTCGGCCACCACCAGGCGCCCCGCCGGCAGCGGCGTCGCCGCTGCCCCCTGTCCCAGGCCCTCCCCCGCGTGGGCCTGGCGGATGCCCAGGGGCCCGTCGAGACGATCGGCGTCCAACGCCCACACCGGCACGCCGGTCTCCGTCAGAGCGATCAACAGCGCATCGTCGACCAGGTTCTGGGAGCGGAAGCCGCCCTGCACGAGGCGCTCCACCGCCGCCGCCTCCAGCGGCGTGCGGGTCTCGTCGGGGTCCAGGCCGATGTGGCGAAAGAAGATCCGGTAGGCCGACGGGATCGGGTCCTGGCGCATGGCGATGGCCTGCGCACCGTGGAAGCGATCCGACAGCATCCGCAGCCGGTCAGAGACCGCCGGCGGGCTCGGCCCCGGCCGCGCCGCCAGGGCGACCCACAGCAGGCGCAGCTCGGGAAACTCGTGGCGGACCTCGGCCTGCACCCACCCCAGCTCGGGCTCGGGGTCCAGATCCCCTTCCGGGGCTGCGGTCATGCGGGCCTCCAGCCGCCGGCGCGCGCGGCATCGACGAGCTCCTGCACCCGAGCTCGGACCCGGACGTCCGTGGGCACACCGAGCAGGGCTGAGCCCTGTACCCGGCCGCCTGGCAGGGCGAGGGTGAGCTGGGCACAGGTGGCCAGCTTGTACAGGTTGGCCAGGGCTCCGTCGCGATCGTGGCCGACCGGCACCCGCCACCGGTGGCCACGCACCAAGGCGCGCACGTCATCTCGGCTGCCCCGAACCGCCACCGCCGCGAAGGCCACCCCAGGGAAGCTCGCGCGCAGCCCGTCCAGCGCATCGACCAGCCGCGGGCAGACGCCCGCCGGCACGAACAGGGCCAGGACCACCGGCCCCCGCTGCGCCAGCTCGCAGCTGTTGAGGATCGCCGGGCCGCGTACGCGACAGGCGGGGATCCGCCCCGCCGGTCCCTGGCCGCCGCGCGTGGCCACGTTGGCGTCCCCCTGGAGCGCGCTGGTGGCCAGCGGCACAGCGAACGGGGGAAGCGCCTCCCCGGGCCTGACCCCACGCGATCCGTTGGGCGTCGTGGTCGCGGTGTTCAGGGTGATGTAGGCAATCGCCAGCACGGCAACGACTCCCAGAAACCAGCCGTAGCGGCTGGCCCCTGGCGGCGGGGCGGGAGCGGGCGGTCCGCCCGGGGGGCCAACGGAGCCAGCCGGCCCGCCCGGAGGGCCAACGAAGCCAGCCGGCCCGCCCGGGGGCGGGTGCGGCGGGGTGGGTTCGCCGGCCTCGGTCATCCGGCGGCCGCGCGGCGCAGCCCGCGCCACCAGGGGCGGGCGGGCTCGCGTCCCGGGCGGGCCTCATGGCTGGACAACGCACGGCGCTCCACCAGGGCCAGCACCGCCGGCAGCGCGACCATGACCCCGAGCAGCGACACGGTCAGATCGATCACGGTGACCAGGCCGAAGTCGCGCAGCATGCGAATGTCTGACACCACCAGCACAGCGAACCCAGCGATGGCGGTCGTCCCCGAAGCCAGGACGGCGGCGCCGGTGATGCGATAGGTGCGCTCGAGCGCCTCGCGGTGGGCTCGTCCTCCCAAGCGCTCCTGGCGGTAGCGCTCGGCCAGCAACACGCTGAACTCGGTGGAGATCGCCACCACCAGCGCCCCGAGGGTGACGGACATGGGGTTCAGCGGGATGCCGATGAGAAACAGGACCAGCGCCGACCAGCCGGTGGCCAGCACGATCGGCACGAGGGGCACGAGGGCGCGCCGCAGGCCACGCAGGGCTACCAGCAGCACCAGGGCCACGGCCAGCAGCCCGGCGAGCAGGGTCTCCAGTCGGCGCCACGGCGACGCCACGCGCTGGTTGGCCTCGGCCGCGAGCACCGGCAGGCCGGCCAGTTGCGCGGTGACCCCCAACGGGGGGCGCATCTGCGCGCGCATGAAGTCGATCACCCGCTGTTGCTGGTCGAGGGGCATCAGCCGAATTCCGAACGCCAGCGTGGCGATGCGGCGGTCCCGGGTGATGACCCCCTGGGAGAAGTACGCGGGCACCGAGTCCAGCAGCGATCGGATCGCGGCCTGGGACGACGTGGCTCCCTGGGTGGAGAACAGGTCGGGCAGGGAGAAGGCGGGGCACAGCTGGGCCTGCCCGCAGCCCCGTGAAGGGCTGTAGCCGAAGTGGCTGAGCAGCACGCCCTGATAGGAGGTCATCCAGGCCACGACGTCGGGCCGGGTAAGGTCGTCGGCGGCCACGAGCACATCGATCTCCCCGCCCACGCCGGTCGAGCGCTGCAGCGCCGAGAGATCGCGCAGGGCCTGAAGGTTCTGGGGCACGAGCTTCTGGATGTCGGACTCCACCGGGGTGAGGAAGGCCGCTCCCCATCCCACGACCGCCAGCGCCAGTCCGGTGCCCAGGACCAGCGCCGGTCGCGTCAGAGCCAGCATCAGAGCCCGGCGGGCCACCGTGCGCGCACGCGTCCCGACTCCGGCCGGCCAGAGGGACACCAACAGCTCCCCCGCGCCGCGCCAGGCGGCGCCCAGGCGCCGGCCGACGCGCGCGAGCGATTCGGGCCTCGCGCCGCTTCGCGCGAGCGGCTCGGGCGTCGCGCCCGCCCGACGGGTCCGCGCGCGCAGCGAGAGGGTCGCGGATACCGCCACCAGGGCACAGGCGAAGGAGACCAGGATGCCGATGACCAGCAGCACGCCAAACCCTCTGACCATGGGGACCGGGGACAGGCCGAGGGCCAGGAAGCCGCCCGCCGTCGCGGCGGCGGCGGTGGCGATGGTCGGGGCCCCCAGGCGGGCCGCCCGGGGAACCGCCTCGGTACCGGCGGCGGGATCGCGCGCGGCGGCCTCGGCCACCCGGGACTGAAACTGGATCGCATAGTCCACGGCCAACCCGATGAGGACGGGAAGAACAC
>DASYID010000204.1:0-7700 GCA_036252775.1 Solirubrobacteraceae bacterium
GCCGCCGCCCTGGGAGCCCGCCCGCCCCGACGGGTGCCCGTCTGGATGGCTCGTCTGGTCGCCGGCGCCGGAGCGATCGACTACGTCACGCGGATGCGCGGGGCGGCCAACGCGCGCGCTCGCAACGAGCTTGGCTTTGAGCCGCGCTATCCCACCGTCCGCGAGGGGTTTCCCGCCGACCTACAGACAGGAGCCGCCCATGGCCACTGATTCGCCTCTCGGCACCGCACGCCCGGCCCTGACCAGAATGGTGCTGATCCTGCTGGCGGCCCAGCAGCTGCTGGTCGGCGTCTGGGGGCTGCTGGCCCCGCGCAGCTTCTACGGAGACTTTCCCGGCGGCCCGATGCACGGGTGGGTGTCGCGGCTGGGGCCCTACGACGAGCATCTTGTGCGTGACGTCGGGGCCCTGTTCTTGGCCCTGGCCGTGCTGTGGCTGATCAGCGCCGTGCGGCTGGACCGTCTGCTGGTGGCGATCTCCGGCATCACCGCGCTGCTGTTCGCCGTGCCCCACACCCTCTTTCACGTCCTCAATCTGGACCTCTACCCGGCCGGCGACGCGATCGCCGAGACCGTGGCCCTGGTGCTGACGGTGATCGGGGGCCTGATGTTGCTCTGGCTGGCGCGACCGCCGGCGCCCCTCGCCCCGCGGCTCGACGCGAGGGACTCAAGCTCCCCGGCCGGGCCTCCGGGCTCGGGGGGGACAGAGGACCCGGGCTCGGCCGCCCGCGTCCGCGGTGTTCCCGACCGTGGTGCACACCTGGTGGTGCGCCAGGCCTACCGCATGTCGCGCAAGCGCACGGGGGCGGTGATGGAGCCGGCCCGGGTGTTCGCGCATCACCCGGCGCTGCTGGCCGCCTACGGCACGTTTGAGCTGGTGACCGAGCGCGCGTCGCGTGTGCCGCGGCGCTACAAGCAGCTCGGGGTCATGCGCGCCGCGATGATCGCCGGCTGTGAGTGGTGCCTGGATTTCGGCTCGGCGGAGCTGCGCGAGTCGGGGATCCCCGACGAGCAGTTGCGCGACCTCCCGCGCTACCGCGAGTCCGAGCGCTTCTCCGAGCTCGACAAGCTGGTGCTCGACTACGCCACCGGTATGTCTCGCTCGCCGGTGGAGGTGTCCGACGAGCTGTTCGCCGCCCTGCGAGAGCACTTCGACGAGGCCCAGATGGTGGAGCTCAGCTCCGAGATCGCGCTGGAGAACTACCGTGCCCGGTTCAACTGGGCGTTTGGCATCGGCAGTCAGGGGTTCTCGGAGGGAGCGTTCTGCGTGGCCCCGGAGGGGCCAGCCGCCAACGGGCGCGGCACGGTGAGCGCCGGCACGGGCTAAGAGCTTCCGCCGCCGCGCTGCGGTGGGCGCTGGCAGACCCAGACTCCCCCCGCCGCTCCGCCGGTGAGCTAGCGCTGCCCGGGGCGGTCGCGGTCTCCGTCGTGATCGGGATCACGGCGGGCGCCTCGGCGGCGGACACAGCGCGACGGGCTGCCCGCGCGCGGGTGGGCGCGGCGTTTGACTCGCGCCCGGCGGCAGCGGGCGGGGCACGCGCGTGTCCGGCGGTGTGCCGGTCGGCAGCGGGCGCGCTGGGCCGCTCGCCGCGTGAGCCGGTGGGCCGGCCTATGGGTAAGGGGGTGGCCGAGCGCCGCACCAAGCGGGCGCAGCGGGAGGGTCAGCGTGGAGGCAGACCCCAACCGCAGGTCGCCTCCCGCGGATCCCGGGTAGGGCCTGTAGAACGCGCTGTCGCCGGCCATCAGCCACGCCCGCACGCGGTCTCCCCGGTGGATCCGGGCGCTGATCGCGTTCCCGTTGACTACCACCGTCTGCTGCGCTCCCGTCGGCGCGCCCCGCAGTCCGGTGACGCCGCGGCTGAGCAGCGTCAGGGTCCCGTCGGGGCGTTCGTCGAAGAGCTCGAGCACCAGCTGGGTATCGGGGCTGGAGGGGGTCCAGGCCAGGCGGGCGGCGGGTGAGCCACTGAGCTCGCGATCGCTCGCCAGCGCGTCGGTGGCAAAGCTCGCGACCAGACCCGGTGAGTTGGTGGCGGGCAGGGAGGTGGCGGCGGTGGTGCCCAGCGGAGTAGCGGACGCTGCGGTCTGGGCGATCGGGTCGTTGGCCTCGTCCGCGCTCAGGGGTGCCAGGTGCGTCGAGGCGTCAGGGCCAGGGAGAGCGGTGGCTCGGCCGTCGCCGGACAGGCGGAGCGTGACCTCCCGGGTGCCGGGCGGCGGCCAGGACGTCGACGTCTGGCGATACCAGGCGTTGGGCGGATAGGTGTTGGTGCTCGCCGGCACCGCCACGGTCGGATCGCGGGTCCAGTAGACGACCGCCGGGCCCGGAACCGCCGCCCTGCGGCGCAGCGCGCTCATGAAGGAGAGCTGCGCCCGCAGGCGATCCTCCTCGACCGCGGGGGCGGCGTTGGGGGCGGCGTGTCCACCCATGCTCAGGTACAGACGGTGGGCAGACCGACGGGGCGCCCGGGCGAACGTCGCGATCGCCATGTCCGGTGTGAACAGCGTGTCGTCGAACGCCTGAGCCCACAGCCAGGGAAGGCTCAGCCGGTCGGGGTGACAGCCCACCGAGCGAAAGGCCAGGTCCTGCTGCATGGTGCTGGTGGGCGTGTCGTGTCCGCTGTCGTCACACAACGCCCCGCTGCCGTAGGCCCCCGGCTGGTCGGCACCCAGGTCGGCGAACCACTTGCTCATCACGGGGGCCACGCGGCCGTGGACCTCGCTCGAGCTCCCGCCCAAGCCGTAGGTCTTGCTCAGGGCGGCGACGTAGGACAGCTTGACCACGCCGTTGGGCACCAGTGCCTGAAAGGTCACGTCGGGTGTGTTGGCCGGCTCGATCGCCCGCACCTCGATCCCGTAGGGGTTGATCGAGCGGTCCGTGCTCCACACCGTGCCCAGGTTGGTGTTCAGGCCGCCCTGGGAGTAGCCCGACAGCGCGACGAAGCGCGGGTCGATGTGAAAGTTCGGGTGGGTCGGCTGGGAGCGACCGCCGATCCCCAGCGCCCACGCCGTGACGTCGAACAGGTCGCGCATCTCCTTGGGACCGGCGACGGCGGTCTGGCCGGTCGAATTGCCGTGCCCGCGCTGGGAATAGATCACCGCCACGAAGCCCGCCTGGGCAAAGCGCGCGGCGTGTCCGGCGTCATAACCGTTGTCCTTGACCGATCCCGCTCCGTGGAAGACCTCCATCAGCGGGTAGCCACCGGGCGGGGGCGGCGTACTCGGTAGGTAGACGTCGGTGTCCAAGGTCACCGGCAAGCCCGTCTCGTCGGGCTGGGTGACCGGCACCGTGTAGCTGGTCGGCGCGATGGTCACCGGGATCGCCGCCACCGCCTTGGTCCCGGCGCCCGCCAGCAGCGCCCCCGTCATCAGGACACCGATCAGAGCTCCGCGGCCCGGGCGCATGCCTGCAGTATGCCCGGGTGCGCTCAGCTCCCCCCGCCGCCCGCGACTAGCTGAAACGCAGGGTCTCGGGCTCTTCGCGCATGCGCAGCACGCGCGCGGGGACTCCGCCCACGACGGCGTTGGCCGGTACCTCCCGGGGCACGACCGAGTTGGTCCCGATGACGGCGTTGTCACCCACCGTGGCTCCCCGAAGCAGGCAGGCCCCGTAGCCGATCCACACGTTGTGACCGACCCGCACGTCGCGCTTGTAGATCCCCTGCAGGCGGATCGGGCGCTCGACCTCCACCATGCCGTGGTCGAAGTCGATCATCATCACGCGGTCGGCCACGATGCACTCGCGCCCGATCGAGACGTGCTGAAAGGCCGAGATCGTGCACTCCTGGCCCAGCACCGTCTTGGCGCCGATGCGGACCTCGCCCTCGTGGGCGCGGATCTTGCACCCGTGGCCCAACCACGACCAGCGACCCAGGTGCACGCGGGCGTGCGGGCCGATCTGCAGCTTGACGCCGGGGCCGATGAAGGCGATCCCGTCGGTCTGCAGGCGTCCGCGGAAGCGCAGCCGCAGCCACACCAGGCGGACCAGCAGGCGCAGGTAGTCCGGGCGCAGCATTCCGTGCCGGCGCAGGAAGCGCAGCAGCGTCAGCGGACCGCCGTGGGTGGGCGGCGGCTCCCCGCGGGCGGCCACGGCGCCATCGAGCTCAGCGGTGGGTGACAGGACGGGTTCCACGGGCCTGGCGAGATGGTAATGCTGGGTGGCCGCCCTGCCATCATGGGCCCCGCGATGGCCACCGAGACCTCCCTGGCCCAGCGGCTGCTCGCGGGTGACAAGCGCGCGCTGGCCCGGGCGATCACGCTGGTCGAGAACGACGACCCCGAGGGCTGGGCTCTGGTCGGCGAGGTCTACCCCCACACCGGCCGCGCGGCGGTGTTCGGCTTCACCGGGCCGCCCGGGGTGGGCAAGTCGACATTGATAAGCGCGCTGACGCGCGCCAGGAGGGAGGCGGGGCGCACGGTGGGTGTCCTGTCGATCGATCCCTCATCCCCGTTCACCCACGGGGCGCTGTTGGGTGACCGCATCCGGCTGACCGAGCATTTCCTGGACGCCGGCGTGTTCATCCGCTCGATGGCCAACCGCGGAGCGTTGGGGGGCCTGTCGGAGGCGGCGCTGCAGGCGGCCCTGCTGATGGACGCATCCGGGCGCGACGATGTCTTCGTCGAGACGGTGGGGGTGGGCCAGGCCGAGGTGGACGTGATCGACCACGCCGACACCGTGGTGCTCGTGCTCATGCCGGGCTCGGGGGACTCGATTCAGGCGCTGAAGGCGGGGGTCATGGAGATTCCCGACGTGATGGTCGTCAACAAGTCCGAGCACCCGCTGACCGACACCATGATCCGTGAGATTCGCGGCGTGCTGTCGCTCGCCCCCCAGCGCGGCTGGCGGGTCCCGATCGTCAAGACCGAGGCGTCCCGGGGCGAGGGCATACCCGAGCTCGTCCAGCGTCTCGGTGAGCACCGCGCCTACATCGAGGCCGAGGGCCAGCTCGCCGAACGCCGTCGGCGCAACCTGCGCAGCGAGGTGCTGGCCATCGCCACCCACCGCATGCGTCGGCGCCTGGAGGAATCCCTCGCCGCCGATGAGGACTTCGCGCGCCTGCTCGACGAGGTCGTGGCCCGCCGCCTCGATCCCGCCTCAGCGGCCACGGAGATCCTGGCCCGCGCGACCTCCGACCAGCCCGCCTAGCGGGCGCGCGGGCACCAGGCGCCGATGTCGATCTCGGTGATGATCGGCCTGCTCCTGGCGCTGGCCACCGCGGTGGCGTCGATCGTCGGCTTTCTCTACAAGCAACGCGGCGCCGCGGGAGCCCCGCCGGTCAGCTGGCGGGCGCCGGTGCGCAGCACCATGGCGCTGTTCGCCAATCGCTACTGGACGCTGGGGATGATCGTCGCCACGGCCTCCTGGGGCCTGCATGTCGCCGCCCTGTCGCTGGCACCGATCTCGATCGTCCAAGCGGTCATCGCCGGGGGCATCGTCCTGCTCACCGTGCTGGCCGACCGCGCCTTCGGGATCGAGGTCACCCAGCGCCAGTGGATCGGGGTCGGGCTCACCGGGGTGGGGCTGGCGTTCTTGGCCGGGACCCTGGGGGACACGGCGCGCAATGCCCACAACCACTACGCCGGTGCCGACCTGGCCCTCTACGTCGGCACGCTCACCGTCGTGGGCGCCCTCCTGTGCGCCTCGTTGCTGCGCCCCCGCCACCCGGCCCGCGGCCGGCGGGGCGTGTCGGCCTCGGCCGGAGGGCTGGTGCTGGCCGGGGCCGCCGGGCTTCTGTGGGGCGCCTCGGACGTGACCATCAAGGCGCTCTCGGGCCATCTGGACCACGACGGGGCGCTCGTGCTCCTCAGTCCCCTGGCCGTGGTCATCGCCGTGCTCTCGCTGATCGGGCTGGTCGTCTCGGCGCGCTCGCTGCAGATCGGAGAGGCCGTGCCGGTGATCGCGGTGACCAGTGCGGCGGCCAACCTGGTGACGATCGCCTCGGGCCTGGTCGTCTTCGACGAGCCGCTGCCCTCCGGGGCGGGCGCCGCGGCCGCCAGGCTGGCGGCGTTTGCCCTGGTCATCGCGGCGGCCGGGCTGACCCCCACGCCGGTGGCGCGCGAGCCCTAGGCTAGGCGCCGAGCGCCCGGGCGCCGCCCGTCAAGGGCGGCGGACATCAACTAAGTCGCTGATGATCGCGAAGTCCTGAGCGTCGTAGGTGAGCAGCGCGACGCCGTGGGTGTTGGCGGTGGCGGCGATCACGAGGTCGACGGAGCGGCGACGTGGTTGGCCTCCGCGACTGCTCACCATCGCGGCCAGTCGGCCCCACTCCCGCGCCACACCGGCGGTCACGGGCAACGGATCAAACGTGGCCTCGATCACGCCGAGCCGCTGCGTGCGCAAGGCGCGTTCGTCGTCGCCGGCGGCGACGAGGACCCCGAAGTGCAGCTCGGCCAGGGAGGCCACGCTGATGGCCGCCTCGATGTCCTCGGGCGCGGCGTCGCCGATCAGCACGGAGGTGTCCAGCACGGCGCGCATCGGCTCGCGTGCGGTTAGCCGAACGGGTCTCTCAGCGCGGCCGGCAGGCGAGCCAAGTCATCGGCGAGGGTTCGGGGTGCGGGGGTCTGCCATATCCCGGAGAACTCGCGACCCGTGACCCACTGACGGCGGCCGACGGGGCCAAGCCGAGCCACCGGCCGGCCGGCCACGGTGATCGTCAGCTCTTCGCCGGCCTCGGCGCGCCGCAGAACGGCACCGACATCGTTGCGCAACTCCTTCTGCGGGATGGTCGCCACGAAACCTAGGGTAGCAGAACTGCTACCCTGCGCCCATACTAACTAGGCGCCGAGCGCGCGGGCGATGACCATCTGCTGGACCTCGTCGGTGCCCTCGCCGATGGTGAGGATCTTGGCGTCACGGTAGAAGCGGCACACCGGGTATTCCTCGATGTAGCCGTAGCCGCCGTGGATCTGGACCGCCTCCTCGGCACAGCGCACCGCCAGGCGCCCGGTCTTGAGCTTGGCTTGGGCGGCGGTGAGGCTGAAGTCGCGCCCGGCGTCCTTCTCACGGGCGGCCTTGTAGACGAGCAGTCGCCCAGCCTCGATCTCGGTGGCCATGTCGGCCAGCTTGGTCTGGATGGCCTGAAAGCGCGAGATCGGCTGGCCGAAGGCGCGGCGCTCCTTGGCGTAAGCCAGCGCCTCGTCCAGCGCCCCCTGGGCCAGGCCGACCCCCATGGCCGCGACACCGATGCGCCCGATGTCCAGCACCCGCAGGAACTGTTTGAAGCCCGCGCCGCGGGGCCCGAGCAGGTTCTCCTCGGGCACCCGGCAGTCGCTGAAGGTCAGCGGGCGGGTGTCAGACGCGTTCCAGCCCATCTTGCGGTAGGGCTCGCCCTGCTCATAGCCGGCCGTGCCGCGCGTGACGATCAGGTTGGAGATCTCGCGCCCGGCCACGTCGGCGCGGTCGCGGTCCCCGTCGGCGGTGACGGCGGTGATGCACACGGGCCCGGAGATGTCGGTGCCGGCGTTGGTGATGAACTGCTTGGCGCCGTTTATCACCCAGTCGCCGTCATCCAGGACCGCCCGCGTCTTGGTGTTGCCGGCGTCTGAGCCGGCCTCGGGCTCGGTCAGACCGAAGGCGCCCAGGATCTGCCCGCTGCACAGGGCGGGCATCCATTCCTGCTTCTGGATCTCGGTCCCGAACAGATAGATCGGCTGGGTCCCCAGGGAGGTGTGCGCGCACAGGGTGATGGCCACCGAGGAGTCCACCCGCG
>DASYID010000205.1:0-11689 GCA_036252775.1 Solirubrobacteraceae bacterium
ACCAGAGCCACCGCCGCGATGAGCCCGGCCCGTCCGCGCCCCGTCGGTCTGCGCCCCGTCGGTCTGCGTCCCGCCCGTATGCGTCCCGCCCGTCCGCGCCCCGCCCGTCTGCGCCCCGTCGGGCCCATGCCCTAAGGCTGAAGGACCTGGTTCTGAGCGCTGGCGCGCAGAGCACCGACCTGGAGGCGCGCCGCCTTGATGGCGGATCCCTCCACGTGCAGGGAGTAGGTCCCTGGCTGAAGGCTGGCCTTCAGCGAGGCCGTGTCCTGTGGGTTGATGGGGCCGGTGCGCTGGCGCAACCCGGCCTGCCTACCGTTGATCTGGTCGGTCTCCAGCGTGGCCTGCTGCGAGCTGTCGGTCTCGTTGGCGATCACCAGCTCGATCGGGCCGGCGCCCAGCTGGGCGGGGGAGAGCGACACGTGGTCACCCACGATCGCCGCCGTGACGACGATCGGCGCGGGGGGCCTGGGGTTGTTGGCGTAGGGCTGGCCGGTCCCGCACGCCGACAGCACCAGGGGGCAAAGCCCCAGTGCGACGACGGTGACTGCTGTGCTGCGCCTCGCTCCGATCATCTCTCCATCCCGGTACCAGGGCCGTCCGGGGCCCGCGGGAACCCTAACCGAAGGATCCCCTGCGGGCGAGCCCGGCCACGGACCGGTACCCCTCGCCCGCCGCGTTCATACCCGCGGGCAACTACACTTTCAAGCGTCCGCGCGCCAAGCCAGGCCGGTCGCCCGTGCTCGTGCCGCCGGGCCGGGTTCTCTGCCACAGCCGCCGCGATGAGCACTCCCCACCCTCACCGAACCCCAGGATCAGCGCCGGCCGTCGGCCTGCCCTGGCTAAACCGCCTCGCCGGGGAGACCGCTGAGGAACATCGGCAGCGCTTGATGGCGCTGCATGCCCAGCTGGTCCGCGCGGTGGCTGAGCTCGACGGCGGAGCGACCGAGGCCATCCCGGCCCGGCCCGGCCTGCCGCTGGCCAGCCGTCCCCGAATCGTTCGAGTCCCCGATCCGCGAACACCGGGTCCGGCGTCGGGGTTGGGGTCCCCGGGGCAGCGATCTCCGGCAGTGGGTTCTCCGGCGGTGGGTTCTCCGGCGGTGGGGTCTGCGGCGGTGGGGTCTCCAGCGGTGGGGTCCTCGCGTCCGGGCGCAACGGGGCCGCGGCTACCGCGCGGCGCCGATCGGCGCCGCGCGGCGGACCGTCGCCGCGAGGCACGCCGAGAAAGACGAGCCGAACCGCCCGCGGAGATCGGGGAGCGCCGGGGAGCGACGGTCGAGCGGCGATCGGCGATGCCCAAGCGGCGCTTCGGCACGGAGCGTCGTCAGTCCAGCCTGGTTCCGGGCCGAGATGTGTCGGTCAACGCGACGGCGGTGGCCTGGACCATCAACGTGTTCTTCTGGGTGGCGATCGTGGTCGTCGTCGTCCTGCTTCGCACCGGCTGAGCGCGCCTAGGGATGAAGGCGCGAGTTGATCGCGTCGATCGTCGAGTTCAGCTGGGCGGCCGCGCGCCGCGCATCCCCGAGCAGGCGCTGTCGGGTCTCCAGCAGCGCCCCGCGACGGTGTGCGCCCAGTGCCCGCTGAGCCAGGCTGATCGCGTCGCCGTAGCGGTTCATGACGCCGACCAGCTGTCGATGGAGGGAGGCCACGGCGGCCGGTGGGACGATGGCCCGCAGCTGGGACGTGGCCCGGCGCAGCGCCCCCTGGAAGCCAGCGAGGGTGATGCGGTCCTGGCGGGCCGAGCTCGACGGGGTAAGTGCCCCCGCGAAGCCCTGCACCTGGGCGGCAAACGATCGCTGCACCTGGTTGACCTGCGCCGCGTAGCGATCGGCGGCCGAGGGAGTGGCAGGCGAACCGCAGCCGGCCGCTGCGGTGACCAGCCCCGCCAGTGCCCAACCCGCCACCACCTTCACGCCACGTGCTCCTCGTCAAACGGAAGCTCCACGAGCTCGGCACTGACCTCGCCGGCTCCCACCGAGACGCGGTCACCCGCCTGCCCCTCGCGCCGAACGAGGGCGAGGGCGATCCAGCCCAGTTGGGGCGATCGCGCCACGCTGCCCAAACGTCCGAGCTCGCGCTCCCCCAGCCTCAGGGGGTCGCCGGGGGCGGCCGGTCCAGTCAGGCGCAGTCCCAGGAGGTGGCGGTTGGGCCGTCCCCGGTAATGCAGGCGGGCGACGGTCTCCTGGCCGACGTAGCAACCCTTGGTGAAGCTCACCGCGCGATCGTTGAGGCCCGCCTCCTGAGGGATCGTCGCGCTGTCGAGGTCGATGCCGTACCGGGGCCGTCCGCGCTCGACGCGCAGGACCTCGACCACCGCCTCATCCACGCCGATCGCCCCCTGGGTCTCGAGGGCACGGCGCAGCTCGTCGGTGCGCGCCGCGTCACAGAGCAGATCCAGGCCCAGGTCGGTCGTCACCAGCAGGACCTCGATGCCCGCGATCCTTGCTACAGCGTTGGCGTGCTCCTCGGCGCCGGGCGGATCCTCCGCGGTCAGCCCCGCCGCGCGCCGGGCGTGAGGGCCGACCAGGGAGAGCAAGCCACGCTCCAGCGTGCGCTTGTGCAGCTGGGCGTCGTAGCCGATGGCCCCGCGGCGCAGGACGTCGAACAGGTCCTGAAGCGCCGTGCGCTCGGTGTCCAGACACAGCTCCTCAAACGGCGCCGCCGCGGCCAGCACGCGCAGATCGCCGAGCATCTTGCCCTTGGGGGTCAGCAGGGCGGCGTAGCAGCCCTGGCCCGGTGTGAGTGACAGGACCTCATTGGAGATCTGCCCGTTGAGCAGCTCGCGCGCCTCGGGGCCCGTCAGGGCGAGCTTGCCCCGCTCACTGCGGTCCAGCAGGCCGACGCCGTGGCGCACGGCCCGGTGCTGCTCGCTAGCGAGTGAAGCGACGCTGACGCCCATGCCGCAAGGGTAGAGCTGAAAACCCGAGTCCAACTGCTCACGGGCCTATACGCTGCCCAGGCGATGGGCCTGGCCGACACCTTCCAACAGATCCTGGACTCCCTGCCCGACGACTGGACCGATCTGGAGCTCGACGTCCGCATCGCCGACGAAGGCCGCTACATCGATGCCGCCGTCTACATGGTGACCTGCAACGCCCAGCCCTACTCGCGCCACGACTGGCACTGGCGGGTACTCGTCGCCCACCGCTTCGGGCACGCTGCCGCCGCTCCCACCGTCCACGGGACGCTGAGCCTGCTCGACGATGCCGGCATCGAGGGGGAGCTGGCCGTGCGCGAGATGCGCAGCGGTCGCGTGGAGGTCAACCCGATGTGGGGCCGCCCCGAGTCCGTGCGCCAGCGCTTTCGCGAGCTGCGCTCCCAGTAGAGCCCCACACCGGCTCGACCATGGCCAGGGTGGCCGCCCTCATATCCGACCTGATGTTCGCCTCGCGCATCCAGGCACCGCTGCAGGCTGCGGGCCACGAGCTGCTTCTGTGCTCGACACCTGAGCAGCTGGAGGAACGCCTCGACGGCACCGAGCTGGTGATCGTGGACCTGACCGATGAGGTGGGCGCGCGGATCGGTCTGGTGGAGGGGCTGAACGAAAGCGGAGCGCTGCGGGGCGTGCCGACTCTGGCGGTCTACGCCCACGTGGAGGCCGAGGTGCGCGAGCGGGCCCTGGGGGCGGGCTTCACAGCCGTGGTCCCCCGGTCGAGGATGGCCCGCGAGGGCGACCGCCTCGTCGCGCGCCTGCTGGCCGAAAGCTCGGCCTGAGCGCCGGCCGGGCGGGTCCGTACAATCCGCGCCGTCATCTGGCCCCGACTGAAGCGAAGGAGGATGCGCGTGGCTGACACTGGCGCTGGACCCGCGGGTCGGACCGCACCGCCGGCCCGATCCGAAACCCGGGAGGACGCGATAGAGGCGCGCGGGATAGCGGCCTACGTGGCTGAGCTGCTCGGGACGCTGCTGCTCGTGTTCTTCATCTGCATGATCCTGACCGTCCACGGGAGCGTGCTCAACTACCGCGAGTTCGCCGTCGTCGGGCTCCTGCACGCGTTCGTATTGATGATGCTGATCCAGACGCTGGGCAGTGCGTCGGGGGCGCACTTCAACCCGGCGGTCACCACCGCCCTGGCCGCGATCCGCAAGATCACCATCCCCGACGCTGCCATCTACATACTGCTCCAGCTGGCCGGCGGCGTCCTGGGCGCGCTGCTGTGCAAGCTGATCGTCCACGACCCCGGCCAGGCCGGGCACTACGGCGCCACCATGGTCGGCACCGGCCTCAACGGCAAGGCGTTCACCGGCATGCTCGTCGAGCTGATCGGGACGTTCGTGTTGATGTGGTCGATCATGGGCCTGGCGGTCAACCCGCGCGGGGCCCGCAACTGGGCGGGCCTGGTGATCGGAGCGACGCTCGGCTTCGCGGTGATGACGTTCGGCCCGCTGACCGGGGCCGGCTTCAACCCGGCCCGGGCCCTGGGTCCCTCGCTGGTGGGTGGTGGCGAGGACGCTGGGCGCTTCCTGCTCGTCTACGTCCTCGGCCCGGTGGTGGGAGCGCTGTTGGCGGCGTTCGGCTACCGCCTGCTGGTCCTCTCACCCCAGGAGCGCCTGCCGGGCGAGCGCCCGATCGACAAGCTCACCTGAGTCCAGGTTGGTGGCGCGGGGGCCGGCCCTTCGACCGGGGCCGGCCCCCGCGTAGACTTCCCGCTTGAGATGCGGCGCCGCGTCACCTTCTCGCGCAACCTGACGCTGTCGCTGTCGCGTACCTGCCGCTGCTACTGCAAGTACTGCGCCTTCGCCACCCACCAGGCGCACCTGCACTCGCCCGAGGAGGTCATAGCGCTGCTCGACGAGGCCGGGCGCCGCAAGGTCAAGGAGCTGCTCGTCCTGACCGGCGAGCGCCCCGAGGTCAACCGCGGGGTGGCCGAGCGGCTGGCCGAGTACGGGCATGAGGACTTCACCGCCTACGTGGTGTGGGCGTGTGAGCGCGCCCTCGAGCGCGGCCTGCTGCCCCACACCAACCTCGGGGTGCTCGAGGAGCCCGACCTGGCCCGGCTGCGCGAGGTGACCGCCTCGCAGGGCCTGATGCTCGAGTCGGTCTCCGAGCGCCTGATGGAGACGGTGCATGCCGGTTCGCCCACCAAGCATCCCCGCCGTCGGCTGGCCACGATCGAGGCGGCCGGGCGCCTGCGCATCCCGTTCACCAGCGGCATCCTGGTCGGGATCGGCGAAACCGAGGCCGAGCGGATGGCCTCGCTGGAGGCCCTGGCCGCGATTCAGGCCCGCCACGGACACCTTCAGGAGGTGATCCTGCAGAACTTCGTCCCTCACCAGAGCTACTACGGTCGCGAGCCCGCCGAGATCGCCGACGCGGCCGCCCGCGAGTACTGGCGCACAGGTCTGGGCGCGGGCCCGCAGCTGGAGTTGCCCGACTGGGCCAGACCGGTGAGCATCGAGGACATGCGGCGGCTGGTGGCCGAGACACGACGCCTGATGCCCGACGTCGGCATCCAGGTTCCCCCCAACCTCGCCGAATGGTGGCCCCAGCTGGTCGGCGCCGGCGCCAGCGACCTCGGGGGCCTGTCGGCCAACGGCGACCACATCTCACCCGAGCACCCGTTTCCCTCACCCCACCAGGTGCGCAAGCGCCTGACCGCCGACGGCGTCGCCCTGACCGAGCGCCTGTGCGTGTATCCGCAGTACATCGATGAGTCCTGGCTGGCACAGGGCGTGCTGGACGTGATCAAGGCTCGCTTCTGGTCGTTCATCCCGCGTCGCGGCTCGGGCAGACGGCAGGAGCGCCACATCGATGCCGCACTGGCCCCGGCGGCGATCGCCAAGGGACGCGAGGGACAGGCCCTGAGCCTCGACGAGACCACCGCCTTGTTCGCCGAGCGCCGGCCCGAGGTCATCGAGGAGATGCGCGAGGCCGCCGACGAGCTGCGCGCCGAGCTGGCCGGCGAGACCGTGACCTTCGTGGTCAACCGCAACATCAACGTGTCCAACGTATGCGTGGTCGGGTGCGCGTTCTGCGGATTCGGGCAGGGCAAGCGCTCGCCCGACGCCTACGAGCTCGACCGCGAGGAGTTCACCCGCCGGGTGCTCGAGGCGGTCGACTTCGGCGCCACCGAGCTGTGCCTGCAGTCGGGTATCCACCCCGACTGGCAGCTCGAGGACTACGAGAGCTGGCTGGTGCTGGCCAAGGAGATCGCTCCCCAGTTGCACCTGCACGCCTACTCCGCGATGGAGATCGACCACATGTGCCAGACGTCGGGGCTGGCCCCCCGGGGGGTGTTCGAGCGCCTGCGGGCCGCCGGCCTGGGCTCGACCCCGGGCACCGCCGCCGAGGTGCTCCACGATGGTGTGCGCGAGCGCATCTCTCCCAACAAGCTGCCCGTCTCACGCTGGGTGCAGATCATCGAGGCCTGCCACGCGGCCGGGTTGCGCTCCACCGTGACGGTGATGTTCGGCCACATCGAGGAGCCCTGGGAGCTGGCCGAGCACATGCGGGTGGTGCGTGAGCTCCAGGAGCGCACGGGCGGGTTCACCGAGTTCGTGCCGCTGTCGTTCATCCCCTTCCACACCCTCCTGGGGCGAACCCACGGGGTGCAGGAGATCTCGCGGGAGGAGAACCTCAAGGCCACCGCCGCCTTCCGCCTGGCCCTCGGCCGGACGGTGCCCAGCGTGCAGGCCTCGTGGGTGAAGATGGGCCTCGACGCCGCCACCGAGGCGCTGCGCTGGGGCGTCAACGACCTGGGCGGCACGCTCATGGAGGAGAACATCTCGCGCCTGGCCGGCAGCTACCACGGCGTGCGACTGACCCCCGAGCAGCTGGTGGCGGCCGCCCACCAGGCGGGGCGCCCCGCCGCCGAGCGCGGCACCCTGTACGACCTCCGGCGCCACTACGAGCTGCCGGTCGCCGCTTAGCGGAAGAGGTCCTCCTCGAGCGGCCGCACCAGGGCCGTCGCACCGGGCCCGTCCTCAGCGGTGACGTGGGCGGCCAGGCCCGAGACGATGACCACCGGCTCCGATGAGTCCTTGGAGCGCACCAGGTCGGCCGCACCCGCCAGCTGGTCGGCAACCGCAATCCAGGTCGCCCGCAGCTCGCGTCCGGCGCTGTCGTGGCGCCCACGCCAGTCCTCCAACGCCGACAGCCCGGCGATACCGATGGCCACGTCGCACTGCCCGTGACGCCAGGCACGACCGAAGCTGTCGGTGATCACGACCGCCGGCGCCGCGCCGCTGAGGCTGCGCAGCTCCCCCCGCAGGGCCCGGGCCGACGCGTCAGGGTCCACGGGCAACAGCACCAGCACTTCCTCGGCGGGGGCGTTGGACGCGTCGACGCCCGCGTTGGCGCACACCAGGCCGTGGCGGGTGCGGCAGATCAGCACGCCGCGCTCGGCCCGCACCAGCTCGACGGACTCATCGAGCACCACCTGGACCGCCCGCGCGTCGTGGCCGTGCTCGCGGGCCAGCTCGCTCGCCCGCGGTCCCGGGCTCACCTCGCCCAGAGCCACCACGCGCCCCTCGGCCTTAGAGACGGCCTTCTGGGCGACGACCACGACCTCATCGCTGCCCAGCGCCACGCCCTGGGCCTCGGCCGCCCCGGCGATCAGCTGTCCCAGCTTCATGCCGGACGTGATCTCCGGAAGCCCGGCGAGCGCGCGGGCGGTCAGGGTGCTCATGACACCGGCAGGACCGACACGGACGCGTCGGCCAGCTGCCGCCGGGTATGGGCGGCGGTGCGGGGATCCAGGCCCGCCAGAGCCCGGCGCAGCGCGCCCAGGTCGGCTCCCGTGTCGACGTCGAGCAGCAGCGAGGGGGGACGAGCGACACGGGTGGCCACGCGCGCGGCCTGGGCCGCGCGCTGGTGGCGGGCGAAGCTGTCGGGCCCGAAGCCGGGCACGATGACGGTGGGGGGGCAGAGCACCAGGGCGTTGGTCCCGGTCCCGTGGCGGTCGGGGACGATGACCACCGAGGGGACCTCCGGGGGGCCGGCCAGCAGTGAGGTCAATTCGGCGGGGTCCAGCGCCGGGCAATCTCCGGGCACCAGCACCGCGCGCTGTGCGCCACCCGCCATGGCCCAGTCCAGGCCGAGCTGGGCGGCGGCGCTCTGACCATCCGAGCGCGTATCGGTGACCACCTCGGCGCCGTGCGCAGCGGCCAGGGCCCGGACCTGAACGTCGGCGGTCACCACGGCGACCGCATCCAGGGCCGGGGTGCCCCGCAGGGCGATCAGCACATCGGTGGTCATCGCCCGGGCCAGCTGTTGCCGAGCGGGCTCGGGCAGTGTCGAGCCGAGGCGCTGCTTGGCCAGCTCCAGGCGTTTGACCGGAAGGATGGCGACGGTGCGCATGTGGCCCCAGACGCTAGCCCACGCCCGCCCGCAGGTCGGCCGCGACTGGCTCGCTCACAGCGAGCGGGCGAAGGCGAGCGTCTGCTCGGCCAGAGCTCGCCGCGGCTGGGCCGCGTGCATGCGGGTGCAGACGCGCAGCGCCGGCAGGCCGGCCACCGGCTCATCAGCCACGATCCCGTCCAGGACCTCGCCGTACAGGTGCGCCACCCCCTCGGCACTACACGGCACCCCGGCCCAGTCCAAGAAGACCTCGGTCGGCCCCTTGAGGACGGTCCCCTCCACGATCGGGCTGACCGCCACCACCGGCGCCGGCGCGCGGCTCAGCGCGTCACGCAGCCCGGGGAGGGCGAGGATCGGACCGATCGAGATCACGGGGTTGGAGGGGCCGATGACGATCACCTCCGCGGCCGCTACCGCGTCCAGGACCTCGCCGGTGGGCCGCGCGTCCCCGATGCCGTCGAAGCGCACGTCGGTCACCGGGCCCACACCGCGGTCGCCGATCAAGAACTCCTGCAGGCCCCGCCAGCCCGCCTCGGTGCGCACGTGGGTGCGTACCGGCTCGTCGCACATCGGTAGCACCTGAGCGGTGATTCCCAGCGCGCGGACGATCTCGGCGTGCGCCCGGGTGAGTGATTCGCCGGCAGCCAGCCGGCGCCCGCGCTCGATTCCGATGGCGAGGTCGCGGTCGCCGAGGGAGAACCACACGTCGACACCGAGATCACCCAGCCCCGACATGACCTCGAAGGTGTCCCCGGCCAGGCCCCAGCCGCGCTCGTCGATGCGGTCGGCCAGCCAGAAGCTGACCAGGTCGGGGTCGGGGGAGACGTGGGCGCCGTAGATCTCCAGGTCATCCCCGGTGTTGGCCACCACCGTCAACGAGTCGCCCACCACGTCGAGCAGGCCCCGGGCCAGCTTCGCTCCGCCGGTGCCCCCGGCGAGCACCACCACGCTCATGGACGACGTCGCGTCGGCCTCACCAGCGCGTGTCGGGCAAACCGGTGATGCGGATGCCGGCGTGGGTCTTGTGGCGGGCGTTGATAGAGATCATCATCGCCGTCAGCGACTCCGCCACGCGGGCCATCTCCAGGCGACCGGCGTCCACGCAGCGCAAGCCCTCGATGCGCTCGATCAGCTCCGCCACGCGGCGCTTGTCCTCGCGCCGGTCACCGCACACCAGCACGTCTTCGTCGAGCGGGTGGTCCAGATCGCCCAAGGATGCGGCGCTGACGGTGTGCAGGGCGGACACGACGCTGACCCCGTCGGGCAGCTGTTCCTGGGCCTGCTGAGCCGCGGACCCCTGCCAGACGCCCAGCATGCGGGTGGCCTTGCCGCTGACCGCGGCGGCCAGCGGAACGGTGGCATCGATCAGGATCTGCCCCTCGCGCAGGACATCTCTGAGGTTGGTCAGGGTCTCAGACTGGTTGCGGAAGGGGACCGACAGCACAACCAGCTCTCCGCGCCCGGCGGCGGCGGCGTTCTCCTCGCCCTGCACGAGATCGGTCTGGGTCAGCTCGCGGGCCCGGCCGGCCGCCTCCAGAGCGCGCTCGCGCTCGCGCGAGCCGATGACCACGGGCACCCCGGCGCGGGCCAGCCGTACCGCCAGTCCAAATCCCAGCGCTCCCGAGCCGCCGATGATCGGCACCTGGGGGGCCGGAGCGCTCTCCGGCTGGGGGGGCGGCGCCACGGCGGCGAGTATAGGGTTCGCCCGTGAGCCTCGAGCCCGGAGTTCAGCGCACCGACGAGTTCACCGTCGAGGGCCGCCTGGTCACCGACGTGGGTGGCACGATCGGGGTCTCGGTTCTCTCCACCCCGGGGATGATCGCCATGATCGAGCAGAACGCGACGATCCTGGCCCTCGAGCACCTGCCCGCGGGTCGGGCCACGGTCGGGTTCGAGGTCTGCGTCAAGCACGTGGCCGGAGCGCTGGAGGGCGCGCGCTGCGCCGCCCATGCCCGTCTGACCGAGGTGCTGGACGGTCGCAAGCTGCGCTTCGCGGTCGAGGTCACCGAGCTGGCGCCCGAGGGCGGGGAGCCGCGAACGATCGGTGTCGGAACCCACGAGCGGCGCGTGATCGACGTCGCCGCGCACGCCGACAGCGCTGGGAGCTGAGCGCGCTGGAGCTCCCCGCCTCGGTGCGCGTGCGCGAGGTCGGCCCGAGGGACGGCTTTCAGAACGAGCCGGAGGTCATCTCCACCGAGGACAAGGTTCGCCTGATCGAGGGGCTCGCGCGCACCGGCCTGCGTCGCCTGGAGGTGACGAGCTTCGTGCGGCCCGACGTGATCCCGCAGCTGGCCGACGCGGGCGCCGTGCTCCAGCGGGCCCGGATTCCCGACGAGGTCTCGGTCAGCGTGCTGATCCCCAACGAGCGGGGGCTGGACAACGCACTCGCCCTGCGCGAGCGCTTCGACGAGATCAACGTCTTCCTGTCGGCCTCGGAGACCCACAACTCGCGCAACGTCAACCGCTCGATCGCCGAGTCGCTGCACGGACTCGAACGGGTGCTCGGCCGCGCACGCGGTGAGGGCCTGCGCTGCGAGGGTGTCATCTCGGTCGCCTTCGGCTGCCCCTACGAAGGGGAGGTGCCCCCCGAACGGGTGCTTGGCATCGCCGCGCGGCTGGTCGACGCGGGGGCCCACGAGGTGGGCTTCGGCGACACCACGGGCATGGCCAATCCCGCTCAGGTGCAGGCGTTCTTCTCGCGGGCGAGGGAGACCCTGGGAGACGAGGTTGAGCTGACCGCCCATTTCCACAACACCCGCGGCCAGGGGCTGGCCAACGTGCTGGCCTGTCTCGGTGCTGGCGTGACGAGCTTTGAGTCGAGCTTTGGCGAGCTCGGGGGCTGTCCCGTGCCGCGGGGGGCGACCGGCAACATCGCCAGTGAAGACCTGGTCTCGATGCTCCACGAGATGGGGATCGAAACGGGCGTCGACCTGTCCGCACTGGTGGCCTGCGCCCGCGAGGCCCAGCGGGTCCTGGGTCGACCGCTGGGCAGCCACACCCTGGTGGCGGGACCGGTGGACTGGCACCGGGCCTAGACCGTGGGCCCCCCCGCAGCGGTCGCTGAGTCAGAGCTCCTGCGCACTGAGGTCCAGGCGCTGGCCGGCATGATCCGCAGCTCGGCCGGCCCCGGGGAGCGCGCCTCGGCGGCCTGGATCGCCGCCCGCCTGCGCCAGGCCGGCGTGGCGGAGGTGCAGATCGACCCGATCCGCGCGCAGGCCACCTACGTCTGGTCGCACGCCCTTCACACCGTGGCCGGGCTGGTGGCGGGGACCGTGGGGCGGCTCTCGGGCGCGGCGTTGGCGCTGGGCGCCCTGGTGTCGCTCGAGCTCGAGGTCAGTGGCCGGCGCCAGTGGCTGCGACGTTGCCTGCCCGCGGGCGAGGGCGCCAACGTGG